>NZ_JAGSXH010000036.1 GCF_018283645.1 Actinocrinis puniceicyclus | reverse complement strand
TTTTTTTTTTTTTTAAGTTGTCCGTCACCACCAGGGTCTACACTCTCTCCGTCGGCGGCAGCGTCAGATTTGTATAAGAGACAGGCGGTGGCGGCCGACGCGGCGTTCGCGGGGTGCTGCGACGGATGCTGCGGATGCTCGTCCACTGTGACCAGGCCGCGCTCGACAAGGTCCGCGAGGGCGTAGCCGGCCGCGGAACGGCCGCAGTCGAGGTCGGCGGTCAGCTCGGCGCGCGTGGCCGCCCCGCCGCGCCGGTGCAGCGCGGTGAGCAGCCGGGTGGCGTTGTTCGCCGAATCGTTGCCCGGCGGACCAGGCGCCGCGGTGGACAGAACCGGGGTCATTCCATGATTATGTATTTGTACAGCGTCTGCACAAAATCCGGCCCCGATGGCCGGCGAGCCGGGCGGACGCGGAAGGGGGAGGGGACTGATGACCACCGCGACGGTGATCGGCCTGGTCGCCGGGACGCTGACCACGCTGGCCTGGCTGCCGCAGGTGGTGAAGGCGTTCCGCACCCGCTCGACCAAGGACTTCGCGTGGGAGTGGTTCGCGATGTTCGGCACCGGGGTCGGCACCTGGCTGGTCTACGGCTTCCTGGCCGCGGCTCCCGCGGTGATCGCGGCGAACGCGCTGACGCTGCTCCTGCTGGTCGCGCTCGGCGCGCTCAAGGCGAGCCACTCACAGCGCTCCCGCTGAGCGGATCGGCTGCGCCGCCGGGCGAATTCCGGGGTTTGCATAGGTTCGCCCCATGCCATTAGGCGCATCCCGGAACACCTTGACCGAATCGCAACCGCCGGGACCGTTCGACCGGCCCGACATGGCAATAACCTCCCTGCGGCGTCAATGCCGACGCCTTCGCCAGGAGGTTGAGATGAGTACATCAGATCAGCCGAGTCCCCCCGCCGGGGGCCGGTCGATCCTCTCCCCGCTGCGTGCACTCGCAGCGGTCTGCCTCATCGCGCCGTTCGTCGCGATGCTCTGGATCCCTTCGTTCAACAAGACGAATCCGAAGCTCCTCGGGTTCCCGTTCTTCTACTGGTACCAACTGCTGTGGGTGATCATCACCGCCGTGCTGATGATCGTCGCGTTCGTCGCGATGAACCGCGACCGGACGCAGCGGCGTGGGGCGCAGACCTCGTCCGGAACGGTTGACAGCGACGGACCGGAGGCCGGGCAGTGACACACGCGACCACCCTCGTACACGCGGCCACGACGCCGTTGGCCGCCGCCGGAAAAGCCGTGAACGGCACCGAACTCGGCGTGCTGGTCTTCTTCTTCGTCGCGGTCGCCGCCCTCGGCTTCTTCGCCGCGCGCTGGCGCCGCGCCGCGGACCACCGGCACCTGCACGAGTGGGGCCTGGGCGGCCGGTCCTTCGGCGGCTGGGTCACCTGGTTCCTGCTCGGCGGTGACCTGTACACCGCGTACACCTTCATCGCCGTGCCGGCCGCGATCTTCGCCGGTGGCGCGCTGGGCTTCTTCGCGGTGCCCTACACGATCCTGGTCTGGCCGATGGTGTTCATCTTCCTGCCACGGCTCTGGTCGGTTTCGCGCAAGCACGGCTACGTGACGCCCGCGGACTTCGTCAAGGGACGGCACGACTCGCGCGCGCTGTCCTTGGCGGTCGCGGTGACCGGCATCGTCGCCACAATGCCCTACATCGCCTTGCAACTGGTGGGCATCCAGGCATGCCTTGACGTGATCGGCATCGGCGGTAACGGCTCGACGTGGCAGAAGGACCTGCCGCTGTTCATCGCGTTCGCCGTGCTCGCGGCGTACACGTACACGTCTGGTCTGCGTGCTCCCGCGCTGATCGCGTTCGTGAAGGACACGCTGATCTACCTCACGGTGATCGTCGCGGTCATTTACATCCCGACGCGGATTCCCGGCGGCTGGTCGCACATCTTCGACGCCGCGCAAAGCCACTTGACCACGCCGAACCCGAAGACAGGCAAGCCGGCCGGGTCGATCCTGCTGGCGAAGGGCACCACGATCCCGTACGCCACACTGGCCGTCGGCTCGGCGATGGCGCTGTTCATGTACCCGCACGCGCAGATCGGCGTGCTGGCGACGAAGAGCCGCAACACGGTGCGCCGCAACCTCGCCGCGCTGACCGCGTACTCGCTGATGCTGGGCGTTATCGCGCTGCTCGGCTACATGGCGATCGCCGCGCACTTCACCGCGGCCTCGCTCAACGGCAACGCGCAGCACGCGGTGCCGGCGCTGTTCGACTGGGCGTTCCCGTCCTGGTTCGCCGGCGTGGCGTTCGCCGCGGTCGCCATCGGCGCGCTGGTCCCGGCGGCGATCATGTCGATCGCGGCGGCGAACCTGTTCACCCGCAACGTGTGGGTGGACTTCGTGCGGCCCGGCGCCTCGCCGCAGGAACAGACGCAGGTCTCGCAGCTGGCCTCGCTGGTGGTCAAGTTCGGCGCGCTGATCTTCGTGCTGAGCCTGGACAAGACCACCGCGATCAACTTCCAGCTGCTGGGCGGAGTGCTGATCCTGCAGACCTTCCCGGCGATCGTGTTCGGGCTGTACACCCGGTACTTCCACCGCTGGGCGCTGCTGCTGGGCTGGGCGGCGGGAATCGTGTACGGCACGCTCGTGGCCTGGTGGCAGAGCTCCCCGACCCAGAAGCACTTCGGTTCGCAGGTGGCCACGATCCCGTGGACGCATCAGAAGGCGTACATCGCGGTCACCGCGCTGGTGGTCAACCTGGTGGTGCTGGTCGTGGCGAACTTCGTGCTCAAGGCGGTCAGGGCGCCGGCCGGAACCGACGCGACGGCCGCCGAGGACTACGAGTTCGAGGAGGCCGCGGAGGGCACCACCCCGCAGGTGGCCTCGGCCGTGCTGTAGCACGCCGGCGGCCGGCTCCCGCGCGTACGAGGACTCCATGGCTCCCCGTCCTTCGCTGATGCGAAGATGGGGGGCCATGGACGTCTTGGTGCGGGAAGCCCGCGACAACGAGCTCGGCGAGGTGGGCGCGGTGACCGCCGCCGCCTACGACGGCATCGTCAGCCCCGAGTACCTGGTGGTGCTGCGGGACGCGCGCCCGCGCCGGGATGCTCCGCACACGACGCTGCTGGTGGCGTTGGACGACGGTACCGAGGGACTGCTCGGCACGGTGGTGTACGCGGCCGCCGGTTCGCCGTACCGCAATCTCGGCCGCGACGCGGAAAGCGAGATCCGGATGCTGGGTGTGCTGGCGGCGGCTCGCGGCCGAGGCGTCGGCGAGGCGCTGGTGCAGGCCTGTGTCGCGCGCGCCAAAGCGCAGGGCTGCCCGCGCCTGGTGCTTTCGACCGAGCCCGAAATGCTGGCGGCGCAGCGGCTTTACACGAGGCTCGGCTTCGCGCGCACGCCGCAGCGCGACTGGACGTTCAAGCCGGGTCTCAGCCTACTGACGTACGCTCTGGAGCTCGGGTGATGAGCGGGCCGGGCGCGATGGACACCGCGGCCGGGTACTGCGGTCAGTGCGGCACGCCGGCGGTCGAGGCCGACCACGTCGCCTGCGCGGCGCGGCTGGAACTGGAGCCGCCGCGTTACTGCGGCCGATGCGCGCGCCGGATGGTCGTGCAGGTCCTGCCAACCGGATGGACCGCCCGATGCTCGGTGCACGGGAGCATCGGCACGCGGGCGGGCTGAGACAGCGTCGATTGGTTCTCAGAGCGCTGAACCGCCGACGGCGCGCAGCGCTGAAACCCCGCTACTGGAGGACCGCGATGACGTCGCCCTCCTGAATGACGTCACCCGGCGCCACGTGGATCTCCGTCACGCTGCCGCCGACCTCGCACAGCACGGGGATCTCCATCTTCATCGACTCCAGCAGCACCAGCGCTCCGCCGGCCTCGACCGTGTCGCCGATCTTGACGTTGACCTCGGCGACATTGGCCACCATCTCGGCGCGGACCACCTCTGGCATGCCGGTCCCTTCCCGTCTGTCTTGCGCGAGGGCACCGGAAGACGGTCCGGCTCGCGGCGCGGCTGTCCTGATGGTCGCACAGCGGAGGCGTGCCGCACGGCTTCGTGCGCGCCAATCTTTCGCGGCGCGCTTTGTAGCGGGCAGGTTCGCCGGGCGCCGTCGCTCAGCCGGGATACGGCTGCGTACTCTCCACGATCCGGGTGAGTGACTCGACGACGCGCGGATCGTATTCGGTGGCCATGCCGAGCCTGATCCGGCGCAGCGCGGCCAGCCTGCGGTCGGGGTCGAGCGCCCCGCCGACCAGGTCGTCGTAGGCGTTCGCGGCCCGGATGATCGCCGCGGCGAGCAGGACCGGCTCGTCGGCGCGCTGCGGGCTGAAGGGCCGCCACTGGCACTCCAGGATGTCCGCGACCCGGTCCAGCACTCCGGTCTGGCGCACCACGTCCGCGCCCAGCGAGGCCACCGAGGCGGCCCGTTCCCGGGCGATCAGGACCGTGGCGCCGCCGGGGATCGGGTCGGTCAGCGAGAGCTGGCCGATGTCGTGCAACAGGGCCGCGTATTCCAGGTCCAGCAGCTGCGTGTCGGGCAGCGAGATGTCGCGGCCGATCGCCAGCGCCAGATGGCACACCCGGCGGGCGTGGCCGGGCTCGGTGTAGTCGGCCAGTTCGGTCACCCGCGACAGAGCGCGGATGGTCTGCTGGTAGGTGGCGCTGATCTGCGCGTAGCGGCGCAACGAGCGCTGCACCACCAGGATCGGCGCGGCGGCGATCGGGAGCACCCACAGGCCGAGTGAGCGGGCGGTCAGCGCGATGGCCACGGCGAACAGGATGACCGTCGGACACACCCATGCGGTCGCCATGCAGTCTTCCCGGAACGCGAGCAGCATTCGGCGTGCCGTGGGGCGCGGGCGCGCGGTCAGGCCGACCGGATCCCGCCGCGAAGGACCGGTGTCGACCAGCGGCGCGCGCCCGGGCTCAAGCCGCGCCAGCACCGAGACCAGCAGGTTGTCGACGAACAGCGCCGCGAGCGCCACCGCGGCGAGCAGCGCGCCGGACGCGGGCATGGTGTGGCGGTCCAGCAGACCGCTGGCCGGACCCGGCAGGATCCAGTCGCGGAAGACCACGGCCGCGAATCCGGTGGCCAGGACCCGCCGGGCGAGATATCCGGGCCGCGGGTGGCGTCCCGCGTACGCCTGGACGGCCATGCCGCACAAGACGGCCAGCCCGGTCACCGCGATCACCTCGGCGGCACCGTAGGTCGTGCGCTGGCCGTTCACGGCGACACTCAGCGCGAACGCGAGCGCGGCGGTCGACGACAGCGGCGCGGAGTCCCGGCCGAGCGGCAACGCGATCCGAATCGCCTCACCGAGCGCGATGGTCACGCCGAACGCCGCGGCCACGCCGGGCTGCGCCACCCCGCGCAGGAGCGTTTCCAGCAGTGCCGCGCCGGTCACGACCAGGGCGATCGAGGTCAGCAGCGTCGGGGCGCTCAGTGGCAGGTGCAACCGGGCGTGCTCGCTCGAACCAGTCATGCTCACCGCCCCGGTAACGCCCACCGCGCGGCGTCACCGGGCGCGCAACGCGGCTGTGACGTCCTTCGGCCGGCCGGCTGTCGCGTTATGCCCCGGAAGCGGTCCTGGAGCCCTCCCAGCGGCGTCACCGGCGCCCTCGCAGCGGCGCGTGGGGCGGCGGTTCCTGCCGCTCGCGCTCGGACAGGCTCCGTTCTGACAGGCTCCGTTCTGACAGCGGCGAAGGCACCATGAACGCGGGGTCGTCGTGGTCGAAGCCGTCCGCGGCGCATTTATCGCCGTGAGGGCACGGCAAGGCCGTGTCGGCACACACGGCGCCCGATCGTGCTCTCACCCGGAGGGGACAAGCGCCGCTCGATGCTGCGCCGTCCGTAGGGCCGCCGGCGCTGACACCACTGACACCGGCCGCCCGCACGGCTTCGAGGGCCCCGGCGTCCGCGAGGGCCGCCCGCCGCGGCGCGCTGCGCGCGAAAACCGGCAGCGTACCGTCGCCCAGCCACGGCTTGCCCTCCCGTTCGGCGTGAGCCAGCGCTTGGTGCATCGCCTCCACTATCACCGGGTCGAACTGGCTGCCCGCGCAGCCGCGCAACTCGGCGAGCGCGTCCGGGACCGAGCGCGCCGGACGGTAGGAGCGGGTCGAGGTCATCGAGTCGAATGCGTCGGCGACCGCGATGATCCGTGCGAAGCGCGGGATGCGCTCCCCGGCCAGGCCGGTGGGGTAGCCGCGACCGTCCATCCGCTCGTGGTGATGCAGGATCGCCGTGTACGCCTCGTTCAGGAAAGCGATGTCGCGCACCACATCGACCCCGCGGACGGGGTGGACCCGTATGGTTTCCAGTTCGGCCTCGTCGAACTTTCCGTCCTTCTGCAGCAGCCGCGTCGGTACGCCGAGCTTGCCGACGTCGTGCAGGATCGCCGCGTACCGCAGGATGGAGATGCGTTCCTCCTCCATGCCGAGCCATCGCGCGATCATCTCGCTGCCTTTGGCGACCCGCTCGCTGTGCCCCCGCGTGTAGAGATCCTTGATCTCAACCGCCTGCACCAGGGCTCGCACCGTGGCGTCGTGCGCGGCGCGCTGTTCGGCGTACTGCTCGTACGCCCAGCGCGTCACCAGCAGCGGACCGATCATCACCAGGGTCGCCAGGACGGGCGCCTGGTGCCGCCACAGCACCGCGGCGAGCAGTCCGGCGAAGCTGTAGGCGACGTTGCGCGGCATGATGCGCCGCATCGCCTCGCGCAGCGCGGCCTTCGCCCGGACCCGGCCGCCGACCACGGTCATCGTGCCGACCAGCAGCGCGGGCACGGCGGTCAGAGCCAGTGCGGCGAACACCATCGGCATCAGAGCCGCCGGCATCTCGGGCCGCATCAGCGTCCGCGATCCATGCAGGGCACCGTAGACGACCTCGCCGGCGACGGGCGTGAGGAAGACGCCCGAGACCACGAAGACCATCCGGTCGATCGGGGTGCCGGGGCGAAGCGCGATGCACAGTCCGCCGACGGCCATGCTGGCCGAGGCGACGCCCTGGGGCAGCAGCACGACTGCGGCGAGTTGTACCGCGACCGAGGCGGGCACGCCCGGGCTCTCCGCGAACTTCGGGAACGTGGAGGTGACCAGGATCACGCCCTGCAGCGCCGCGAGGACGAAGAAGAGCACCAGATCGACCCGGCCCCAGCGGGCCCCGGGCAGGATGACGGCCGCGGCCAGCACGGCGGCGCTCGCCACGCCCGCGACGTACACCCTCGCGGTCCTCGGCATCGGCCCGTCGTCGACCCGCTCGTCCGCTTGAACCGGACGGGAGTCGCGGGCGGCGGCCGTGCCGGCGGATGATCCGCCCACGCCCGACTGCGGCCCGCGAGTCATATCACGAAGTCGCTGCGCCCAACGCGCAGCCGTCCCTGAGTGAGCTTTTTGAAACTCGAACACCGTCATCGTTGCCACCCCTCCGCACCGGGGTACTCGCCACCCCGAGCCGGCTCCGCACTGCCGACCCGATTTAGTCCAACGACACGATGGTGCCACCTGTCACGCCATACCGGGCACAATTCCACCGAGAGAGAGCAAGTCCACGGCCACATTGTGTCAAGTATCGATCCAGTTCAGACAGCCCGTGACGGCCGCACTACGGACAGTCAGCGAAATGCATCCGCTTTCGGTGCATTACATCCTCATTGAACATCCGGACCACACCGGAAAACGGCGACCCGCAGCGACAGCGCGAATGCGCTCGGTGAAACGCGCGTTTCAGTGTTCTGTGAGGCCGTTGTCTCAGGCCGATTCCGCGCTGGCCGCGGCCGCCTGCCGGTCAGCCCGACTGGACCGCCTCGGCGGCGTCGGACGCGAGGCCCTGCTGAACCTGACGGATCTTGGAGAGTACCTTCACGCGCAGTTGTTCCGGCGCGGTGTCGCAGCCGCAACTGCGGTGGACCAGAGCCTTGACCGCCTGTTCCAGGCCGAACTCGGCCAGACAGGGAGCGCACTCGTCCAGGTGCCGCTGGACCGTCGCGCAGTCGTCCTCGGCCATCTCCTGGTCGATGTACTCGTAGACCCGGTCGAGCACGGACGCGCAGTCGATCTCGTGCGGGTGCCCGCAGCTCATGCCGTCGCCGCCTTTCCAGCGTCCCCGCGGTGACCGTTGGTCCCGTTCTGGCCGTCCGCACCGGCCGCCGCCCCGGCGAACCCGCGCTGCTCGGCGTAGTCGGCCAGCAGTTCCCGCAACTGCCGGCGTCCGCGGTGCAATCGGGACATCACGGTGCCGATGGGCGTGCCCATGATGTCCGCGATCTCCTTGTAGGGGAAGCCCTCGACGTCCGCGAGGTACACCGCCATGCGGAAATCCTCGCCGATCGCCTGCAGGGCCGCCTTCACATCGGAGTCCGGCAGGTGGTCGAGCGCCTCGACCTCGGCCGACCGCAGCCCCGTGGAGCTGTGCGACTCGGCCCGGTGCAACTGCCAGTCCTCGATCTCGTCGCTTCCGGACGCGAGAGGTTCCCGCTGCTTCTTGCGGTAACCGTTGATGAACGTGTTGGTGAGGATGCGATACATCCACGCCTTGAGGTTCGTCCCCGGCTTGAACTGGTGGAACGACGCGTACGCCTTGGCGTAGGTCTCCTGGACCAGGTCCTCCGCGTCGGCCGGGTTGCGGGTCATCCGCAACGCGGCGGAGTAGAGCGCGTCCAGGAAGGGCATGGCGTCGCGCTCGAACCGCGCGTCACGCTGCTCTGTCGTCTCCTGCGCGCTCGAGTCCTGGCCGGCCACGGCCCCTGCTTCGGCCAGTTGTCGCGCAGCCTGCGCAGCCGCCGAGTCGGTCGTCTCCGCCTCGTGCGCGGGCTGCGCTCCGGCGGCAGTGCCCACCGTGATACCCACCTCCGTGATCGGATCCGGTTCGAGAACCAACCGGACTTCCCCCGAGAATAGCCGCCGGGGGACCTGATCAACGATTCGGGATGCGCGGCGGTCCGCCGCGGTCTCGGGCAGCGTGAAGCCGAGGTCGGCGAACTCGCGACCGGAAGTTACAGGGATTGTGGCCATCACAATGCGTCAGAACAGCGACGGCGCCTGCGGCATTCCCGGCTTGGGCGCATCAACCGCCGCGACTCATCCACGCACGACACCGCCGAGACCACGAGGTCACCCATCAAGATCAACCACGAGGGCCGCTGCGGTACCGGGCCTGCCGCGCAGACTCTCTTGCGGGGCGGTGCCCGCCGCCGGGGCACTACGCTTGAGTCATGACGACTTCGGAGCTCTGGACCGCGCCCACCAGCACCGGGCCGGTCACCGCCCGGGTCACGGTGCCCGGCTCGAAGTCCGCGACCAACCGGGCGCTGCTGCTCGCCACGCTGGCCGACGGCCCGTCCGCGCTGCGCCGCCCGCTGCGCAGCCGCGACAGCCTGCTGATGGCCGCGGCGCTGCGCTCGCTCGGAGTCGGCATCGGGGACCTGGCCGACGGTTCGTGGCAGGTCGACCCGCCGTCGGCGCTGCGCGGCGACGTGAGTGTGGACGTCGGCAACGCGGGCACCGTGATGCGCTTCGCGCTTCCCATCGCGGCGCTCGCCGACGGCCCCGTGCATTTCGACGGCGATCCGCGCTCGCACGAGCGCCCGGTCGGCGCGCTGATCGAGGCGCTGCGATCGCTGGGCGCCGACATCGACGACTCGGCGCGCCCCGGTCATTTCCCGCTCACGGTGCGCGGAACCGGCGCCGTGCCCGGCGGCCTGGTGGAGATCGACTCCTCGGCCTCCTCGCAGTTCGTCTCGGCGCTGCTGCTGGCCGGCGCGCGGTTCGAGCGCGGGGTCGAGGTGCGGCACGTCGGCGAGCGGCTGCCGAGCCTGCCGCACATCCGGATGACGGTCGACATGCTGCGTCAGGCCGGGGTCGCGGTGGACGACACCGAGCCGGAGCGCTGGGCGGTGGCACCGGGCCGGATCCGGGGCCGGGAGACGACGATCGAACCGGACCTGTCGAACGCGGCCCCGTTCCTGGCCGCCGCCCTGGTCACCGGCGGGCGGGTGACGGTCGCCGACTGGCCGGAGCACACCGCGCAACCCGGCGACCGGCTGCGCGAGATCCTCACGCTGATGGGCGCGCGCTGCGAACTCGGGCCGGACGGGCTCACGGTGACCGGGGACGGCGGGGTGCACGGGGTGGACCTCGACCTGTCCGGAGAGTCGGAGCTGACTCCGACGATCGCGGCGGTCGCCGCGCTGGCCGACGAGCCCTCGCGGCTGCACGGCATCGGCCACATCCGGCTGCACGAGACGGACCGGGTGGCAGCGCTGGCCAAGGAACTCAACAACCTCGGCGGCGAGGTGATCGAGGGCGAGGACGAGCTGGTGATCAAGCCGCGGCCGCTGCACGGCGGCGAGTTCGCCACCTACGACGACCACCGCCTGGCCACCGCCGCCGCGGTGATCGGGCTGCGCGTGCCCGGGATCCACGTGGAGAACGTGGGCACTACGGGCAAGACGCTGCCCGACTTCACCGGCCGCTGGACCGCGCTGCTCGCCGGAACGGAGTACCAGGGGTGACAGCGGCGGCGCAACGGTCGTCGGCGGTGTGTGCCGTTCCCGCTCGTGCTGAAACGTCAGCCGGTCGGGCCTTCACGCCCCGGCCCGCGCCGGTGCGGCGCGGGCCGCTGAAGGTGGTCGCCGCATGGTGAGGCAAGGGCGCGACTTCGACGAGGACGACGTCAGGATCCGGGCGAACCCCCGCGGATCGCGTCCTCGCTCCCGGCTGCGGCCCGGCCACCTGGACGCCGCGGAGGCCATGGTCCTCGCGGTCGACCGCGGCCGCTACACCTGCCTGATCGACCTCGACACGGTGCACGAAACCGATTCCGAAGGCGCGAACCCGGACGGCTCGCCGCGCGGCCACCGCGAGCGGACGCGCCGGTCCCGCCGGGATCCCGGCCGCGTTTCGCAGGCGGGAACGCGCGAAGTGGTCGCGATGAAAGCCCGGGAGCTGGGCCGCAAGGGCGTCGTGGTCGGCGATCGCGTCTCGCTCGTCGGCGAGCTGCGCGGCGGCCCGGACGCGCTGGCCCGGGTGGTCCGAGTGCACCCGCGCGAACACGTGCTGCGGCGCACCGCCGACGACACCGACCCGGTCGAGCGGATCATCGTCGCCAACGCGGACCAACTCGTCATCGTCACCGCGCTCGCCGATCCCGAACCGCGGCCGCGCATGATCGACCGCTGTCTCGTCGCGGCCTACGACGCCGGCTTGTCGCCGCTGCTGTGCCTTACCAAGGCCGACCTCGCGGACCCCGCGCCGCTGCTGGCGGCGTATTCGGCGCTCGGCGTGCCGGCCATAGTGACCCAGCACGGCGGGAGCCTGCGGCCGCTGCACGAGGCGCTGGCGGGTCGGGTCAGTGTCCTGGTCGGACACTCGGGTGTCGGCAAATCGACGCTCGTCAACGCGCTCGTGCCGGATGCCGACCGGGCCATCGGGCACGTCAACGACGTCACCGGACGCGGTCGGCACACCTCCACCTCGGCGGTGGCGCTGCGGCTGCCCGAGTACTCGCCGACGCGAACCGAGCCGGCGCCGCGGGACGACGCCGGGTCCGACGGCCCGTCGCGCCGCGCCCGCAGTGCGTCAGCGGGCGAGCACGGACCGTGGACGCAACCCATACTGTTCGACGACGAGGAGCTGGAAGAGCTTCGCGAACACCGGCCGCACGCGCCGTACGGCGGCTGGGTGGTCGACACGCCCGGGGTGCGCTCGTTCGGCCTGGCGCACGTGAGCCCGGACCGGGTCATGCAGGCTTTCCCGGATCTGGCCGCGGTGATCGCGCAGTGCCCGCGCGGCTGCACCCATGCCGCGGACGCTCCGGACTGCGCGCTGGACGAGTGGCTTTCCGGGCTGCCGCAGGGCTCGACGGAACACACCGGGGCGACGGCGCGGGTGGATTCGGTCCGCCGGCTGCTGATCGCGCTGACCGACCGTTCCGACGGCGCTTACTGACCAGCCGCGCCGACACGCGGCGCTGGACGTGCCCCCTGGCGCCACGTCATCCGATCGGGCGACGGACTTCCACCGGACATCCACCTTAGGTGACTTTTCCGTGGCATAGCGTGAGGTTCCCGCCGGTCGATCGCGACCGCGGTCCCGATTGCGAGCCGAGGAGCCAGTGGGCATGAACCTCGATGCGCGGCTTATCCAGCAGTCCTTCGCCCTGGTCGACGGTCAGGCGCAGGAGGTCACCGGCCACTTCTACGCACTGCTGTTCCTGGAGAACCCGGCGCTGCGGGACATGTTCCCGCCGATGATGGACGGCCATCGCGACCGGTTGTTCGCGGCGCTGGCCCAGGCCGTGCGCGAGGCCGACCGGCCGCAGGAACTCGTGGAACACCTGCGACTGCTCGGCCGGGACCACCGCAGGTTCGGGGTTCGGCCGGAGCACTACGAACTGCTCACCCGGTGCCTGCTGGCCGCGATGAAGCGCTTCGCCGGCCCGGCCTGGACCCCGCGGATGGATGCCGCGTGGCTGGCCGCCTTCGAGTTCGCCGTGCGGACGATGATCGGCGCGGCTCAGGAGGCCGCCAAGAGTACCCCCGCCTTCTGGACCGGCCGCGTGGTGGCGCACCGCAGGGTCGGCGCCTCGCTGGCGCTGGTGACGCTGGAGACCGACCATCCCTATCCGTTCCGTCCCGGCCAGGCGGCCACGATCGAGACGCTGCGCTGGCCGCGCGTGTGGCGCCCGTATTCGATCGCGAACGCGCCGCGCCCCGACGGTCGGCTGATTTTTCACGTGCGCGCGGTGGACGGCGGCTGGGTCTCGTCCGCGCTGGTGAACCACACGCGCGTCGGCGACACGATGCGGCTGGGCGCAGCGGTCGGCGCGATGGTCTGCGACCCGGTCTCGTATCGGGACATAGTGCTGGCCGGCGGCGGTACCGGGATCGCGCCGATCCTGGCTATGGCGGAGGATCTGACGCGCTGGAACACGAAGCGGCGGGTCACCGTCTACTACGGCGTGCGCAAGGCCGACGAACTGTACGCGCTGGAGATGCTGGAGGCGCTGCGATCGAATGCTCCGTGGTTGACTATCGTGCCCTGCGTTTCGCACGATCCCGGTTTTCCGGGCGAGCACGGGCTGTTGCCGGACGTGCTCGCGAGACACGGCACGCAGCGGTTCGACTGGGCTGAGCACGATGTCTACGTGTCGGGCCCGGCGATGATGGTGCGCGCCACTCTCGCGCGACTGGCCTGCCTGAACGTACCGGAAGAGCGCATCCTCTTCGATGCCTGTGATGGCGCCGACCGGACCGGGGAGATCCGGAGCTGTCGCACTCAGCGCCGCACGACGAATCAGGGTTCACTGCTTCAAGGCACGGCCGCTCAGGGTTCGACGCTTCAAAGCACGGCCGCTCAGGGTTCGACGCTCCAGAGCACGGCCGATCAGGGCTCGACGGCCCAGAGCGCTGCGGCCCGGAGCCTCGGGCCCGGGCCGAAGATCCGCAAGGTGCCGTCGTCCGCGCAGGCGCCGGTACTCCCCGCGCTTCCCATCCTCCCGGACGGCGAGCCCCCGCCGCAGCCCCAGCCGCTGCCGCAGCGCCAGCCGAACCCGCAGCGTGCGGCCCAGAACCGGCGTCAGGCGTCGAAGTCGAGCTCGACCTGCGCCGAGGTGGGCAGCGACTGGCAGGTCAGCACGAAGCCGCCGCTCTTCTCCTCCGGTTCCAGGGCGTAGTCGCGGGCCGTCTCGACGCTGCCGGAGCGCAGTTTCGCGCGGCAGGTCCCGCACACGCCGTCAGTGCACGCATACGGCACGTCCGGCCGCTCGCGCATGATCGCGGCGAGCAGGCTTTCGTCGCCGACGCGCAGTTCACAGCGTGTCGTGCGGCCACCCAGCGTCACCGTGATCCCGGTGACCGCCGGCCCCTCGCCGCGATCGGCCGCCACAGTCAGCGCCGTGTGTTTGTGGGCCGTGCCGCTGTCGAAAAGCTCGAATCTGACATGGGCGGCGCCGCGTTCGGACAACACCGCGCGGCAGTCGTCGACCATGCCGATCGGCCCGCACAGGTAGTACGCGTCCCCGGGCTCGGCGTCGATCGCGTCGAGCAGCAGCGGCAGCTTCTCGCGGTCTATCCGGCCGGTCAGCAGCGGCGAGCCGTGGTCCTCGCGGGAGAGCACGTGCAGCACCTCGAAGCGCGGCCCGTAACGGTCTTTCAGGTCCGCCAGCTCGTCGAGGAACATCACGTCCGCGCCGGTGCGGTTGCCGTAGAGCAAGGCGGCGCTGCTGTCCGGGTTCGTACGCAACGCCTCCTGCAGGATCGCGAGCACCGGGGTGATTCCGCTGCCGGCGGCGATCGCGATGACGCGCACGCGACCGGACTGCAACTCGCCGGGCTGGGCGTGGAAACCGCCGACCGGCGTCAGCACGTCGAGCTGCTCCCCCGGCCCCAGCTTGCGCACGGCATAGTCGGCGAATCCGCCGGGCCCGTGCCGCTTGACCGCGATGGCGAGCCGGGAGGGCGGTCCGTCCGGCGGCGGAGGCGCGCAGATCGAGTAAGACCGGCGCAGCTGTTCGCCGCCGCCGTCGGTGCGATAGCGGATGGTCAGGTGCTGGCCCGCGGTGTACCGGTAATCCTCGCGCAACGGCTCGGGGATCGCGAGCACGATGCACACGGCGTCCGCGGTCAGCTGTTCGACGGCCTCGACGGGGAGCCGGTGGAACTGCACGGTCATCGGCGCGCCCTCATCCGCTTGCTCTCGTCATCAGCGCAGCCTCACCGGAGAGGACTTGATCGCGGGGAACGGCTCCAGGCACGCGGTGCAGCGGCGCAGTTCCTGGCAGGGCGCGGGGCCGAAGGCGCTGAGTCGTTCGGTCTGCGCCGCGCCGCAGCGCGGACACGGCACCTCGGCGCGCACGCCTCCCAACTCGACGAAGACCGGAACCGGCGTGTGGCCGGCCGGTCGCATCCGCGGCGGCGGCGCGACGCCCTCCGCGGCGAGCTTGGCCCGGCCGGTGGCCGAGATCCGCTCCGGTGTCCACGGCGGGTCGAAGCGCAGCACGACGGCGACCGAGCGCCAGCCGGCGTCCAGGAGCGCGTTCTCGACGTCCCGCTGGATCACCTCGGTCGCCGGGCAGCCGAGGTAGGTCGGTGTCAGCTCGACGCGAACCGACCGGGTGTATCCGTCCTCGTGTACCGCGGCGACGACGCCGAGGTCGCCGAGCGTGACGTACGGCAGCTCGGGATCGGGGACGGCGCAGACGACGGCGCGCGCGTCGAGCTGTTGCGCGCTGCGCGCGTCTCCGCCTCGGCCTTCGAGTCCGTGTTCGTCTTCGTGCATGGCGATCACCAGGCGGCGCCCGGATGCGCGCGGTGAACCGACTGCATCTCGGCGAGCAGGTAGCCGAGAGCCTCGGTGTGCAGACCGCGGCGGCCTCCCCCCGGCCGCCAGGTGGTCGTGGGCGCTACGCCGAGTGTCGCGCGGGCCAGGACCGATTCGACCTGCTCGCTCCATTCGGCGTGCAGCACGGCCGGATCGGCTGCCACGCCTTCCGCCGCCAGAGCACCGACCAGTTCGTCGGACGAGAAGAGCTCGGCGGTGTAGGGCCAAAGCTGCGCGACGGCCGCCGCGGCGCGGTCGTGGCTCTCCTCGGTGCCGTCGCCGAGCCGGACGGCCCAGCCGGCCGCGTACTCGACGTGGTATTCGACCTCGGTCAGCGCCTTGCCGGCGAACGCGGCCAGAGCCGTGTCGGCGCTGCCGGCCAGTGCCCGGTAGAGCGCCCGCTGGTACACCGAGAAGAACAGCAGCCTGATGACGGTGTGCCCGAAATCGCCGTTGGGAAGCTCGGTGATCAGGGCATTGCGGTAGTCGCGCTCGCCACGGCGGAACGCGAGCAGGTTCTCGTCCTGCGCGGTGGACTGCCCGGCGAAGCCGAGCAGGAAGCGCGCCTGGCCCAGCAGGTCCAGCGCGATGTTGGCGAGCGCGACCTCCTCCTCCAGGTCGGGGGCGCGGGTCAGCCACTCGGTGAGCCGGTGCGAGAGCACCAGCGCGTCGTCGCCGAGCCGCAGCGCGTACTCCTCCACCGGTTTCTCCACCGGGCGGAAACCCTGTGTGTGCGTGTCCTGGGCCAGGCCGCGGTTCACAGGTTCTTCACCCCTTCGGGCAGCTGGTAGAAGGTGGGGTGCCGGTATGTCTTGTCCGCGGCCGGGGCGAAGTAAGGGTCCTTCTCATCGGGGCTGGTGGCGCTGATCGCGCCGCCGGGAACGACCCAGATGGAGACGCCCTCGCCGCGCCGGGTGTAAAGATCGCGGGCGCGGCGCAGCGCGAGCTGCGCGTCCGCGGCGTGCACCGAGCCGACGTGCTGGTGCGAAAGACCGCGGCGGGGGCGCACGAAGACCTCCCACACGGTGCCGGCCGGCGCAGCGCTTGTCCGCGCGGCGCCGCTCGCCGCCGGAGTCGGGTCGGCCGCACTCATTCGATCTCCCTGCCGTCCTCACCGCGGTGCCCGTGCTTTTCCGCGTACGCGGCGGCCGCGGCGCGTACCCATGCCCCGTCCTCGTGGGCGGATACCCGCCGGGCGATGCGCTGCCGGTTGCACGGGCCGTTTCCGGCGAGCACAGCCTCGAATTCGGACCAGTCGATCGGCCCGCAGTCGTAATGCCCGGTTTCAGCATTCCACGCCAGCCGCGGGTCCGGAAGCGTGAGACCGAGCACTTCGGCCTGCGGCACGGTGAGATCCACGAAACGCTGGCGTAGTTCGTCGTTGCCGTGCCGCTTGATCTTCCAGTGCGTCGAGCGGGCGGTGTGCGCGGAGGCGCTGTCGGGCGGCCCGAACATCATCAGCGAGGGCCACCACCAGCGGTCGACCGCGTCCTGGGCCATCGCGTGTTGCTCCGGGGTGCCGTGCGCCAGGGTGTACAGCGACTCGTAGCCCTGACGCTGGTGGAACGACTCCTCCTTGCAGATGCGCACCATGGCGCGGGCGTAGGGCCCGTACGAGCAGCGGGTCAGCGGGATCTGGTTCACGATGGCGGCGCCGTCCACGAGCCATCCGATCGCGCCGACGTCGGCCCAGGTCAGCGTCGGGTAGTTGAAGATCGACGAGTACCGTTGCCGGCCGTTGTGCAGCGCGTCGAGCAGTTCCTCGCGCGTGACACCGAGGGTCTCGGCAGCGGAGTAGAGGTAGAGCCCATGGCCGGCCTCGTCCTGCACCTTCGCCAGCAGGATCGCCTTGCGCCGCAGCGAGGGCGCGCGCGTCAGCCAGTTGCCCTCCGGCTGCATGCCGATGATCTCGGAGTGCGCGTGCTGCGCGATCTGCCGGATCAGCGTCGCGCGGTACGCCTCCGGCATCCAGTCGCGCGGCTCGATCCGCTCGTCGGCGGCCAGCAGCGCCTCGAAGCCTGCCTCCAGGTCGAGCGGGACGTCCGTCCGTCCCTGAGCAACGCGCTCCTGCATCACGGCCACTATGGCGCACCTCCCGACCGAACGTTCGGTTTCAGTCTTGCCGCTGCGCCCATGCCCGTCAACAGCGCCCGCGTTCGAGTAGCCGCGCGCCGGCGGGCCGTCCGGCTCCGGCGCGTCCATCGACGGCGCGCCCGGCGACAACCCACGGCCCGCCCGGCGGCAGCGCGTCCGGCAACCGCCGCGGGGCGGACCCGGCGCCCGCGACAGCCGCTCGGGCCACCGAACCGGTAGGTTGGGTGCGTGACGGGCTACGACGACGACCTGAGGCTGGCGCACGTCCTCGCGGACCAAGCCGACTCGCTGACCATGCAGCGGTTCAAGGCGCTGGACCTCAAGGTCGAGACCAAGCCGGACCTCACCCCGGTCAGCGACGCGGACAAGGCGACCGAGGAGTTGCTGCGCACGACGCTGAGCCGGTCTCGCCCGCGCGACGCGGTGCTCGGGGAAGAATACGGCGACACCCCCGGCAACAGCGGCAGCAGCCGGCGGCGGTGGGTGATCGACCCGATCGACGGAACGAAGAACTACGTGCGCGGCGTGCCGGTGTGGGCCACCCTGATCGCGCTCATGGAGGGGCCGGCGCCCGTGGTCGGCGTCGTGTCCGCGCCCGCGCTGGGCCGGCGCTGGTGGGCGTCGCAGTCCGGGGGCGCCTACAGCGGCCGCTCGCTGTCCTCGGCCACACGCCTGGCCGTGTCGAAGGTCAAGGCCCTTGAGGACGCCTCGTTCGCCTACTCCTCGGTGATCTCGTGGGAGGAGGACGGCAAGCTCGACGACTTCCTGACGCTGTCGCGTGCCTGCTGGCGCACCCGCGCCTACGGGGACTTCTGGTCGCACATGATGGTCGCCGAGGGCTGCGTGGACCTGGCCGCCGAACCCGAGGTCTCGCTGTGGGACATGGCGGCCGTCGCGATCATCGTCACCGAGGCCGGGGGCCGCTTCACCTCCACCGACGGCGACCCCTCGCCCGCCGCCGGCTCCGCCTGCACCTCCAACGGCCTGCTGCACGACGCGCTGCTGGCGCACCTGGGGGACTGACGGATGGTCAGCTGGCTGGTCGATCAGCTTCTCAAGCTCAACCCGTGGATAGCGCTCAGCCTGGTGTTCCTGCTGCCGGCGCTGGAGGCTTCGGTCTTCCTCGGCTTCGTGCTGCCCGGCGAGACCGCGGTGGTCGTCGGGGGGTTCCTCGCCTACGAGGGCAAGGTCCCGCTGTGGGCGGTGTTCGTGGCCGCGATCGCCGGGGCGATCATCGGCGACTCGGTCGGGTACGAGGTCGGCCGGAAGTGGGGAGACGCGCTGCTGAACAAAGCGCCGAAGCGCTTCGTCAAGCCGGCGCACATCCAGCAGAGCAAAGACCTGATCAACCGGCTCGGCGGACGCGCCGTGTTCACCGGCCGCTGGACCGCGGTGCTGCGCGCGCTGGTGCCGAGCCTGTGCGGCACGGCGCGCATGCGTTACCGCACCTTCCTGCACTGGAACGCGCTCGGCGGTATGACGTGGGCAACCGCGTTCATCCTTATCGGCTATCTTGCGGGCACGGCCTGGCAACGCATCGAGCACTACACCAACGTGGTCAGCTACGCGTTGTTCGGCGTGGTGATCGTCGCAGTCGCAGGGTTCGTCTTCTGGAGCAAGCGCCGGCAGAAGCAGCGGGACGCCGAGACCGAGGCCAAGATCGCTGCCGGGAGCGGCGGCGCCGCGTCCGCCGCGACGAACGGACCTGACGGCCCTTCGACGCGCGGCGGGAACGGCGCCGCCCGGCGCGAGGGCGAGGACGGCGAAGGCCGCGAATCAACCGCCGACCAGCAGCAGGACCGCTCGGTCACCGGTTCGAGCGATCGGCGTTAGGCCGGCATTCGGCCGGCGTTCGGCCCTGTTTGAGATGTATCGCCGGGGCCGCGGAGCCTGACCCCCGGCTACGCCCCGGGACGTTCGGCCGCTTCGTTGGACGTCTGCGGGAACACGTGCGTCGCGTGGTCCGCGGACTTGGCCTCGACCAGTTCGCCGTACTTGGACAGCGCGAGCGCGCCGCCGACGGCCAGCACGAAGCCGGCCACCCCGAGCGGCGCGAAGCCGCGGCGGGCGGTGTCGCCGAGCGCGATCAGGCCCACCAGCGCGGGAATCGTCGTCTCGCCGACCACCAGCGCCGCGGTGGTGGCGGTCACCGAGCCGCGTTGCAGCGCCCCGGCGAAGAACATGAACCCGGTCACCGAGGCGATCACGGCCGCGTAGGCCGCCGGGTCGGTCACCAGCCGGTGCAGGGCGAGCGACGGAATCACCCGCACCGCGATCCCGAAGCAGCCGAACAGAAAACCGGCCAGCGCGCCGAGGACCGCGGGATGCACCTGCTTGAACACGTTCGCCACCACGATCGCCGACGCGGCCAGCGCCGCCGCCGCGATCAGCAGGCCGTAGCGCGCGCCGAGGTCGAACCCGCGCCTGCCCTCCGGCCCCGAGGCCAGGCACAGCAGCACCAACCCGAAGATCACGGCGGTCACCGCGAGCTTGTCCCGGCGCTCCATCCGGGCGTGCAACAGCAGGACCGCGGCCACGGCGGTCACCGCGAGGTTCGTGTTGACCAGGGCCTGCACGGTGAACAGGGTCAGATTCCGCAGCGCGATCAGGTTGAAGCACAGACCGATGCCGTCCAGTCCGGTGCCGACGAGGAAGGGCAGCGAACCGAGGACGCGCACCAGCAGCCGCGGGTCGATCTGCTCGCTGCGTTCGACCCGCCGGGCCCCGACGGCCTGGAGCACGGAGGCGATGCCGTAACACAGCGATGCCGCCAGCGCAGCCGCCAGGTCCCACCCCACCGGAACCCTCCTTAACTCACGCCTGTATCCGGGCCTTGCCGTCGCGGCGGGCAGCCGCGTCGGCGAACATGAAGATCACCTGAACCGTCTATCCACCCTAGGGGAGAGCGGGCCGCGAACATACCGCCCACGCAGGGCCTCTTGGGCCGCCACGTCGTTCCCCACGATGCCCCGGTGAACGACGAGACGGAAGTCACGTGGCGTTCAGCGCCTGTTGGCCTCAAGCTTTAAGGAATACCGGTTGGAAGGCATGCTCGGCGCCCGCCGGGGGGACAACCAGCCTTACCACCCTTTCGCGCCGAAACCCGGCCCAGTGCGGGGCCACAGTAAGCAGAACCGTCGACGATGCCGTGCGAGGGCGTCGCCGTACCCGCGTCACCCAGCACGAATGATCCAAAGGAGCCTCCGGTGCCCACCCTCGCCCCGTCGCCCCGCCGTCGGACCATCCGCAACGAGACCGCGATCGAACTGCTGGACGGCGAGATCCGGCGCATCGCAGAGCTGATCGCCGACACCTCACCCGCCGCCCCCATCCCGGGCTGCGACCGGGACCTGGCCGACCTCACCGAGCACGTGGCGCTCGTCCACAAGTGGGCGGCCACGATCGTCGAGAGCCTCACCCCGCGGCGCATCGAACAGCGCAGCATCGAGGTCCAAGTGCCGGCCGACTGGTCCGCCGTGCCGGCGTGGTTCTCCCGCAACGGCGCCGAACTGGTCGCCGTGCTGCGCGCCGCCGACCCCGACGCGCCCGTGTACTCGTGGGGCGCGGACCAGCACGTGGGCTTCTGGATTCGCCGGATGCTGCACGAGACGACGATCCACCGCACGGACGTTGAGGCGTGCACCGGTGTCGCCGGCCGGATCGAACCCGCGGTGGCCGTGGACGCGGTCGACGAACTGCTCGACATCCTGCCGTTCGCCGATTTCTTCCGCCCCAACGTACGCGACCTGCACGGCGACGGTGAGACGATCCACCTGCACGCCACCGACCTCGACGGCACCGACCTGCGCGGCGAGTGGCTGATCACGCTGGAGCCGGAGGGCTTCCGCTACTCGCACGCGCATGTCAAGGGCGCGGCGGCCGTACGCGGCACGGCGCAGGACCTGGCCCTGTTCGCCTACGGGCGGCGCAAGGTCGGCGATCCGCAACTCGACGTGATCGGCGACCTGTCGCTGCTCGCGCACTGGTCCTCCAAGTCCGCGATCTAGGCGAAGGTCTCTGGTGTCCCGCGCGGTTTGAGAAGCAGCGCCGGACAGGGCCGCGGCGTCTGGCGCTCCAGTGACCCCCTCCGGCGCTCCAGGCCCACACGCGACCGCGCACAGCTGGTCTCAGGCCTCTGACAGTATACGCCGACGTGCGTTCCGGCGGGCGGCTGTTTCCGCCCGCCGGCCACCGCGGCCGGTCACCGCGCAGCCCGCGGGCGAATCCGGCCGGCCCGGCGAAGGGTGCGAGCGGCCGCCCCCGGCTCTCGCGCCGCGGTAGACCCGCGGGACCTTATGCTGAGCTGACACGGCCCAAGCGACCCGTGCGGACACCGCCGCGGGCACACCGCGGCGCGGTCGGCCGACGGGCAGGCGGGCCTCAGCGACCTTTGGAAGGGGGATCCGGGTGGCGAACTCGGCACACACGGCCACCGCCGGCACGACCGCGACCGAGACAGGCCAGGCCGCGAGAGCCGGCGGGTTCGGCTGGCCGGTAGAGCAGTTCTCCCTCGACAACGGGCTGCGCGTCGTCGTGTGCCCGGACCGTTCCGCGCCGATCGCCGCGGTGAACCTCTGGTACGACGTGGGATCCCGGCACGAGCCGCCCGGCAAGCACGGCTTCGCGCACTTGTTCGAGCACCTGATGTTCGAGGGTTCCGCGCAGGTCGGCAAGGGCGAGCACTTCGGCGTGCTGCAGGCGGTAGGCGGCTCCGCGATCAATGCGACGACCAGCTCCGACCGCACCAACTACTTCCAGACCGTGCCGTCCGTGGCCCTGGCCACCGCGCTGTGGCTGGAGGCGGACCGGATGGGCGCGCTCGCGCTTACCCAGGAGACGCTGGACAACCAGCGCGAGGTGGTCAAGAACGAGCGCAGGCAGCGTTACGACAACGTGCCCTACGGCCGCTGGTACGAAATGCTGGGCGAGCTGGCATACCCGCAGGGCCACCCGTATCACCACTCGACCATCGGTTCGATGGCGGAGCTGGACGGCGCGCAGCTGTGCGATTTCACGGCCTTCTACGAGTCCTACTACTCCCCCGACAACGCGGTGCTCACCGTCGTCGGCGACACTTCGGCGCGGGAGGTGCGCGAGCTGGCCGAGCGGTACTTCGGCGCGCTGGCGCCCCGGCCGCGTCCGCAGCTGCCGCCGGTCGAGCCGCTGCCCGCCGCCCTGGGCGTCTCGCAGCGGGTCGAGACCGCCGAGCCGGTCCCGCTGCCGCGGGTCTTCTTCGCGTTCCGCTCGACCCGCTTCGCCGAGCCGGGATCGGCGGCCGAGGACGTGCTCAGCGTGGTGCTCGGCCGGGGCCGCGGCAGCAGGCTGTTTCGCGAACTGGTCACCGAGCGGCGGCTGGCCCAGGCCGAGGGCGGTTACCTCGGCAGCTGGCAGCGGGCCTGGCACGCGTCGCTGATCACCGGCATGGCCACGCCGCGCGAAGGGGTGCCGCTCGCGAGGCTGGAGGCTGCATTCTTCGAGGTCTGCGAACAGGTCGCGCAGGACGGGGTCACCGAGGACGAACTCGCCCGCGCCCGCTCGATGCTGACCGCGGACTGGTCGCGGGACCTGGCCACCGTCGGTTCGCGGGCCGACCAGTTGGGAAAGCACGCCACGCTCTTCGGCGACGCGCTCAAGATCGCCGACCGGCTGCCGGAACTGCTCGCGGTGGACGCGGCGCAGGTGCGGCAGGCCGCGGCGCGGGTGTTCGCCCCGGACAACCGGATCACGCTGGCCTACTTGCCCGCTGATTCAGGGCACGATGATGGAGTGGACGGTGCCGCGGCCGGCGGCGCCGTGGCCGGCACGACGAACGTGGAGGGCTGAGAGCCGTGACGAAGACCTCGACGACGCCGGCCGGCAACGCGGTCTCTGCCTCGCTCGCGCCGCGTCCCGACATAGTGCCCCCGCGTCCGTATGTCTTCCCCGAGGTACGTACCGGCACCGTGGGTTCGGGCCGAATCCTCGCCGCGCATCTGCCCGGCCAGCCGATCGCCTGGCTGTCCGTGCTGCTCGACGGCGGCGCGCTGCGGGAGCCCGCCGGGCTGGAAGGGCTGGCCAGGGCCACCGCGGGGCTGCTGGACGAGGGCACGCTCAAGCGCAGCGCGGACGAGTTCGGCACGGCTGTCGAATCGCTGGGCGGCAACTGGTCGGTGGACACGGGCTGGGAGACGGTGCGGCTCTCGCTCGACCTGCCGGTGCGTGAGGCGGCCGCGGGCGCGGACCTGCTGGCCGAGGCGGTGCGCACGCCCGCGTTCGGCGACACGGACGTCGAGCGGTACCTCGCCGACCTGGTGGCGTCCAAGCGCGAGTCCTTCGCCAGGCCCGGTCCGCGCGCCCAGGCGGCGCTGCGCTCGGCGCTGTACGGCAGCGAGACCCGCTTCGGCCTGCTGGCCGGAGGCGACCCGGAGTCGGTCGCGGCGCTCGACGCGGAAGCGGTGCGCGCGTTCCACGCGACCTGGTTGCGGCACGCCGGGACGCTGCTGATCGCGGGCGACCTCGACCGGCTCGACGTGGAGGCGCTGGGGCGCGCGGTGTTCGGCGACTTCCCGGCCTCCGGCGCGGCCCGGCCCGAGGCACCGGTCCCGCTTTCCTCGCCACGGCGGCTGGCGGTCGCGGACCGGGCCGGCGCGGTGCAGTCCACGCTGCGCATCGGCCACCCGACGGTGACCCGGTCGAAGGCGGCGGAGCACGGCATCGACGTGGTGGCGCTGCGACTCGGGTCGACGATCCTCGGCGGGTCGTTCACCTCGCGGCTCAACCACGAACTGCGCGAGGTGAAGGGGTATACCTACGGCGCGCACGCGGGCTTCGACTTCGGGCGGCCGGTCGGCCTGTTCTCGTTCGCCGCCGAGGTGCGCACGGACGCGACCGCCGACGCGGTCGCGGACACGCTGCGCGTCATCGGCGAGTACGTCGACGGCGGCGCGACGGCTCAGGAGATTGAGAAGACCAGGGCATACCTCGCGGGCGCGACCCCGATCGGCCTGCAGACCGTGGGCGCGGTCGGCGCGCGACTGGTGGAGATGGTGCGTCACGGCCTGCCCGCGGACTATGTGACGACCGAGCACGCGCGGCTGCTTGACGTCACGCCGGACGAGGTCAACGCGGCGGTGCGCGCGGCGCTGCACCCGGATCGCCTCGTGGTCGCCGTGGAGGGAGACTTCGAAGTCGTCGGCGCGAGCCTGGAGGCGCTCGGGTTGTAACCGCTCGGGTTGTGACGGCGAAGCCCGGCCGGGCTGCCGGCCGCCGGCGCCCCTGCGCTGCCTGGCCGAAGCGGACCTTTTGACGGCGACCGCATCGCCGTGGCGTGGCGTGGCGCGCTGCGGCGGGTCGCGCGTCAGGTCAGATGCCCAGTCAGCTCGGTCACGATGGCGTCGAATGCGCCGAGCATCAGTGACAGGTGGCCTTCGCCGGGTTCGAGGTGGGCGGTCGCGCCGGGTATGCGGCGCGCCAGCCAGCCGCCGTGGCCGGGTGGCGCCATCCGGTCCTCAGAGGATGTCCGCTCGACCGGCCACGAGGTAGTCCAGCACCCGTCCCTCGGCCAGCTCCAGGAGGGTCATGCCGGAAAGACCATCCAGGCAGCGCTCCGCCGGCTGTCAGCCTTCTTCCACGTCCTCATCCACGTCCACGTTCGCCTCGTCCTCATCCATGTCCCCGTCGCCCTCCGCGTCCACACCCCAGAGCGTGTCAAGGTACTGGTTGACCGCGGCCACCGCGACCGCGCCCTGGCCGACCGCGGAGGCGATGCGCTTGACCGATCCGGCGCGCACGTCGCCCGCCGCGAAGACCCCCGGGACCGAGGTCTCGGACAGCAGCGGCAGGCGCTCCAGCGGCCAGGACATCGGCAGCCGCTCCGGCCGCAGGGTGACCTCCGTGTCCGTGAGCACGAACCCGAACTCGTCGCGGGCGACCACGCCCGCCGCCCACTCCGAGAGCGGCACCATCCCGATCAGGACGTAGAGGCTGCTGGCCGGGCGGACCTCGGACGCGCCGCTGTGGGTGTCCAGGAGAACCACCTTCTCCAGCCGGCCGTAACCGCGCAGCTCGCCGACCTCGGCCCCGCAGCGCACGCTGACGCGCTCGTGCGCCTCGATCGCGCGCGCGTACTTCCGGGACAGCGCCGCCTGCCGGAGGCTGGACTCGCGCACGACGAGGGTGACCCGGCGGGCGCACTCGGCGAATCTGAGCGCTGCGACGGCGGCCGAATTCCCGGATCCGACCACGATCACGTCCTCGTCCGCGGCCGCCCTGGCCTCCGACGCCGAAGCTCCGTAGTAGACCCCTGCGTTAAGCAGTTCCTTCGCGCCGGGCACCTCCAGTCGCTTCCAGGACATGCCGGTCGCGATCAGGACCGCCCGGCCGACCACCGCCTTGCCGTCGTCCAGCAGGACCCGGTGCGCGCCGCGCAGCGGCAACAGCCCGGTGGCGACCTTCGCGCTGCACCACTCCACGCCCAGTCGCTTGGCCTGCGCCAGCGCCCGGTGCGCGAAGTCGGCGCCGCTGAGCCCGGCCGGAAAGCCCAGATAGTCCTCCACCCGGCTGGTCACCCCGGCCTGGCCGCCCGGGCAGTCGTCCTCGACCACCACCACCGACATGCCTTCGCAGGCCCCGTACACGGCCGCGGCCAGCCCGGCCGGGCCGCCCCCGACCACCACCAGGTCGTAGCGGTCCCGGGCGGCCTCCTGGGTCAGCCCGAGCGCCGAGGCCAGCTCCGCGACGGTCGGGTCGTAGAGCGCCCGTCCGTCGTCGAAGAGCACTGTGGTGGGCGCGGGGTTCGGCAGATTCAGATCGCGGGCCAGCGCGTGCGCCTCGGGGTTGTCGGACAGGTCGAACCAGGCGAACGGCACCAGGCTGCGCGCCAGGTAGTCGCGCACCACGTGCGACTTGGGCGCGAAGCGGTGCCCGAGCACGGTGACCCCGACCTGGGCCGCGCAGTGCTGGGCGAACCAGTCGGTCAGCAGATCGTCGACGATCGGCAGCAGCCGATCCCACGCCGGCTCGGCGGCCAGCACCAGGTAGCGGTCCAGCTGCGACTGGTTGATCGCCTGGAGCGCAGAGTCGGCCTGGTCCATCGTGGTCAACAGCACGCGGCGGGTCGACGGGGAGGCCAGCCCGAGATGCCCGAACAACTCGGTGGCGGAACCGTCCGGCAGGCGGTGCGCGCTGATCACCAGGCTGATCGCGGTGCCCTCCGCGGTGAGGTAGTTCAGCACGTCGGACGCCTCGCGCACGCTGCCCGCCCCGATCACCCGGCTGTTGACGCCCAGGTGCCGACGCAGCGTCTCCACGAGCTCGTCGCGCTGCACCGGGTCCGGACCCACCAGCAGCACCGTCGCCGTGCGGGCAGTGGAGCCGTGCGTGGTTTCGGTCATCGTCACCAGCCTCCCTAGGCTCCCGCGCCGGATTTCCGCCGCGGGACACTCGTGCGTGGGACGAACTACCGCGAACCTAACGCCGACGGTGGCGTGGCGCACTCCGAATGACGCCAACGGGCTACACGTGTGCGGCCCGGTGGCGTGGGCACCATCCGGGTACGGCGGTCGCGCCGGCGGAACTCGCACGCTGAGAAGAGGGCACCGATGAGCGACCTGAGCACGCAGGTTCAGGCCCTGTCCGACGGAGCGGCCACCAGCCTTATCATCGCCTTCGGCGCGGGCGGCTCGTTCGTACTCGTACTCGCTCTCACGCTGCTGACCATCCGCCGGTCTGAACGCAAGGCGGCCCACGAACGAGAGCTGGCGACGGTCGGCGGCGGCAACGGCCGGGACGCTTACCCGCCGCAGCCTTACTCGCCGAACGAGCCGCGCAGCCATCGTCCTTACTCGCGGCCGTACCGGATCCCGCGTCAGGACACCGGCCACGCCCCCACCAACGGATCGAGGCCGACCGGCTCGACGGGCACCGGTATCCCGACGACGCCCTGGCCGCCGCAGGAGGACGACTGAGGCGAGATGAGCCGAGCCGTCCTACCGGTGACCGCTCAAGGAGCGCCCAAGGAACACTCAATGATCAAGGAGCGATGCGGTCACTCGGCCGCGAGCGCCGTCAATGCCTCGGCGTTGTGCGGAATGAGAAGCACGTCGTCGACGCCCACCGCGCGGTACTCCCCCAACGCCGCCAGTACCGTCGCGACCGAGCCGACCGCTGCCACCGAGTCCAGCATCTCCGGAGGCGCCGCCGCGACGACCGAACGCACATGCGCTCCGGAGCGGGCGAGACGGACCACCTCGCCGAAGCCGGCCTCGGTGAACATTCCCGCGAAACCCGCCGCCCGCACATAAGGCATCAGGGCGCGCAGCATGTCGCGACGTGTGTCTTCCTCCGGATCGACCGCGACGGGCACCCACACGGCGAGACGAGGCGCCTGCCGGCCGGCGCGCTCCGCCGCCAGCTGGATGCGTCCGCGCAGCCGCGCCAGATGCTCGACCGTCCCTATCGGCACGACGAGCCGATCGGCGCGCGCGACCGCCACCTCGGTCAGCTCCGCTCCGAAAGCCAGGACGCTGAGATCCGCGTTCGAGGGCGGCAGCGCGCAGACGAATCCGCGGGTGCGCACCAGCGCGCCGGTGAAGTCCACCGGCATGCCCGCCAGCAGCCCGCTGTCCCGGCGCGGACCGCGCAGCACGGAGGCGGACTCCGCGACGACCGTCGCCGGCACCCCACGCGCGCGCCCGTGCCACTCCTCCACCACCGCGGAGGTGGAGGCGGCCAGTGCCACGCCCACCGAGCGGCCGGTGAGCGCCGCGACCGAAGCCGCGCCGCGCGCGATGGTCACCGGGTCGCGCACACCGGCCGGCAGCGGCCCGAGGCAGAGCGCGGCGGGCCCGCTGCCGAGCGCCGCGCCCAGGGCGAACGCGTCGTGGCCCGTGGCCTCGCCGACCATGACCTCGCCGAACCCGAGTTCGTCGGCCAGGCGGGCGATGCGCAACTCCTGCGCCGGGTCGCCGTCCGCGCGGGCCCCGACCAGGACGCCGAGCTGCGCGGGAGTGGGGGCGGGAGACGGCGCCGGGCGTTCGGCCACCCGGGCCGGCCGGGCACGCCGCGGCGGCACGGGGGCGACGACCGCCGGGCCGGGGGCCGCGCCGCGCCGCGCCGCCTCCTGCGGGGCGCCGCTCACCGATCCGCCGTCCTCCCCAGCGACATAGCACTTGCGACTGCCAAGGTTCAAGATCCGAAAATCGCGGCGCGTACTCGTGACCGGCCACGTGTGATCCAGCTGCGCAAACCGTAGCGGTTCCGCGGCCGATGGCGGAAGGTCGCCGGGTCCGTGTCGGCCGCTTCACCTCCGGTCGGATAGGTTAGACGGGTCGCGCGGGCCGCGCTCGCGCACTACGAGCCATGACGCGGACACGAGGAGTTCCAGCCCGTGCGTATCACCTCGATCGGCCACGCCGGCCTGCTGCTGGAGACTGCTGCCGGGCGGATCGTGTGCGACCCCTGGTTCACCCCGGCCTACTTCGGCTCGTGGGTGCCGTTCCCCGACAACACCGGGATCGATCCGCAGCTGCTCGGCTCAGCCGATTACCTGTACGTCTCGCACCTGCACCGCGACCACTTCGATCCGGACTGGCTGCGCCGGCACATGTCGAAGGACACCACCGTACTGCTGCCGGACTTCCCGGTGCCGGACCTGCGCGACGCGCTGGAGGACCTGGGTTTCAAGCACTTCGTGCAGACCCGCAACAACCAGGTCACCGAGCTCGACGGGCTGCGGATCCTGATCAACGCGCTGGTCTCGCCGACCGACGGGCCGCTCGGGGACTCCGGCCTCGCCGTCGACGACGGCAGCGTGCGCATCTACAACCAGAACGACTCGCGCCCCGTCGAGGCCGGGCCGATCGAGCAGTTCGGGCCGCTGCACGGCCACTTCCTCCAGTACTCCGGCGCGATCTGGTACCCGATGGTGTACGACTTCCCCGACCGGATGCGGGAGACGGTCGGCAGGCGCAAGCGGCGCAACGGGATGGCGCGCGCGCTGAAGTACATGGAGCAGTACCGCGCCGCCCACGCGTTCCCGTTCGCGGGTCCGCCGTGCTTCCTGGACGACGATCTGTTCCACCTCAACGACCTGGACCGGGACGAGACGAACGTCTTCCCGGACCAGTTCGTGTTCCTGGAGTACCTGGCCGAGCAGGGCCGGGACAACGCGCACCTGTTCCTGACCGGCACGACGGTGGAACTGACCGAGGACGGCGGCTGCGCCGTGGAGCAGATCCCCGACAGCGAGATCGCGCGGATCCGCGACGACCGGCAGGCGTATCTGCTCTCTTACAAGGCCGAGGTGCAGCCGGTGATCGACGAGATCAAGGCGGCGCTGCCGACGGACCGCTCGGACCTGGTCGGGCAGCTCAAGGCGTGGGTGCAGCCGCTGATCGAGACCGCCGAGCACACCTGCGCCGGACTCAACGGCCGCATCCTGCTGGAGGTGGCGGCGGTCGACGGCGCGGCGGACGAGCTGATCGTCTTCGACTTCCTGGACCGGCGGATCGACCCGTACGCCGGCGAGGAGTGCCGCTACCGCTTCCGGGTGGCGCGGCCGCTGATCGAGCACCTGGTGCGCCGCCGCGAACAGGACTGGGTCAATGAACTGTTCCTCTCCTGCCGCTTCGAGGCATCGCGTAAGGGTCCGTACAACGAGTACGTGTACACCTTCTTCAAGTGCCTTTCCGTGGAGCGGATGACCTACGTCGAGGGCTACTACGCCGAGACCTCCGGGGTCGAGGATTACGCGCGGGTGGACGGATACGTGGTGCAGCGGCACTGCCCGCACCTGAAGGCCGACCTGGTGCGCTTCGGCACGGTGCGAGACGGCGTGCTGACCTGCCACCTGCACGGCTGGGAGTTCGATCTGGCCACCGGCCGCTGCCTGAACAGCGACGACCGCAAGCTGCTCAGTCGTCCGTGCCGTCAGGGCGAGGACGCCGACGCCGCCCAGGACGCCGGATACCCGCAGATCACGGCGCCGACGCTGGACTGACGCCGGGTGCAGGCCCCCTGCCGCGACGCCCCGAATCTTCCCTCCGCGTATCCCCCGGTTCAGGTCGCACAGCCCTGCGGTGCTGTGCCATCCTGACAAGGTGTCGTCAAACCCCACAAGGGCCTGGCGGTGCATCAGGGGGCGGTGACGAACTCGACCGCGGCGGTCAAAAAAGGGGAGGCGCGCGTTGGCTGTGTCCGAGGCGTCCCAGAACTCTGGTACAGCGGCGCCACTGCCGCCGCACCGGGCACAGCGGCAACAGCGGCCCGAGCCGCCGCGGCTGCCGGCGCGAGGCCGCCGGCGTCCGGGAGCGCGGCTGCGGGAGCTGTGGACGCGCCGGCCGAACCTGTTCGCCTTCCTGCTGCTCGGCTCGCTCGTGCTGGGGCTCGCGGTCAGTTCGTGGAGCACCGGCTTCCACAGCGGCTTCTGGCCCAACTTCCTGCTCAACTCCGCCGGGGACCTGATCGGCGGCATGATCGTGCTCTTCCTCATCGAGCCGATCGTGCGGCAGGCGGCGGCCCAGCAGATCCGCCAGCACCCGCGGCTGGACTACGCCTGGTTCCTGCGCCGGGTCGGCGAGGCGCGCAAGCAGATCCGGATCCTGGACACCTTCTCCGGGCTCTTCTCCGGCGACCGTGACGCGGCCATCAGAGCGCTGCGCGACGCGGCGATCCAGGGCGCGGACATCAGAGTGCTGTTGATGAGCCCGAACACCGACGCCTCGGCGCTGCGGGAGTTCCAGCTGCGGCAGACCATACCGGGGCTGTGGATCAACGATCTGATCCAGGCGAACATCTCGGATTTCCGGCTGCTGGACGCGGCGATCCTCGCGGTCGGCAACGGGCTGCCGCACGGCCGGCTGGAGCTGCGCCTCTACACGGTCGCCGCGCCCTTCGCCCTCTACGGGTGGGACGACCGGGCGATGTTCGCGTTCCTGCCGCCGCACGCCTATTCGGACCACTCCACCCAGCTGGAGATCACCGACCAGTCGCAGCTGGGCCGGGAGGCGCTGGACCAGTTCGAGGCGATCTGGGCGGACGCCGCGCCGATCCCGCAACTGCTGCCGGTGCGGGTGGTGGACGAGCAGGCGACCCGGGACCTGCTGGTGCGCTTCGTGCACATCGACAACGCGACCTACCTGGTCTCCAAGCGCATCGACGCGGCGATCCACGCGAACCCGGCGCTGCGGGTGCGCTTCGGCGACCAGAGCACCGCGTTCCAGCCGGAGGCGATCTCGGCGGACGACCCGGTGGCGCGGGTGCTCGACCGCGAGTTCTACGCCAAGTACGCCCGCAGGCCCGACGCCGGCTTCCACCTGCTGCGGCCCGAAGCGGACATGAACGCCCCGACGGACCGCCCGCGCGAGTACGACACGCTGCCGGTCAGGACCCTGATGGACCTGATCGGGGACGCGGAGCGGGTCATCCGCATCCTGGACACCAGCTCCACCCTGATCGCCGAGGGCGGGACGCCGTTCGTGCGCACCGTGGAGCAGGCGCTGGAACGCGGGGTCAAGGTGCAGGTGCTGCTACTGGCCCCGACCACCCAGGCGGCGCAGGACCGGGCCGCGGAGATCCAGGACCCCGCCTTCGAGGCGCGGATCGAGGAGAACATCAGGCAACTGCGCCGGCTGGCCCGCAAGGCCCTCGCGGACGGCGTCGCGGCGGACCGGTTGGAGGTGCGGCTCTACGACCGGCTGCCGGAGTGCAGCGTGCACCAGGTGGACGACCGGATCATGGTCGCGTTCCTGCCCTACCAGCGGCGCACCTCGCGGGTGAAACACCTGGAGATCGGGCACGACGCCTCGCTGGGCCAGTTCGCGCAGCTTCAGTTCGAGTCCAAGTGGGCGGCCGCTCGGCCGCTGGAGGGCATGAAATACGCGGACCTGCGCAACGGTCAGGACGTCAAGCGGCTGCTGCTGCGCATATGGGAGGCCGCCGGCCCCGTGGTCGCGCCGGACGGCGGCGGCGCGCGGGGCGAGCGCAGCGGGTCCGCCTCGCTCTACCTGGCCTCCAACCGGATCGAGGGCATCCTGGCCGCCGCCGGGGTCGGCCCGGGGCCGGGCGAGGACTCGCACGTGCCTCAGGTGCGGCTCATCGTGGAGGGCCTGCCGGGGCAGGAGTACTGCCTGTCCGAACCGATCTTCCCGGACGCGCCCGAAGGCATTCTCGCGGCCGAGGCGTTCGCCGCCGTGTTCGGCGCCGCTCCCGACGCGCCGATCCGCCGGTTGGACCCGGTGGACGGGCAGGACGCGCAACGCCCGCGACGCGACGGCTACGAGGCGACCACGACCGTGTACTTCGCGCCTCTCCCGAGCCCCCGGCAGTGGATGCAAGGCCGGGTTCCGGCCGATGCGTCGGGTTCCCCGCGCTCCGACGCCGCCGAACCGACGGCCGCGCAGAGCGCCTCGGTCAGCATCTATCTGTGCGAGGAAGCGGCGCACGAGCAGGTCGAGCGCGCCGTCGACGAGGCTCTCAAGCACGCGGGGCTCGACGTCGTGGAACGCTCGGATCCGGTCATCGGATCGTGGTTTCGCCGGATGACGGCGGGCCGCGCCGCCGAGACGGCCGTCCACGCGCTGGAGAACCGCGTCGTCACCGCGCAGGACGCGCAGATCACCGCGCTGCTCCTGCAGAGCCTTCCGGCGGTGATCGCCTCGCTCCAGCCGTACAAGGACGCCGTGGTCCGGATCCAGGCGGTGCTCATCGTCAAGATCGACTGGGTCGTGGCGGTGCACCAGCTGTCCGCGGCGCAGCAGTACGCCCTCGATCACAAGCCCCAGCTCGCCACCTCGCCGCACGAGATCGTCTCGGCGCTGGCGCTGGCGGCCGACGGCCCGCTGCGGGACGAGCCGTCGACCCAGGAGATCGACTGATCCCCTCATCGCCTCGGAGGGCATTGCCGCCCGCGCGCCGGCGGTGGCGCGCGGGCGAGGTCACCTCACGCGGCCATGGCGCGTTCCACCGCGTCGAGCACGCGGTCGACGCTCGGCAGATGCCAGTGTTCGAGCTTCGGCGGCGGATAGGGGATGTCCAGGCCGGTGACGCGCAGAACCGGCGCCTCCAGCCGGTAGAAGCAGCGTTCGGACACCCGGGCCGCGATCTCGGCGCCGAAGCCCGCGAACCCGGCCGCCTCGTGCACCACGATCGCGCGGCCGGTGCGCTCGACGCTCGCCATGACCGTCGCGTCGTCGAACGGGACCAGGCTGCGCAGGTCGAGCACCTCGAGGTCATAGCCGAACCCGCGGGCGTGCTCGGCGCTCTCCAGCGCGATCGGCACGCTCTGCCCGTAAGCGATCAGCGTCAGGTCCCGGCCGGGCCTGCGGACCGCGGCGGTGCCGATCGGCCCGGTGGTCACCGGCAGCCGCACCCGGGACTTGGACCAGTACAACCGCTTCGGCTCGAAGAAGACCACCGGGTCCGGCGAGGCGATCGCGCTGCGCAACAGCCAGTAGGCGTCCTCGACGCTCGCCGGGGTCAGCACGTGGACGCCCGGGGTGTGCGCGATGTAGCCCTCTGAGGAGTCGCTGTGGTGCTCGACCCCGCCGATGCCGCCGCCATAAGGGATGCGAATCACCACGGGCGTCGGCAGCGCGCCGCGGGTACGGTTGCGCATCTTCGCCAGATGACTGACGAGCTGCTCGAAGGCCGGATAGGCGAAGGCGTCGAACTGCATCTCGACCACCGGCCGATAGCCGTACATGGCCATCCCGATCGCGGTACCCAGGATCGATGCCTCGGCCAGCGGGGTGTCGAAGCAGCGGCTCTCGCCGAAGCGCGCCGCCAAGCCGTCGGTGACGCGGAAGACGCCGCCGAGTTCCGCGACGTCCTCGCCGAAGACGACGACCCGCTCGTCGGCCGCCATCGCATCGGCCAGCGCCTGGTTGAGCGCCTTGGCCAGGGTCACCGCCGCGGGCGGGGTGGGCCCGGCCTGCGCGGCGCCGTCACGGCGGGCCGAAGACGCCGGCGGCCGTGCCGGCGCGGCGGCGGGGTGCGCGGTCGCCACGGACATCACGCCTCCCCGTGCGTCGGCGCGGACGAATCAGCGCTCTGCGCGGCGATCTCGGCCTCGACCATGGCCCGCTGGGCGCGCAGCTGCGGGGTCGGACCGGCGAATACGTGCTCGAACATATCGCCCGGATCGACGTGCGGCTCCTCGGCCAGCCGCTCGCGCATCGCGGCGGCGTATTTCGCGCCCTCCTCGCCGATGGCCGCGTCGAGACCCGCGTCGAGGCGGCCGGTCGCGGTCAGGTACCGGGCGAGCCGGTCGACCGGGTCCCGGGAAAGCCAGAGCTCTACCTCGCCCTGGTCGCGGTAGCGCGCCGCGTCGTCCGCGTTGGTGTGCGGCCGGATCCGGTAGGTCACCGCCTCGATCAGCGTAGGTCCGCCGCCGGCACGGGCGCGCTCCAGCGCCTCGTCGAGGACGTGCATCAGGGCTATGACGTCGTTGCCGTCGACGCGGACGCCCGGCATGCCGTACCCGGCGCCCTTGCCGGCCAGCGAGAGCGCGCGGGTCTGCTTGCGCAGCGGAACCGAGATCGCGTACTGGTTGTTCTGCACCAGGAACACCACCGGGGCCTGATACACGCCGGCGCTGTTGCACGCCTCGTGGAAGTCGCCCTCGCTGGTGGCCCCGTCGCCGAGCAGGCACAGCGCGACGACAGGGTCGCCGGCCATCTTGGCCGCCAGCGCCAGCCCGACCGCGTGCGGGGCCTGCGTCGCCAGCGGGGTGCACTGCGGGGCGGTGCGCCAGCGCTTCGGGTCGTACCCGCAGTGCCAGGAGCCGCGCAGCAGCGTCAGCGCCTCGACCGGGTCGATCCCGCGCACCGCGAGCGCGGCGGTGTCACGGTAGGTCGGGAAGAGCCAGTCCTGCGGCTGAAGGCACAGGGCCGCGGCGGCCTGGCACGCCTCCTGCCCGCGCGAGGAGGGGTAGACGGCCAGGTGGCCCTGCATCACCAGCGCGGTGGCCTCGGTGTCGAAGGCACGGGCCAGACGTAAGGACCGGTAGACGGCGAGCAGACGATCGGCGGCGAGCATCTCCGGGGCGGGGCGCAGTCCCCCCTCGACCGGCGCGCCGTGCTCGTCGAGGTAGCGCAGCGGGTCGGTGTCCCAGTACGAGGCGGCGGCCGCGGGGTTGCCGCGGGTTGCCGCCAGGGGAAGGTCGAGCAGCGTCATGGGTTCTCCACGGGGCCGGCACTCGGTTCCCGACCGAAGGTTCGGTTGGGTATACGGCCCCAGTCTGCGCGACACGCGCAATCGTGTCCACAGTGTGGGATGAAACCCCTCCAGAGGGGCGTTCAGGTGCGCGGCCGTGCGCGCAGGCCGTCGAAGACCAGGGCGGTTACCGCGTCCGCCAGCCCGGCTGCCTCGCCTCCGGCCGCGGCGCCGTTCGACTCGGCGGCGTCGCCGTGCGGCCGGTACCACTCGCAGATCGAGTTGACCATGCCGAAGACCAGCCGCGCGGTCAGCCGCGGGTCGAGGCCGGCGCGCAGATCGCCCTCCGCGACCGCCTCGGCGGCCAACTGGGCGACCCGGCGGTCGAACTCGCGGCGGCGCTCCAGCGCGTCGCGCTCCGCGTCGGTGTTGCCGCGCACCCGTAGCAGCAGGGTGACGTGCGGAAGCTTCTCGACCAGTTCCAGGCAGGTGCGCCGCACGACGTATTCGAGCCGGTCGGCCGCCCTGCCCTGGCGCGCGCCGCTCTCGCCGAGGATCGCGAACAGCCCGTCGAGCGCGCGGGTGACAGACAGCCGCAGCAACTCCTCCTTGCCGGAGACGTGGTGGTAGATGGAGGACTTGGTGATCCCGGCGGCCCTGGCCAGATCCTCCATCGACGTGCCGTCGTATCCGCGCACGTTGAACACGGAAACCGCCACGGACAGCAGCGACTCGACGCTGTGACTGTCCCGGCGGCCCGCCGCGGGAAGGGGGGACGCGCTCACCACGTGTGGCCTCCAGCCTTCGAAGGGGCGGGGCGCGCCCGGTCACCGCCGCAGTGCGCGCCCCTGCCAGACTACCGAACGTTCGGTTACTCTGGTCGGGAACGTCCGCGGACGCTGACGGCGAACGAGCCGCGATCCGGCCGGCGCCACGTGCCCGCGCAAGCCCGCATCCTCGCAAGGAGCCACCATGACCGGCAACGCCGCCGACCTGGTCGCCCGCCATCGTCCGACCCTGGACGCCGCGCTGGCCGCGATCCGCACCCGCACGTTCTTCAGCCACTTCCCGGAACAGGTCAAGGCGTACCCGCCGGAGCGCTCCGCGGCCGCGAAGTCCTGGTTCGACGCCGCGCTCGGCGGGCGTTTCCCGTTGGAGCAGCCGGGCACGGACGGCGAGGTGGGCGGTGAGCGTTCGCCGTACGGGTTCGAACTCGGGATCACGTATCCTCACGCTGACATCGATGCACTGCTTCCGGCGATGGCGGCCGGGATCCCCGCTTGGCAGGACGCGGGAGCCGAGGTCAGAGCCGCCGTGTGCACGGAGATCCTGACGCAGCTCAATGAGCTGTCGTTCGAGGTTTCATACGCGGCCATGCACACCACCGGACAGGCGTTCGGGATGGCGTTCCAGGCCGCCGGGCCGCACGCGCAGGACCGCGGCCTCGAAGCCGTCGCCTATGGGTATTCGGCGTTGAGCACCCATGTCTCGCAGGCGGTCTGGGAGAAGCCGCAGGGCTCGCGGCCGCCGGTGCGGCTGGTGAAGAAGTGGGTCGCGGCCCCGCGCGGCATCGCCCTGGTCGTCGGCTGCAACACGTTCCCGACCTGGAACGGCTACCCCGGCCTGTTCGCCTCGCTGGTGACCGGCAATCCGGTACTGGTCAAGCCGCACCCGAGCGCGATCCTGCCGCTGGCGCTGACCGTGCGGGCGGCGCGGCGGGTGCTCGCGCAGGCCGGCTTCGACCCGAACCTGGTCGCGCTGGCCGCCGAGGACCCGCACGAGCACCTGGCCAGGACCCTGGCGCTGCGGCCGGAGGTGCGCCTCATCGACTTCACCGGTTCCAACGAGTTCGGCGACTGGCTGGAGCGCAACGCCGTGCAGGCGCAGGTCTTCACGGAGAAGGCCGGGGTCAACACCATCGTCGTGGACTCATTCGAGCCGGATCAGTACACTGCCGCGCTGGACCATCTGGCCTTCTCCCTCTCGCTGTACACCGCGCAGATGTGCACCTCGCCGCAGAACCTGCTGGTGCCGCGCGGGGGCGTGCCGGTCGGCGGGGAGCTGAAGTCCTTCGAGCAGTTCGGCGCCGATCTCGCGGCGGCGGTGGAAAAGCTGCTGGGCGACGACGCACGGGCCGCCGCCGTGCTCGGCGCGGTCGTCAATCCGTTCATCGTCGAGCGGCTGGCCCTGGCGCAGGGCGTGGGCAAGACGGTGCTGGCCTCGCGCCCGGTCAGACATCCCGAGTTCCCGGAGGCGACCGTGCGCACGCCGCTGATCGCGGCCGTGGACGCGGCGGACGGGTCCGTATACGAGCACGAATGGTTCGGTCCGGTCTCCTTCCTGATCGCCACCGACGACACGGCGCACTCGATCGAGCTGTACCGGCGCACGGTCTCGCAGCACGGCGCGCTGACCTCAGCGGTGTACTCGACCGACGAAGCCGTCATCGCGGCCGCCGAGGAGGCGACCTGGCAGGCGGGTGCGAACCTGTCGATCAATCTGACCGGCCCGGTGTACATGAACCAGTCGGCCGGCTTCTCCGACTACCACGGCACCGGCCTGAACCCGGCGGCGAACGCCACGTACACCGACCACGCCTTCGTGGCCTCGCGCTTCCGCTTCGTGCAGTCGCGCCGACCCGCGTAGTCCTGACCCGCCGGCCCGGTCTCGACCGGCCGAAATCGGGCCTGCCGCGGCGAATCCGCCGCAGCAGGCCCTTTCCTCGCTTTCCAGCCGCGTCCGGTAACGGAGCAGTAACGTTCCCGGGCTGCGTCATCCGGGGGGTTGTGAGAGCGCTCTCAACGATGTACGTTTCCGGCATCCCGCAGGGGTAAGCGCTTACGCAAGCGCTTACCTGGCCGGTTTTACGTGCTTTTGCTGGATTTGTACCACTGCCGTGGGAACACGGCGGAACCGTCCGCTTGCCGGTTGTGTCCCGGCCGGCGAACTTTCTGAAACACGCGTAGGCGCTCCCGCATGCAACGCCGCATCCCGAAGGGAGGGGACCTGTGGTGCCCGACGACACGACACCCGATCGCACTGTGCTGTCAACCGGTGACACCACGTTCGATTCTTCCCTCCTGCCCGCGGACGCGGCCGCCACCGACGTGCTGACCGCGGATCGCTTCGGGTCCGCCGCGCCCGCTGACCCGCTGGGCGCCGACCCGCTCTCGCAGGGCGCCGGCCGCAAGGGCGCCGCCCCGCTGACGATCTACGACGTGGCGCGGCACGCGGGGGTCTCCATCGCCTCGGTCTCCCGGGTGCTCAACGGGCATGCCACCCCGCGCCCGGAGACCCGCGACCGGGTGCTGCGCGCGGTCGCGGAGCTCGGCTTCGTGCCGGACGGGGCGGCCCGCGCCCTGTCCAGCCGGCTCAAGGAGATCATCGCGGTGGTCTACCGGCGCGCGCCGCTCGGGCCGGTGGACGATCCGGTGTTCGAGGACGAATCCGAGAACCTGGCCTTCGTCGACGTGATCAACCGGGGTGTGCAGATCACCGCCCAGCACCGCGGTTTCGACCTGCTGCTCAGCTCGGTCGACGTGGACGACCACGCGCCGGGCCCGCGCATCGCGAACCTCGCCGGCAAGAGCGACGGCATGCTGCTGCACGACCGGGTGCTCACCCCCTCCGGGATCGTGCGGCTGGCCGACCGGGTGCCGGTGGTGACCCTGGCCGGCACGCCGACTCGGGCCAGCGTGAACATCAGCGGCGACAACATCCGCGGCATGCGGGATCTCATCACGCACCTGATCGAGGCGCACGACTGCGCGAGCATCGCGTTCCTGTCCGGCCACATCGACAGCCCCGACAGCGTCGCGCGTGCCCGGGTGGTGCGCGAGACCGCTGCCGAGTACGGTGTGCGCGTCATCACCGGCCCGCACTGGACCGGCGAGTACAGCGCGGCCGGCGGTGCCCGGGTCATCAGGACTCTGCTGGACGCGGGAACGGCGCTGCCGGACGCGATCGCCTGTGCGAACGACCAGACCGCGCTCGGCGTGCTGTACGCACTGCACGAGCGCGGCTACCAGGTGCCCGGCGACGTGAAGATCACAGGCTTCGACGACATCCCGGTCGCCCGGCACCTGATGCCGCCGCTGACCACGGTGCGCCAGCCGATCCAGGATCTCGGGGCGATGGCTTTCGACGTGCTCTACTCGATGATCAGCGGGGAGCGGCCGGCGGAACGCCAGCTGGTCCTGCCGGTCCAGGTCGTGGTGCGCGGCAGCTGCGGCTGTCCCACCGAACCGCTGCCCTCTTACACCAGAACCGCCTGAAGGGTGCCGTAGGAAGACAATGCCTACCCTGATACGCAGACTCATGTTCTATGCGGTGACCGCATTCGTGGCCATCAGCATGAACTTCTTCCTGCCGCACATGATGCCGGGCAACCCGGTTCAGGCGATGCTGGCGGCGGCCGGACCGAGCCTGGACCACCGCGCGGTGGCCGCGCTCCAAGCGCAGTTCGGCGTCGGCACCGGCCAGTCGCTTATGTCGCAGTACTGGAGTTACTGGATCAACCTGCTGCACGGAGACCTGGGCATCTCGATCTCGCACTCGCCGGACACGGTGACCACGGTCATCGGCTCCAGCCTGTGGTGGACCGTGGTCCTGGTCGGCACCGCCACGGTGCTCAGCTTCATCATCGGCACCCTGGTCGGCACGATCGTCGGCTGGCGGCGCGGCTCGGTACTCGACCAGGTGCTGCCGACGGCCACCTTCTTCCAGGCGATCCCGTACTTCTTCCTGGCCACGGTGTTCCTGTACTTCTTCGCCGAGCAGCTGCACTGGTTCCCGGCGGACTTCAAGGGCTACGACACCAACAACTACGTGATCGGCTGGAACCCCGGGTTCATCGGCAGCGCCGTCCAGCACGCGATCCTGCCGGCGCTGACCATCGTGGTCAGCTCGGTGGCCGGCTGGATCGTCGGCATGCGCAACATGATGGTGACCACCATGGACGAGGACTACGTCCTGGTGGCGCAGGCCAAGGGGCTGCCGAACCGCCGGGTGATCTACTACGCGGCGCGCAACGCGGTGCTGCCCAGCATCTCGGGCTTCGCCAACGCGCTCAGCTTCGTGGTGGCCGGATCGCTGCTGACCGAGCTGGTGTTCTCCTACCCCGGCCTCGGCAACCTGCTGCTGAGCGCGGTGACCAACGTCGACTACCCGCTCATCCAGGGCATCTTCCTGATCATCACCTTCGCCGTGCTCGCGGCCAACCTCCTGGCCGACACCGTGTACGTGCTGCTCGACCCGCGCACCCGGCAGGAGGCATGAGCATGCTGCGCGTCCTGAAGTCGCCCAAGATCGCGCTCGGTCTGGGACTGTTCCTCTTCTTCACGCTCATCGCGATCATCGGGCCGTCCATCGCGCCCTACTCGGACCCGCTCAAGCTGGTGGGCACCCCGTGGCAGCACCCGAGCGGAAAGTTCCTGCTCGGCACCACGCAGCAGGGTCAGGACGTCTACTCGCAACTGCTGATCGGCACCCGGCCCACCCTGGTCATCTCGCTGATCTCCGGCGTGATCGCGACCGTCCTGTCGGTGGTCATCGGAGTGTCCGCCGGCTTCTTCGGCGGGATCGGCGACAACCTGCTCTCGATGCTGGCGAACGTCTTCCTGGTGCTGCCGGCGCTGCCCTTCCTGATCGTGATCAACAGCTACCTGCCCGCCGGCGGCAAGTCGAACTCGACGCTGCTGGCCGTGATCATCAGCCTGACCGGCTGGGCCTGGGGCGCGCGGGTGCTGCGGGCGCAGACGCTCTCGATGCGCAAGCGCGACTTCGTCGACGCGGCCCGCATCAGCGGCGAGCGCTCCTGGCGGATCATCATCTTCGAGGTCGTGCCGAACCTGGTGCCGGTGATCGCCTCGTCCTTCGTGTTCACCGTCCTGTACGCGATGGGCACCTACGTGGCGCTGGCCTTCATCGGCGCGATCGACCCGAACGCGCCGTGGAGCTGGGGCTCGATGCTCTTCTGGGCCCAGTCCAACACCGCGGCGCAGGTCGGCGGCTGGTACTGGTTCGCCGCCCCCGGCATCTGCGTGGCGCTGCTGGGCACCTCGCTGGTTCTGCTCAACTTCGGCATCGACGAGTTCATCAACCCGCGGCTGCGCGCGGCCGGCCTCTCCCGCAAGGGCCTGAAGGCCGCCGGAGTGCGCAGCAGCAACACGCTGGGCCTGACCCCGGTGGTGCGAAAGACCCCGGTCCCGGCGGCGACGATCCTCGAGGAGACGGTGTGAGCGGCGTAGTCGGAAACAAGCGCCCGGCCGGGCGGCCGGGGGTCCGCGGCGACGTGGTGCTCGAAGTCACAGGGCTCTGCGTGGACTACGGGTTCTCCGAGGACGCGGTGCACGGCGTGGTCGACGCCACGCTGACGCTGCGCCGCGGCGAAGTGCTCGGCCTGGCCGGCGAGAGCGGCAGCGGCAAGTCCACGCTGGCTTACGCGATCACCCGGCTGCTGCGCGCGCCCGGCGTCATCACCGCCGGCGACGTGCGGTTCCACGGCCAGGACGGCGACTACGACCTGCTGGCCGCGGACGGCGAGACGATGCGGCAGCTGCGCTGGTCGCAGCTGGCGGTGGTGTTCCAGAGCGCGATGAACGCGCTGAACCCGGTGCTGACCGTCGGCAGCCAGCTGACCGACGTGCTCAAGGCGCACCGCCCGGACCTTGACCGCCACGCCCGCCGGGACCGCGCGGCCGAACTGCTCGGCCTGGTCGGCATCACCTCGGACCGGCTCAGCAGCTTCCCGCACGAGCTGTCCGGCGGTATGCGCCAGCGCGTGATGATCGCGATGGCGCTGGCGCTGGAGCCGGAAGTGCTCATCATGGACGAGCCGACCACCGCGCTCGACGTGGTGACGCAGCGCGAGATCCTGGAGGAGCTGGTCGGGCTGCGCGACCGGCTCGGTTTCGCCGTGCTGTTCATCACGCACGACCTGTCGCTGCTGATCGAGCTGGCCGACACGATCGCCGTGATGTACGCCGGCCGGGTCGTCGAGTACGCGCCGGCGACCGCGCTGTTCCGCTCGCCGCGGCACCCCTACACCGCGGGCCTGCTCAACTCCTTCCCGTCCCTGCACGGCAAGCGCGTCGCGATGACCGGCATCCCCGGCTCTCCGCCGGACCTGCGGCACGTGCCCGCGGGCTGCCCGTTCAACCCGCGCTGCCGCCACGCGCTCGACGTGTGCCGGCGCGAGGCGCCGACCCTGCTTGAGCTGCCCTCGGCCGGCCGGCGGGCCGCCTCCTGCTGGCTGCAGACCGAGGGCTACATCCCCCCGGAGGCGTTGGCCCTGCCCGAGCCGACCCACGCGGGCGCCCGCATCGTGGCCCGCACCGGCGCGCTGGCGGCCGACCTTCGCAACTCCGACCCGCAGGACCCCCAGATCGAAGCCGCCGGGAGCGCGCTGTGACCGACCCGACCAACTCCGCACGCCGCCACGGCGCCGCACCCGGCGGACGGGTGCCCGCGCTCGAGGCCAGGTCGCTGACCAAGCACTTCCCGGTCCGCGGCGGCTGGGGCATGCGCAAGGCCGTGGTGCACGCGGTCGAGGACGTGAACCTGGTGCTGCACCGCGGCACGGTGACCTCCGTGGTCGGCGAGTCCGGCTCCGGCAAGTCCACCCTGGCCCGGATGCTGGCCCGGCTGATCGAGCCGACCGCCGGGCAGGTGCTGCTGGACGGCAAGCCGGCCCCGGCGGGCGGGCGCGAGTACTCGCGCCTGGTGCAGCTCGTCCTGCAGGACCCGTTCGCCTCGCTGAACCCGGTCCACGGAATGCGTTACATCCTGGGCCGGCCCCTGAAGATCCACGGTATGGCGGAGGGCGTCGCTACCGACGACGCCATCAAGGACTTGCTCCGCCGGGTGGCGTTGACCCCGGCGGAGCAATTTATCGAGAAGATGCCGCACGAGCTGTCCGGCGGACAGCGCCAGCGCGTGGCGATCGCCCGCGCGCTGGCGGTGCAGCCGGAGGTGCTGCTCGCGGACGAGCCGGTCTCGATGCTCGACGTGTCCATCCGGCTCGGCGTGCTGAACCTGCTCGCGGACCTGCGTGACCGCGAGCAGCTGGCGATCCTGTACGTCACCCACGACATCGCCTCCGCGCGGTACCTGGCCGACACCATCGCGGTCATGTACGCCGGGCGGGTCGTGGAGGCCGGGCCGGCCGTACAGCTGACCGACCGGCCGCAGCACCCCTACACCCAGCTGCTGCTGTCCGCCGCGCCGGACCCGGACCGCGCCGAGTCGCCGTCCCTGGCCGGGGCCGGTTCGCCGCCGAGCCTGGTCAATCCGCCCTCGGGCTGCCGGTTCCACCCGCGTTGCCCGTTCGCCATGCCGAAGTGCGCCGAGCAGAACCCGCCGGCCTTCCAGGTCGGTCCCGGCCAGACCAGCGCCTGCTGGCTGCACGAGGGCCACACCCCAAAGACCTCTTCCACAGTGTCCGCAACCGCAGTGGAGGAACGCACCACCCGCTCAATCCGCGACACCTCGGAGGGATGACCTCCGCATGAACTCAGGAAGGAGAGCGACCCGCGCCTCGCCCGGCCCGGCCGGCCGCACCGGCCGAGCGGCGCAGCAGCGCGCAGACGCATAACACTGATACAAATCTGCACGGCACGGACGGTGCGGGGCTCAGGCCCAGCCGACCGCGCCGGGCACCCCGGACAGATCCCACCACGGTCTTCCCCAAGATGGTCGGCCACGGCCGACTGGACACAACGGAGTGTAAGCAATGTTCCGGAAATCGGTACATCCCCGGGCACTGGCAGGGGCGGCGGCGATAACCGCGCTCGCGCTGACCGCCAGCGCCTGCGGCAGCTCGCCCAAGCCGTCGAGCACGAACGCCGGTGGCGCGAAGTCCTCGACGCTGACGATCGAGTCGGCGCCGGTCTCGCCGTTCACCGACAACTTCAACCCCTTCGTGCAGACCAGCATCGCGAACCAGGTGAACGCGACCTCGCTGCTGTACGAACCTCTCCTGCAGTGGAACATCACCAAGGCGAACTCGTACTACCCGTGGCTGGCCGACTCCTTCACGTGGAACAGCACGGGCACCGCGATCACCATCAAGCTGCACGCCGGCGTGAAGTGGTCCGACGGCCAGCCGCTGACCGCCAAGGACGTGGCCTTCACGTTCAACCTGATGAAGGCCACCAGCGCGCTCAACGCCAACGGCCTGCCGATCGTCAGCGCGACCGCGGCCGACGACACGACCGCCACGATCACCTTCAGCTCGTCGCAGTACACGAACCTGTACGCGATCACCGGGCAGACCTTCATCGTGCCGGAGCACATCTGGACCTCGCAGACCGACCCGGCGCACTGGACGGACCCGAGCCCGGTCGGCTCCGGCCCGTTCACCCTGGACAAGTTCTCCGCGCAGGGCTTCACCCTGAAGGCCAACGCGAACTACTGGCAGGGCGCTCCCAAGGTCTCCGAGATCAGCTTCCCGTCGTACGTGTCGAACACCACCGCCAACCAGGCGCTGGACAACGGCCAGATCGACTGGGCGGGCAACTACGTCACGAACATCGACCAGACGTACGTGGCGAAGGACCCGAAGAACAACCACTACTACTTCCCCGCCACCAACACCGTGGTGCTGATCCTGAACGTCACCAAGGCGCCGTTCAACGACGTCAAGGTGCGCCAGGCGGTCTCCGCGGCGGTCAACCGCACCGAGCTGTCCCAGGTCGGTGAGACCAACTACGAGCCGCCGGCCACCTCCTCCAGCGGCCTGCTGCTGCCGGAGTTCTCCGACCAGGTCCCCTCCGACCTGGCCAACGACCTGCCGGCCGCCTCGGACGCGAACAAGGTCACCTCGATCATGACCGCGGCCGGCTACGCCAAGGACGGCAGCGGCATCTGGGCCAAGAACAACAAGGAAGTCTCGTTCGCGATCGAGGACCCGTCCTCGTACACGGACTACTACACCTGCGCGACCCTGATCTCGCAGGAGCTCAAGCCGCTCGGCTTCAAGGTCTCCGTCAACGGCGTCACGCCGGACAAGTGGACCGCGGACCTGAACGCCGGCTCCTTCGACGCGGCGATCCACTGGGGCGGCGGCGGCCCGAGCCCGTACCAGCAGTACGACAACTGGCTCGACTACGGCACCAGCGCCGCGATCGGCCAGACCGCCAACGGCGACTACGGCCGCTACAACAACCCGGCCGTGCAGTCCGCGCTCAAGGCGTGGGCCGGCACCAACGACCCGAACGAGATCACGAAGCAGCTGGGCATCGTGGCGCACGCCATGTCCACCGATGTGCCGGACGTGGTCCTGATGTACGGCGCGGGCTGGAACGAGTACAGCACCAAGCACTTCACCGGCTGGCCGACGAAGGACAACTCCTACATCGACCCGCGGCCCAACAACCCGTGGCTTGAGTACACCGTCCTGCACCTGACGCCTGTCTCGTAGCCACTGACGGCCCCGGATTCGCGCAGCCGCACTCTGCGCGGATCCGGGGCCCTTTTTTTCCTGATCAAGCTGATTTATCACTATTTTTTAGGAGTCTCGGTGGACCTGGGGCACACCGACATGAGGAACCCGCAGGCCGCGCGGGACGGGCAGGGACAGTTCCCCGCCCGCGACGCGGGACCGTCACGGGAGGCGGGGACCGGGCGCGAACTGCTGGCCGCGCTGTCTCTGGAGCAGAAGATCGCGATGCTGACCGGCGCCGACAACTTCACCCTGCCCGGCGAGCCGGGCATCGGCCTGCGCGGCCTGGTGATGTCGGACGGCCCGGCCGGCGTGCGCGGGGCCTTCCTGGACCCGGCGGACCGCTCCTCCAGCCTGCCGGCCCCGATCGCGCTCGCCGCGTCCTGGGATCCGCAGTTGGTCGAGCAGGTGGCCGCGCAACTGGGCCGGGAGGCCCGGGCCAAGGGCATCGACGTGGTGCTCGGCCCGACGGTGAACCTGGTGCGCACGCCTTTCGGCGGCCGGGGCTTCGAGTGCTTCGGCGAGGACCCGGTGCTGGCCGCGCGCACCGCCGCCGCCTGGGTCAGGGGTCTGCAATCGGAGGGCGTGGCCGCGACCGCGAAGCACTTCGTGGGCAACGACGCCGAGACCGAGCGCTGGACGGCCGATTCGCTGATCGACGAGACGACCTTGCGCGAGCTGTACCTGGTTCCCTTCGAAGCCTGCGTCACCGAGGCCGAATGCGCGCTGGTGATGGCGGGATACAACAAGGTCAACGGCGCGACCATGACCGAGCACGAACACCTGCTGCGCACAGTGCTCAAGCAGGATTGGGGCTTCGGCGGCGCGGTGGTCTCCGACTGGTTCGCGGCGCGCTCGACCGAGCCGACCGCGCTGGCCGGGCTGGACCTGGTGATGCCGGGTCCGGACGGGCCGTGGGGCGAGCAGCTGGCCGAGGCCGTGGCGCGCGGCGCGGTCTCGGAGGCCGAGATCGACGAGAAGGTGCTGCGGCTGCTGCGGGTGGCCCGGATGGTCGGGGCGCTCGGCGGCGAGCCGAGCGCGTCGCGGCCGGGCCCGCACGCCGACCGACGGGTGCTGCGCACGGCCGCGGCCGGTTCGTTCACGCTGCTGCGCAACAGCACCGGCACGCTTCCCCTGGGCCGCGACGCGCACTCGATCGCGCTGCTGGGGCCGAACGCGATGTTCCCGCAGTACCAGGGCCTGGGCAGCGCGCAGGTCGGAGCGGCGATCGCAGTCTCCCCCGCCGAGGGACTGCGCGCGGCGCTCGGCCAGGACGCGCAGCTGACGGTGCGCCAGGGCTGCCGCACCTGGCTGACCACTCCGACGCCGGAGCCGGGAACGCTGACCGACCCGGCGACCAACGGCCCGGGGGCGCGGCTGGAGATCCGCGGCAAGGACGGCGCCCTGCAGCACACGGATGTGCTCGGGCGACCCGAGGTGACCTGGTGGGACCCGATGCCGCCGCAGGTGGTGCGCACCGATATCGCCGAACTGACGTTCCGCACGCTCTTCCGGGCCGCGGCCGCGGGCCCGCACCGGTTCGCCGTGACGGGGCTCGGCGCGCTGCGGCTGGAGCTGTCCGGCCCCTTCGACGATCCGTCCCCGATAGTGGTCGCCGACACCGCTCCCCCGGCCGCCGACCCGGTCGAGCCGCTCTCGCGCCCGTTCGAGATCGGTACGGTGCTCGACCTGGACGAGGGCGACTCGGTACAGGTGTTCGCGTCCTGCGACCCGACCGGGCACGACGGGGAGTTCACCCGCTTCCAGCTGGGCGTGGTGCCGCTGCCGCAGGAGGACACGCTGCTCAAGGAGGCGGTCTCCGCGGCGCAGTCCAGTGACGTGGCCGTGGTCGTGGTGGGCGCCGCCGCGGGCACCGAGAGCGAGGGCTACGACCGGCAGACGCTGGCGCTGCCCGGCCGCCAGGACGAGCTGATCGCGGCGGTCGCGGCGGTCAACTCGCGCACGGTGGTGGTGGTCAACTGCGGAATGCCGGTGCTGATGCCGTGGGCGGATCAGGTCGCCGCGATCCTTCAGGTGTGGTTCCCGGGCCAGGAGTTCGGCCACGCGCTGGCGGACGTGCTGCTCGGCGAGCTCGAGCCGGGTGGCCGGCTGCCGGTGACGATCCCGCGCAGCGAGGCCGGCTGCCCGGTCGGCCCGGCCCGGCCGGTGGACGGAGCGCTCGAATACAGCGAGGGCCTGCTGGTCGGCTACCGCGCCTATGACAAGGGGGGAACGGAGCCGCTGTTCCCGTTCGGTCACGGTCTGGGCTACACGAGCTGGATGTTCGAGGGCTTGGACGTCCCGGTCGGGCCGGTGCGCGCCGGAGCGGACGTCGAGGTGACCGTGACGGTGCGCAACACCGGCCGGCGGCCGGGTCGCGAGGTCGTGCAGTTGTACCTGTCCGAGCCCGTGGACAACGCGGACTCGGACGGCTCCGGTACCGCGGCGCTGCCCGAGCGGCACCGTCCCGTGCGCGTGCTCGCCGCGCTCGGGGCCGCACAGGCCGAGCCGGGCGAGGCGGTGCACGTGCGGCTGCGGGTACCGGGCCGCGCGTTCGCGCGGTGGGACGCGCAGAAGCAGGACTGGGTGTATCCACGCGGCCGGTACCTCTTACAGGTGGGTCACTCCTCGCGGGATCTGCGGCTGTCCGCGCCGGTTCAGATCGGCTGATCGGCCCGCGCGGGCCGGGGCGGCCAAACCCGTGGGCGCCCCGGCAGCGCATATGACTAACATCGAGGCCATGACGGCTCGCGATAACCGAGAGCAGATTCCCGATCCGCGCAGGCTGGTCGCACTGCTGGCCGATCCGGCTCGCCTGCGGGTCTTCGCTGCCCTGGTGCTGGCCGCGAACCGGGGCGCGTCGCCGCGGGAGCTGGCGCGGGCCAGCGGCGTGCCGGTGCGCGATGTCGTCAAGGCACTGATTCGTTTGGACGAGGCCCGGCTCGCCGCCCGGCTCACCCCGCAGCGCTCGAGCGGCGGTGAGCCGGGCGGCGTCGCCGAGCCGGCGCGGGGCGAGGACGAGGCCGAGGCCGAGGCCGCCGACCGGTGGCGGGCCGTTCCCGAGACGATGCGCGCCGCCACGGACGCGAACGTCCGCAAGGCCGACACCGCGCTGCCGGCGCAGCCCGTCGTGCAGGACCCGGGCACGGCGTCGCTGTTGCGTGGTTTCTTCGCTCAGGGCCGGCTGACCCACGTGCCCGCGGCGCACGGCAAGCGCATGGTGGTGCTCGATTATCTGGCGCAGTGCTTCGAGCCGGGGGTGCGCTACGAGGAGGCGAAGGTCAACCGGATCCTCGGCGATTTCCACGACGACTACGCCGCCTTGCGCCGCTACCTGGTCGACGCGGGGTTCCTCAGCCGCTCGGAGAACATGTATTGGCGATCCGGGGGTTCCGTAGGACTCTGAACCCCGGTATGAACGTTTACGTTTGGCGTGTGCCTGCCCGTGTGAGCGTGCCGGAGACCAGAACCCGTCAGGACGATCAGGAGAGAACTCGATGCCCGTCAAGGTCTTCGGTCTGCCGACCCACATTCTGCTGCTGCACGTGGCTGTGGCCGGCGTTCCACTGGTGTGCCTCACCACCATCGCCGTGGCGGCGCGGCCGAAGTGGCGTGCCCGGTTCGGCATCGCCAACGCGGTTTTCGCGATGGTCATGGTCGGCGTGACGTACGCGACGCAGGTGGCGGGTCAGCAGTTGTACAACCACGCGCCTTACCTGCAGAAGTTGGCGGCGCAGCACCGCGGCCTGGGCCTGACGCTGGTGTGGTTCGTCGCCGCGGTCGCGGTATTCGCCATCGCGCTGGTCGTGGTCAGCCGCGCCGGTTACGCCGAGCACCATGCGGCGACGGTGACTGTGGCGGCGCTCGCGATCGCCGCCAGCGCGATCTGTGTCGTCCAGTGCATCCGTGTCGGCGACTCGGGCGCGCGGGCCGTGTGGGGCAACATCAACGTCTCCGGCAGCGCACGGCTCGGTGCTGATCCGGTCGGCGCCGGTGCCGGCGTCCCGGCCGCCTTGAACGTACTCTGAGGCACCGTGCGCGGGTCCGAGTCCGGCCGGGCGGGTGTCTTCAGCCGAAGTGCGCCTGCACGCCCACTTCGAGCGTCTCCTCGGCGTACTCGGAAACCTCTGCGCGCGGGACGGTGGTTCGCCATACCCGATAGCCGACTTCCGTCAAGCCGAGCGACCCGGCTTCCAGATGGTTCTCGCCGAGATAGTTCAGCGTGACCGAGTCCGGAGCCGCGTCGATCGCCTCGAAGCGCGCCCCGTGCCATGTGCAGAGTAACCGCACATACCTGACAGCGTCGCAATGCGCGTCCAACACTGCACGGGACTGCACGGCTTCGCCCGCTGTGCCGCTGCGGTACAGCGTGATCCGGCCGGGCTCGGGCCCGAAGTCCGCGTCGAAGTCGCCGCCTTGGTAGACGGCGCGCAACCCGCGTCGTACGGCGGTGCGCAACGCTTGGGGTGTGCTTTGCCAGGGCTGCGGCCCGAACGGTTCGACGCCTGGTTGCGGCTGCCATCCCGTGTACCGGCCCAGGTATGCCGCCACCGGTTGCTGCGATCCGTCCGCGCCGATCCGCCACAGTTCGGTGCCGAGCGGTAGTTCGGTCAGGGGCAGCCAGTATTGCGGCACGGCCCGGGGTGCGAACGCCGTGTAGCCGGTTCCGAGGAACGGCTCCGGATACACGCGGCTGGTTCCCATCCGCTCGGCGCCTTCGGGTGTGGAGCCGCCGAACGGCACGACGAACGCGCCGGGCCACGATGCGTAGAACCGCAGCACATGGAATGCGTCCGCGCTGTTGTGTTGTGGCGTCCAGGCGGGATCGCCCGTCAGGCCGTGCTGCGCGCGGACCGCCGCCGCGTCGCCTGAGGCGATGTCTCCCGCCCGGACGCAGAACCCTGCGGCGCGATGCGCCTCGAATATGCGTGGCACCGAGAGGTTGCCCGCATAGGCGGACACGAGTGGTGGCGGGACGGGCAGTTCCATGACGGTTGTCGGAGCCAGGCCGGCCGCGCCGGTGCCTGGCGCGCGCGTTCCCGATGCGCCCGCCGCTGGAACCTCACTCACCGTGCCTCTCCTTCCACTGCGCGAGCAGGTCCGTGCGCTCCTCGTGCAGATCGGTCACCTCGTCCAATGCGAACCGGCCTCCTGCGACGTACTGTTCATAGACGGTCAGTCCGTTCTTCCGGATGAAATCCATCGAGAGTGGGCTGACCAGGTTCCCGCTGACGAAACCGGTACCCTGCCCGCCGGTCGCCTCGAACCGGCCGCCGTGCCATTCGAAGAACCAGCGCGACTCGTATGCGGCGTCTAACCGATCTGAGCCCACGAGATACATGGGTGCACCCGCCGGGTTGGATCCTCGCGGCAAGTCGTCCGGAGCGGGGCAGCCCGGTTCCGGATAGAGGCCGACGAGCGACGCGTCCGCCGGGTCCTTCCAGAAGCGGTACTTCCGGCCCTGGTACACCGCGAGTCGGTGCACCCGCCACTCGTCGCGCTCGGACGCATTCACAGCCGTGTCCACCTCTGGCTCGCATGGTCGAATATGCCGGCCAATTCTTCCGTACCGTCTGATCTCATGCGCCAGATCTCGGCCCCAATGCCACTGAATGATGTGTGATCACGCTGCGAGGCCGTGGGTTTCCGCTGGTGAGTGTCTTCGCACCGGACAGGGCTCTTGTGTCAGAACTTTAAGATTCTGGATGTCGAGGGTCGGGGGGCCCTGGTGCCTCACGCCGGTATCGGTGGCGCGTTTGACCCGCCAGGAGTTGCGCCTGGCGCGTTTCACCACGCGCGGGAAGCTGCGGTGCCTGCGCTTGGGGTTCAGCGACCGCTTGCGGGTCAGCCTCCCGAGCGTGTGGGCGATCAGGAGCCGC
>NZ_JAGSXH010000369.1 GCF_018283645.1 Actinocrinis puniceicyclus | reverse complement strand
TGGAAGCCGAAGGTCATCTTGAACGTGCCGGCCGCGCCCTGCTTCTTGCTGGAGGACTCGATGATCGTGGCGTCCAGGTCGATCACGACCCAGCCCGTCAGGAGTTTTCCCGCCACCACCAGCCACGGGAACCCCCGCTCGGTCGCGGCGATCAGATCCCACACGTGCGCGCGCACCCGGGCTCGGGCCTTGGCGATCCGTTCCAGCAGCACCGCGTCGAAGGGCTCGAGCGTGCGGCGCACGGTGGAGTCCGACGCCGGCGCCCCGAACAGCGCGGCCTGGTGCGCGAGCAACGCGATCTCGCTCATGCTCGTGGCGCCCAGCGCGATCGCCACCGCGAGCTGCACCAGCACCACGCCCCGGTCCCAACCCGGCGGCACGCCACGCCGGCTCAGGGCGTGTGAAAGAGCGCCGGTCAGCCCGGTGCGATCCGCGCACGCGCGCAGCAGCACCGCCCCGGCGTGGCCCACCAGGCCCCGCCCGTCGGCGGCCACCGAAAGCCGCCGGTCCCACCCGGTAGTGTTGGACACCAGAAAGGTGCACCCGTTCCCTGTATGGACATGATCTAGGCAATCACATCCTTGCAGGCCGGGCGCACCTTTCGCATCTCAGCGGGCTGCATTACGAACTACGTCACGAATAGCCAGGGT
>NZ_JAGSXH010000368.1 GCF_018283645.1 Actinocrinis puniceicyclus | reverse complement strand
GTCCGTCATCACGATGGACGCGCTGCACACCCAGCGGGAAACAGCACGCCACCTGCGCGAACACGACGCACACTACGTTTTCACAGTCAAGGCGAACCAGCCCGCACTGCTCACGGCCTGCCATCAGCGCATCACCGTGGACGAACAGGCCACCGGGGAGCACCACGAGAGCGAGCGCACCCGCGGAACGATCCGCGAACGCCACCTGACCACGGCGGACGCCGAGGGGATCGACTTCCCCGGCGCGAAACAGATCGCCCGGATCATCCGCTACACCCGCCGACCCGGCATCGCGGGCCGGCTGACCAAGGAAGTCGTCTACGTGATCACCAGCCTGCCGCCCGAACTGGCGGGGCCGGGCGACCTCGCGGCCCTCGTGCGCGGACACTGGCGCATCGAGAACCAATGTCATTACGTACGCGACGTCACCTTCGGCGAAGACAAGTCCGCGATCAGCACCGCAACCCTGCCAAGGATCATGGCCACCCTGCGCAACCTCGTCATCAGCATGCTGCGCCTCGGCGGCGAAACCAACATCGCCAAAGCCCTGCGCAGACACGCCCGCAGACCCGAACTCCTGACAGGACTACTCCACCTGACCTGACGATCACCCAGAAAAAGGACGAAAGATCACTTTGTCATTAACCCTGG
>NZ_JAGSXH010000367.1 GCF_018283645.1 Actinocrinis puniceicyclus | reverse complement strand
CCCGCCGCCGGCCGCCGGCCGCGGGCACGCCCAGCGCGTCGGCGGCGGCCTTGAACACGAACCCGTCCAACGCCCGCTCGATCACCGGCCGCAGAGCCCTGAATCCCGCCTCGATCACCTGCGCGAGGATGTACTGCTCCAGCTGCTGCTCCAGGAAGTCGACCGCCTTCTCCGCCAGCTTGACGATCCCGGCCTCCGCCGCCTCCGCCAACCCGAACGTGGCGACCGCGGCCGCCTGATCCGCCACAAACGGGAGGATCACTCGCCTGGCGCAGCACGCAAAGGCTGTCGCCGGGGCAGGCAGGGTGCCGCGGGTGATCGCGCTGGAGGTTCTCGTGGTGACGGAGCGGACGCTGGCCGAGGCGCTGGGTCAGCCGGAGGCGCTGATGATCGACGGGATTGGCCGGGTCGTCGGCGAGTTCGAGGGACGCGTGCAGCTCGCGGAGCCGTGGCATGGCATGGGTGCGCGGCCGTTGACCTATGAGGCGTATTGCCGGATCAGCAAGGACGAGCGCGGGCAGCTGGAGGGGGTGGCCCGGCAGTTGCGCGACATCCTGGAGCACATGGTGCGCCACCGGCTGCCGCTGGGTTCGATCTGGATCGATAACAGTCTGAGCGCGTGGAACCTCAAGGCCGCCTCCAAGCGGGTGGGGT
>NZ_JAGSXH010000366.1 GCF_018283645.1 Actinocrinis puniceicyclus | reverse complement strand
GGTATGGGGGTAGCAGCGCGGGTGGGGTCTGCGATGCGGCGGCGGTGGTGGCGTTGCCGCCGAGTACGCGCGTTGCTTCGTCGCGCAGTACTGCGTCCAGTTGCCGGGCGGCGTCTTGTAGTGCGGCGGTTTGGGTGGTGTCGAGGTGTCTTAGGTGTCTGATGACGACGCGTAGTGCCCGTTCCTGTACGGTGACCGCGGGGTGGGCGAAGGCTGCGGATGTCGCGTTCAGTAGTTCGGGTGCGCGGCTGCTGTCGCGGCGTACTGCGGTGTCCACCCAGGACAGTTGCGCGGCCACCAGGCTGCGTTCTGGTCGTGCGAGTACTGCTTTGGACAGTTCGGCGAGGGTGACTGAGCCCAGCCGGCCGGCGTCGTCCAGCTCCCGTAGTGCGTTTTGGGCCAGTCGTGCGCAGGGTCCGGCGCCGCGTGCGGCGAGCGCGACGTAGGTTGCCAGGCGGGAGGCTACTTCGTCGTTGTCTGGTGCGAGGCGTTCGGTGAGCAGTCCGAATCCGCGCAGGTTGGCCGGGCGGTCGCCGCGTAGCAGTTTGGCCAGGCAGCGGTCGAGCAGTTCGGCGCGTTCGAGTGTTCCTTCGTTCGCCAGCAGCGCCAGGGCGCCTGCCCATTCGTTCTCGGCGCCGGGTGTGTGCGGGGCTGTGGGCGCGGGTGTGTGGGCG
>NZ_JAGSXH010000365.1 GCF_018283645.1 Actinocrinis puniceicyclus | reverse complement strand
GTCGTTGAGTGTGGACCTGTCCTCGGCGCGGGGGGCGTCGACGGGCGTGGGGGAGGGGTTCTTGTACGGGTTCAGTGAGGACGGTACGCAGCCGGCGGACCAGTACATCCAGCCGTTGGGGATCAACGCGTTCCGTGGCGGGGGCTGGTTCTCCGGGGGCTGGATCAGGGACAACTACCAGCTCGGTTCGGCGACGCAGGCCGACATCAACTCGATCCTGGCCGAGGCCAAGCGGCTGACCCAGCCGCCGTATCACGCGCAGTACCAGGTGCTGCTGACCGACCTGTACGGCCTGAACGGCGGTCAGCCCTCGAACACGATGTACCCGTGCGACAACGGCAACTGCTCGAACTGGGCCACCTTCATCGACCAGACCGTGGCGGCGTTGCAGGCCTCGGGCCTGAAGCTGGCGTACGACATCGACAACGAGCCGGACATCTCGGTGTTCTGGAAGGCCGGGGTCAACAGCACCCAGTACTTCCAGATGTGGGACACCGCCTACCGGGAACTGCGCAAGGTGGCGCCGGGCGCCACGATCGTCGGGCCCTCCTTCGCGTACACCCCGCTGCGCAACTCCGGCGAGTGGTCCACGTGGCTGGCGCACGTCAAGTCCGCGGGCACGGTCCCGGACATGATCACCAACCACGACGAGGGCGACGTGGACGACCCGGTGGCCGT
>NZ_JAGSXH010000364.1 GCF_018283645.1 Actinocrinis puniceicyclus | reverse complement strand
ATATGTGTATAAGAGCCAGGTGCTGGCCGAGGAGCTGGGCACGCCGGCGGAGAATCTGCACAAGTTCCTGTGGGAGTGGACCGCCGGACCGCACGCCGGGGTGCTGGCCGAGGGACGCGGGGTGCCGCTCGAGCTCGGGTTCTTCGCGTTGGGTGCGGGGGATGTGGTGCTGGTGGATGAGGCGGGGATGGCCGGCACGCTGAACCTGGACCGGCTGGTCTCCATCGCCGCGCGGCGGGGCGCGGTGGTGCGGCTGCTGGGGGATTACCGGCAGTTGGGGGCGGTGGAGTCCGGTGGTGCGCTGCGGCTGGTTGCCCGTGAGTGCGGGGCGGTGGAGCTCTCGACGCTCTACCGGTTCGCGGATGCGGCCGAGGCGCAGGCGACCCTGGCGATCCGGGTCGGTGACACGTCCGGTCTCGACTTCTACCAGCGGCACGACCGGGTCCGGCACGGTTCGCGTCAGAGCATGACCGAGCAGGCGTATGCGGGGTGGCGGGCGGACATGCTGGCCGGGCGCACGGCGCTGATGGCTGCGGCGAGTAACGCTGATGTGGCCGCGTTGTGCGCGCGGGCGCGTGCGGACCGGGTCGCGGTGGGGCAGGTGGAGCCGGGCGGGGTGCGGCTG
>NZ_JAGSXH010000363.1 GCF_018283645.1 Actinocrinis puniceicyclus | reverse complement strand
ACCTCGAACGGCACCACCACCGACCGCGGGATCGCCTGGATCGTCTGACCCGAACGCCGCTGCACGAACCCGGCCCGCAACGCCGCATGCCGATCCACCACACCCTGACACGCCGCCCGCAACACCGCCTCGTCCAACGCACCGTCCAGCGCGAACGCGTTCTGAACGTTGTAGACGTCCACGCCGTCTTCACCGTCGTACTGGGCGTGGAAGAGCATGCCTTCGTGCAAGGCCGTCAGGGGCCAGTACTCCTCGGCGCCGGGAACGAGGGCGTCGAGCCGCTCGCGTTCACCGGGCTCCAGGTCGAGCAGCGGGCGATCGCCGGCCTCTTCGCCCGCCGCGGTCCCGGCCGGCGCGGCGGTGGCGACCCGCGCGAGTTCGGCCACCGTGCGGTGCACGAAGACGTCGCGCGGGCTGAGGGCGAGACCGGCCCGCCGGGCGCGCGCCACCAACTGGATCGAGGCGATCGAGTCGCCGCCCAGGTCGAAGAACCCGTCCCGCACGCCGACCCGCTCCACCCCCAGCACCTCGGCGAACAGCGCGCAGAGGGTTTCCTCCAGCGGCGTGGAAGGCTCCTGGCCCGTCCCCGAACCCGATACTTCGACAGCCGGCAGGGCCTTGCGATCCACCTTGCCGTTCACCGTCAACGGCAACACATCCAGCACCACCACCACCGAAGGCACCATGT
>NZ_JAGSXH010000362.1 GCF_018283645.1 Actinocrinis puniceicyclus | reverse complement strand
ATCGGCCCGCAGGTCTACAACTACCTGGACATCGGCCACTCCGGATGGCTCGGCTGGCCGAACAACATGAGCGGCGCCGGCCCCGAGTACTCGAAGGTCGTGCAGTCGGCCACCGGCGGCTACGCCACCGTGGACGGCTTCGTCTCCGACACGGCGAACACCACCCCGTCCGACGAGCCGTACCTGCCGAACACCACGCTCAACGTCGGCGGCAACCCGCTGGACTCGGCGAAGTTCTACCAGTACAACCCGTACTTCGACGAGCACCACTACGACGAGGCGATGTACAGCGAGTTCACCTCCAGCGGCTTCCCCAGCAGCATCGGGATGATCATCGACACCTCGCGCAACGGCTGGGGCGGCTCGGCCCGGCCGACCTCGCTCAACTCCAGCCCGACCACCGTCGACACCTACGTGGCGGCGAACAAGGTCGACCAGCGCCCGTTCCGCGGTGACTGGTGCAACGTCAACGGAGCCGGCATCGGCGCCCGCCCGCAGGCCAACCCCTACGGTTCCGGCGACCACATCATCGCCGACGTGTGGATCAAGCCCCCGGGCGAGTCCGACGGCGACTACCCGACCGCCACGCACACGCACGGCGACCCGCACTGCGACCCGAACGGCACCCAGAGCGACGGCAACGGCGGCACCTACCCGACCGACGCCATCCCCGGCTACAACGTCCCCGCCGGC
>NZ_JAGSXH010000361.1 GCF_018283645.1 Actinocrinis puniceicyclus | reverse complement strand
GTTGGTCTTGGAGTCGATCTGCCGCTGGGCCAGGATCGTGCCGGCGGCGTGATCCAGCGCTGCGAGCAGGGTGACCTGCGCGAACCCGGTGGCGCCCGAGCCGCGCAGCACCTTGCCGTCCACCGCGATCACGCGTAGCGCGCAACCCGGCGGCGTGGGTGCCGCCGGGTTCGCGCCCGCGGTGTGCACGGCGGTGAAGGCGCAGGCCACGGCGTCCAGCACGCCGGCGTCGACGCGCTGCAGGACCCGGCGCACCGTGCGCTCGTCCGGCCCGGCATGCCGCCCGCGCAGAGCGTCCCACCGCGCCCCGACCTGCGCGAGCAGTTCCTGCGGGGCGTCCGCGGCCCACTCGGCCATCGCGTCCTGGCTGCCGTGCCCGGCCGCGATCGCGCACACGGCCAGGGCGAGGATCACCGGCAGCGCGTGACGCCGCCCACGCCGGTCACGCGGGTCCGGGACCTGCGCGAAGAACGCGGGCAAGGAAGCCGGGTCCGGGGCGCGCTGGCCCCGGGCAGGGGCCGTCGGGCAAGATGGGGCGGCGGGCACGGCATCTCCAGGGATCATCGGCGTAGACACCTGAATGATCCTCAGATGCCGTGCCCGCCCGCAAATCCGGCATGTCAGGCCACGCAGACCGTGCCGACGCACGGCTAAACCACCACGAACCCAGCCGCAAGATCACTTTGTCATTGACCCTG
>NZ_JAGSXH010000360.1 GCF_018283645.1 Actinocrinis puniceicyclus | reverse complement strand
TGCTCGCCCTGCTGGGCATCGATGCGCCCGCCGTCGCCGCGCCGCAGACCACTGCGGCGTGAGCGTCCCGCCCGCGGCCCGTGGAGGTTCTTCACCACACCGGTGAAGAACCTCCACCAGACGGGTTGATGCCCAGGCAGGGACGGAGCGTCCATGGTCACCGTGCCGGTCCCACGGATTCTTCCGAGACCGGCACCGGACAACGCAGCATGACGAACGGAACACTCCATGGCCACCACGATGAACGGCACCGTGTTCAAACGGTGCGGCTGCACCGAGACCATCCCCCTGCCCGACGGCACCACCCGCCGCCGCCAACTCGGCCGCGCCTGCCCGCAACTGACCTACGCCGACGGACGCTGGGCCCGCGAACACGGCACCTGGCGCCTCCAACTCGAGATCCCCTTCAACGACGGCGGACCACGCGAACACCTGCGCGCCGGCTACCCCACCGAAACCCAGACCCGCGACGCGCTGACCACCATCATCAGCCTGCTGCGCCTGGCCGACACCACCGACGAACCCGACACCCAACGCCGCGCCATCACAGCCCTGATCCGCGAACGCCTCGCCAACAAGACCCCGCTGCCGGACGAGGACGAGATCCGCAAACGCCTGACCCTCGGCCAAGCCGTCGACAATCCGCTCACCCTCGGCCAATACCTCACCGAATGGCTGACCACCAAAGCCGACCTGGCCGGCGGCACCC
>NZ_JAGSXH010000035.1 GCF_018283645.1 Actinocrinis puniceicyclus | reverse complement strand
GGTCGAACCGGTGGAAGCCGGTCCTCAACGCCTTCGAGATGGCCTTCGACGGCCGACTGCACCCGGAGCGGGACTCGGCCGCCGGAGTGAAAACCGGCGACACGCCCTAAAGTCCGACCCCTGATTCGCCGATACTCCAAATAGACCAAAGCCCACCAAAAGAGACACAGACCCGACCCGCTCGGCCGCGGACACGGTGCCCGGGGCGATTCTGCGCGCGATCTGGGTCTCAGCGGTGGCCGGCGTGATGCTGATCGGCGCGCTGCTGTTCGCGATCCGCGACTATGACGCGGAGCTAGGCTCCAGCCTGGGGGCAGCCGCGCAAATCTTCCTCGACGCCCTCGGCTCTGCCTGGGGCCAGGTCGCGCTGGGTGTAGCCCTAGGTGCGCAGGTGTTCTGCGGGGTTGCCGTCGTCACCGCCGCATCGAGGCAGGTGTTCGCGTTCTCCGGGCGTAACAAGGCGATCCCGGGGCACCGCTGGTGGAGCCGCGTCTCGTCGCGCACACGGGTGCCGGTGAACGCGGTGTGGCTCTCAGTCGCGCTCGGCTTCGCCCTCACGCTGCCGGGGCTATGGGGCAGCACGGTGCTCAACAATGTGGTGTCTATCAACGTGATCGGGCTACTGCCCGCCTACGCAGTACCGATCTACCTGCGGCTTCGCCACCGCCACGACCGCTTCGTCCCTGGACCGTGGAACCGCGGCACGGCAGGCCCCTGGTACGCGCGAATCGCGCTGGTCTGGATAACCGTCGCCTGCCTAGTCGTGATTGCGCCGCAGGGCAGCCCGATCACCCACAAGAACCTTCCCTACGCCGGGATCGCGCTGCTGGTCACCCTGGTAATCGAGCAGCTGTGGTGGTGGGGGCGGCGGCGCGCCTACGACGCGCCGGTGGCAACCATGAGCGCGGCGCAGGCCGCCTGGATCCAGGACGAGATGGTCTGACCGCGATGAGCACTGCGATGACCGCGGCTGCAGATGGGCAGTCGAGCCCTGCGGTGGACCGCCACGCCGAGGGCACGCCGCAGGGCGTGCTGAGCCCGGACGAACTATTGGAAAAGACAGACAGCGGCGAGATCGACACCGTACTGGTGGCCGTTCCCGGCCCCAGTGGGCTGCTGCGTGGCAAGGCGTACGACGCCGGGTACTTCGCCGCGCACGTGCTGGGGAGCGGTACCCATGCTGCCGCGTACCTGCTGACCACGGACCCGGATATGCGAGTGCTGCCCGGGTTCGCGTTCGGCGGCTGGGAGCACGGCGCAGGGGACGTTTGGCTACGGGCGAACGAGGCGACGCTGCGCATCGCCGGCTGGGCGGCGCGCACCGCACTGGTGCTGGCTGACCCCTGCGACCGGCAGGGCCGCCCGATCCCGGTGGCGCCGCGCGCAGTGCTCGCCCGCCAACTGCACCGCCTCGCCGATCTCGGCCTGACCGCTTCGCTGGGGGTCGAGTCCGAGGCCATGGTCTACGACATCGACTACCAGGGCGCGGCCCGGCGCGGTTGGCGTGACCTGCCGCCGGCCGCGGACCACAACACCGACTACGCCTTGACCCACCCGGCCCGACTCACCGCCCTGATCGACCGGATCCGGGAAACCAGCTACGCCACCGGGCTGCCGCTGGAGGGAATCAAGACCGAGGCCGGCGCGGGACAGCTGGAGGTCACCTTCCGCCACGGCGAGCCGATGATGTCCGCAGACCAGCACGCCGTCTACAAGCTACTGGCGCACCAGGCCGCCGAGCACACCGGGATGGCGCTGACGTTCATGGCCAAACCGTTCACCGGCCGCGACGGTAACTCCTGCCACCTGCACCTCTCCCTGCTCGACGACGAAGGGCGCAACCCGCTGGTCGACGGGCACGGACGGCTCACCGACCTCGGCCGCCACGCCGTCGCCGGGTGCCTGGCCACGCTCAACCAGGTGGCCGTCCTGATGCTGCCGAACGTCAACTCCTACAAGCGCCTGCACACCGACACCTCGCCGCTGTTCGCCCCCACCACCCTGAGCTGGGGATACGATAACCGCACCTGCGCCCTGCGAGTCCTGGGCGCCGGTGGATCGGGACGGATCGAGTGCCGCATCCCCGGTGCCGACGCGCAACCGCACCTCGCCGCCGCCGCGCTGATCACCGCCGTGGTGCACGGGATCGAGCAGAAGTTGCCGCTGGAGGAGCAACCCGTAGCGGCCAACGCCTACGACGACCCGCACGCCACTCGGATGCCGCGCACGCTGTCCGAGGCCGCCGCTCGGATGCACGACTCGGCGGAAGCGGCCGAACTGCTGGGCGCGGACGTGCTCACGCACTACGCACAGGCGGCGTGGCACGAGGCCGACTATCACCAGCGCCGGGTCAGCGACCTTGAACGCGAACGAGGGTTCAGCCGCTCATGAGCACTGTGTCAGCAATCTGCGCCTCGCAGCCGGCGCCGGCGGAACCGGCGTCGCCGCGCCCTTATATTCCCATGTCCACGGTCCTCGCGGTCGCACTCGAGGTGCCCGATGGAGGGCTGGACCACCGCATCGACTTGGCTGTGGTCGCGCTGCGCCCTACGGATGACCGCTACATGCTTGTCGGTAGGCTGCGCTGCGCGCTACACGCCGGGATGGCCGCCGCGGCAATCGCCGAGTGCTGCGGCCTGCCGCTCGACCAGGTGCTGGAGCAGACGCCGGCTGCGGTAACGCTCGGCATGCTGGAACGCCATTTGGCCGTCCCGCCTTATCTGCTCGCCACCCACCAGGCTGCGGAGTTGACGAAGCTGATCGGTCGGCACGGCGGGCGTTGCCCGACCCTGAGGTCGACAGAACTGGTGGACACTGCGGCGCTCGCCCATCACCTGCTCGGAGACGGGTGTCCGCTGGTCCTGCCGGACCTGGCGACGCACCTGGGCGTCACGCTCGCGCCCCAGCCCGCGCGTACCGCCGCGCACGCGGCGCTGACCGCCGCCGTGTACGCGGGCCTGAGCCAGATCGCAGCTGACCGCGATCAAGGCCGGACGGGCAGCGCCGCGGCAAATCCTCGTCCGACGGCCGACGGCCGACGGCCGCACGGTGCCGCCGCCGGACGGCTCTTGCGTTGCCATGGGACGGAGGGTCCGTATCCGCGCGCCGTAGCAACTTACTGATCTTCGGTCCGGGCAACGTACAGCGTGGCTAGCCACCCCAGCGAGCGCGCCATACCGGACGAAAGGGCCCCACCGAAGCGTTCCCCCTGTGCGCCCGGCCGAGGGCCAGCGCCGGCCCGCCCGCCGTGTTCTCCCGCACATCCAGGCGGGGCGGAACCCACCACAGTCCATTCACCAAGGGAAAGCCGCTACCGCCGATGTAAACCCGAAATCGCTGCGCGGTTCCCTGGACTGGAAGAGGGGATCAGAGCGGACGGAACGCGGGCAGTGCTCGCCGTCAGGCTGCGCGCCGAGGCGGCCACCGGTTCGACGCGGTCACCTCATGGGAGATCACGGTGCGAATGCGCCCGATGCAGCGCGAGCGGGCACTGGGCCGCGCTGCAACGTGGAGGGGTATGGCGCGTATCAGGATCTTAATCGGCTATTCGCCGGGCAGATAGACCTCGGCATGCTCTGCTGGTACTGCAACTAAGGAGAGCAACCCGGTCGGCGCCGGACGATGCGGCGCTGCGCGCTAGCAGTTCCGTGCCCAAGCCTCTCTACTGCCACTACCCAGAGACCAGGCGCAGGAGGTAGGTGGTGAGCAGACGGATGTCATTCGGGGTGTTCTGCAGGCTGTTCCAGCGTCGCTCTTCGCCGTCGCCGAGCTTCCACGTCCCCGATGTCCAGGACACACCGAGTTGGAGGCGCTCTATGGCCGCGCGCACCTCGTGGGAGTCGACCTCTTCCGCAGGCGTTGCCTCGGTGAGCGCATCCATGACGAAGCCAAGAGACTGGATGCCGACGCCATGCGTAAGCCGACACTCTCGCGGCGCAAGTTTGAATTCACCGGGGAACACACCTCGCACGATCCGCCAGAAGGTCTTGAGGTGTAGGAGCATCCGGTCCACGTCGCCCGAACCATCCTCGGGGTTGCGGTATTGGTAGAGCGCACCTTCGAACAGGCTGTGCTCGATCATTTTCAGGATGCTCGTGTCCTTGATGTACCCGTCAGGTCCGGTGGGACAGGCGATCAGCGTGTAGAACGGGCTGTCGCCATCGCCGTTGAGGCGGGTCATCAGGGTGGCGGGCAGACGGCGGCGTTCGTAGGCAGGCGGGAGTTGCCCCACGGTGCCAGGCAGCAGTTCGTGGATCAGTCCCTTCGGCAGGGGTTTGGTCGAGTTAACCATGATGAACTGCGAGCGTTGATCTGCGTCACCGTCAGCGATGAACCCCACCGCAGCAACTGGGAACTCGTCGATCGCCGCGTCGCGGATCGCGGCGCTGCGCTGCTGGCCGTCCACGAGCCAGGCGGGCTTCTCGTGGTCGGCTTGCGCCTCGTCCACTGGAATGAGCAGTTCGCCGGGCACGGAGTAGTCCACGGAGGTAGTGCGCTGTGTCGGGACGAAGGTGGTGCGCTGGTCGAATGCGAGCACGATCGCGTTGGGGAGCATGGCGCCGTCGGATTCGAGATAGCGGCGGATCGAGCGGATGTGGCTAAGGACCTCGGGACGTTGGTATCCCTGCAACTCGTGCTCGTCGCGGCGGATCCGCGAGACGGCGGTGAAACTGGAGAGTTTCTTGCCATCTACCGCGAAGCAGTAGATGCGCCGATCGCCCTGGCGTACTTCGAGCGCGGGAAGCCTCAGTGTGTACTGGTCGGCCACATCATCTCCTGGGGTGTCTCGACGCTTCATTGTGTCGCGTCACGCTGTGGGTAGGGCGTGCATCTTGGCCGCCAGCACGGTGAGGTTGTGAAAGCCCCTGCGCTTGTTGCGTTCCGTGCCGCGGAAGATCGCTATCTCGATCCCGTGTTCCACGCACAAGGGGCAAGGGCACCGCTTCCACGGCATGTCGCGCAGAGCGCGCTCGTATGCAGGCAGGTAACTCTTCTTGGCCTTTTTCGGATCTCCTGAGTTCACCAGGGCCTCATAGTGGCCAAGAGCGGCAAGCGTCTCGTCGAGCGGCACAATGCCCGAGTCGTAGCCGCGCAGCGCCGCTAGGCAGGCGCGTTCGGCGGCAACCGCGTCCCGCTGGGCGATGGCGCCAGCCAGGATCTGGCGCTTGAGCGTCGGATTGCCATCGACCTGAGGCACTCGCAGGGCCGTGTAGGTGCCTTCCCGCGTGTGGTAGTTGTCGCGGTCGTCCATGAACGACTGGCGAAAGGCCGAGGTGCTGTCGAAGCTTGTAACCCCGTGCCCAGCGAACTGGGCCATGGAGTCAACGCGGGTGATGCCGAGCAGGTGCAGTTCGGTTGACTCGGCACGGACTTCATCGATCTTGCGCAGGCAGGCGAGGATCTCGTGCGTCTTGAGCGGGACCATGCCCCCGAGCGCGATGCGGCGGTACCCCATCTCTTGAAGTCGCCTGACGCTGTCGGCGTAACTTGCTGGGCCCCAACCCTGGGCAGCGCCGACGGGCTCGAACTTTACAGACCGCACCCCGGCGGCCGCGATGAACTTTTCGGCCCGGTCCAGCGAGATTCGACGCCGCTCGACCCATTCGGGGTTGGCGTCTTTCTCCACATCCGTGGCGGTCGGGGCATCCGCGTCCTCGGGGTCAGGCACGTATCCGAAGATCACGTGGTCGATGCTGATTCCGGCATCGAAGCCACAGCCCTCGTAGAAATCGAGGACTTCCTCCACGCTATACGGAGGCTCTTTCTCGTTGATGTAGTTGAACGCGCCGCAGTCGCCCAGCGTCATGACATTTTCCGGGATGCGGAAGAACTGTCGCAGGCCAAGCCGGTAGAGCCGCTCACGCTGGGGCGTTGAGTACTTCCCAGCGCCCTTGAGCGATCCGTCCACGATCGCCTTGCTCACCAGGATCCCGTCATACGGGACGGGCACGACCTCGTGCGCGTAACGATCGTCGCGCTGCCTGACCCGCCAGGCCGGGTATTCATCGTTGATGAAGTCGTACGCCGGGCTGATCATGTCCTGGCTGTCCGGGAAGTAGAACTTCACGATGCATCCGATCGTGCCCGCGCATACTCGCGCATCAGATAGTTGGCCAGAGTACTGATGTGACGAGGGGTGTTCTGCAGGTCCTTCCAATCCAGGTTCAACTCCGCCCAGCGGCCCCGCGTCCACCGGCACTGCGTCTTGATCAGGCTCAGTTCGCGCATGGCCTGTCCATGCGGGTCGTCGCCTTTGAGGTTCACGTTCGCCATGACCCGGTCCATGAGACGACCCATGGACTTGATGCCCACGCCGTGCATCAACCGGCTCTTGGTAGGTGGGAGTCCCCAGGCCTCAGGGAACGTGTCGCGCACTGCGGTCCAGTAGGTGATCACAAGGGTGCGGATCGTCGCGGAGTCGATGGTGTTCGTCGACAGGTTGCGATAGAGAAAGAGGATGCCCGAGGGAGAGTTCAGCGACTCGCCAAGGGCGGTGACCAGACTGTTGTCGGCGACGACTGCCTGCTTCTGGTCCGCGGGAGTCGATGCCCGGCGGATCATGCCGAGGAACGGGGAGTCGCGATCGGTGTTGAGCATCTCCACCAGTCGGGCGGGCAGTTGCTTGGCCGAGTACTTCGACGGCAATGCGACCCCGACTTCGGGCAGCAATTCGGACACGAGGTTGGTCGGCAGCGGGGAGACGGTGTTGACGCGTAGGAACTGCTCGCGCTGTACTGTCAGGTCCTCGGTAACGAAGCCGGCGACGATCACAGGAAGCCGCTTGCGGCGGGTTTGAGCCAGGGCACTGCTGCGCTGCTGTCCATCGACGATCAGGGCCGGACGCGGCTCGTCGGGAGAGGCGGGCATCGGGATCTCGAGGGTGCCGCTTGTGGCCAGGCTGTCGTTCGACCTGGGCCCGGGGCTGGCCTTGAACTTGACGCTGGACGGAAGCGCCATGATCAATCCGTTGGGGAACAGCACGCTCTCGCCGTCGAGGTACTCGAGGATCTGCTGGACATGCTGCTTCTTCTCCGGGCGCTGGTAGCCGAGCAGTCGGTTCGCCTCGTCTCGCGCGATCCGTGCGACGTCGGCGACCACATAGACCTCATCAGCCGCGAGTGTGAACACGTACAGCGGGATCTCGGGGTGCTGTTCGATGCGCAGCGCTCTGCGCTTGATGCTCGGCCCGCCGGTCACAGGGCAGCCACCTGACTAAACAGGCGGGAGAACCGGGTTTGCTCGCAAGCCCGCCCACTGTCTCGCAAGGTACGTAGCAGGCGGGTGCGTGAGGTGCTGGGAGCGGCAGCGAGTTCCTTGGCGATAAACTCACGCACCTCGTCGTCGCTTATCGGGGCACGGTCGTAGCGCTCTACCCGGCTTGCGTTGCTCACCCACGACTGCCAGGCATCTAGGTTGCTTGCGGAGGCAAGTTGTCCGTCCCGGCAGTTGTGCAGCCATGCTGCCGCCATGCGCACGTTTAAACTGGTCCTCGTCCCGCCGAGCGTAGAGCGCAGGCCCGCGTCCGCTGGCAGCCTAACGGTCGCCGAGAGACCGGCTGAGCCGCCGATGACCACTGTGTCGCCGCCCTGGCGCGCCATTTCGGCGAGCTCATCGCCGAGCGGTGCAGCGTATGCCTCAGACATGGCGAGCAACACAGGACCGCGCCGGGCCAGGTCAGCGAGGGTCGCGGCGCCAGCCGATGCCTGCAACGCCGCCCACCACAGTGCCCGTTCCTCGCTGTTCTGGCCGACACAATCGGGGTGGCGCGGTGAGAACGTGGCGGCGTAGGACGGCGCGGACTTGCCGACTGGTTGGAGACCCAGCCCTGCTGAGGCCACCCACAGATCGGCGTCGAAACCGCTGGCTGCCGCGATTCCCGGCAAGCTAAGTGCGTGCGTCCAGTGGTCACCGCGGTAGAGCTGGCGCAGCGGCACGCAGCCGGCCGCCTGCATAAGACGCCCGCACCATTCGGCAACTCTGTTGCGCACCGGGGCCTCCGGCAGCTCACGCACCATCAGGCGAGGGTCTGCCGCTGTTAACTTCCGATCGGCGCAAGTCACTACCAGTGATAGTTTCCTCACGTTGTCGGACCCCGGTTCTAGTCTAACTACACGGCGTATGTGGTTACTGTAGCGTCGAGATAGGCCGCTAGGCTACATCAGACTCATGATGGCTCAACTGTATGGAGGCAGGTCGTGGCGCACCCCGCAGTCGTACTACTCAGTGGAGGACTCGACTCCACCACCGTCCTCGCCATCGCGAAGGATCAGGGCTTCACCCCCTACGCCCTGAGCTTCAGCTACGGCCAGCGGCACAGCATCGAACTGGAAGCGGCCAAGCGCGTGGCCGTTACCCTCGGCGCCGCGCGACATGTGATCACCGATATCGACCTGCGGGTCTTTGGCGGCTCGGCGCTTACGTCCGAGATCGAGGTGCCCAAGCACGCTGTCGTGGACGAGATCGACGCAGACTCTATCCCGGTCACCTATGTGCCCGCCCGCAACACGATCTTCCTATCTTTCGCCCTGGCCTACGCAGAGGTGATTGGCGCGACTGACATCTTCATGGGCGTAACTGCTGTGGACTACAGCGGCTACCCGGACTGCCGCCCCGAATACATCGAGGCCTACGCCGCGATGGCGAACCTCGCCACCCGCGCTGGCGTTGAAGGCACCCAGCGCCTGAAGATTCACACTCCGCTGATCACCATGTCGAAGGCCGACATTATCCGGACCGGGCTCCGACTCGGGGTGGACTACGGGCAGACATCGAGCTGCTATGACCCCGACAGCCAGGGCCGGGCCTGCGGCCGGTGTGACACCTGCCTGCTACGACTCAAGGGCTTCGCCGAGATCGGTGCCAGCGATCCAGTCGCCTACCAAAACGTCGAAGCATGACGTACCACATCAAGGAGATCTTCTACACGCTGCAAGGCGAGGGACGCCACGCTGGGCGCCCCGCAGTTTTCTGCCGATTCTCTCGCTGCAACCTGTGGACCGGCTTGGAAAAGGATCGCGACCGCGCGATCTGTCAGTTCTGCGACACCGACTTCGTCGGCACCGATGGCGACGGTGGAGGCAAGTTCGCCGTCGCAGACGACCTCGCGGCGGCGGTCGAAGCGCGTTGGCCCCGCGACTCACGCGATGACCGGTTTGTCGTGTGTACCGGCGGCGAGCCGCTCCTACAACTGGACGAACCTGCGGTCGAGGCTCTGCACATGCGTGGTTTCAAGATCGCGGTTGAGACCAACGGCACCAAGCCGGCGCCCCACGGCATCGATTGGCTATGTGTCTCCCCGAAGATTGGCGCGCCCTTAGCCATCGGGCGTGGCGACGAACTCAAACTCGTCTATCCGCAGGACGGGGGCGACCCCGCCCAGTTCGAGCACCTCGACTTCGCGTCATTCCGCCTGCAGCCCATGGATGGCCCGAACCTTCAGCGCAACACTCAGGCGGCGATTGAATATTGCCTTAAGAACCCGCGCTGGCAACTTTCGCTCCAAACGCACAAGTACCTGGGAATCCGTTAATGGAGATCTTCCGTGAGTTCACCTTCGAAGCCGCACACCGACTGCCCCACGTACCCCAGGGACACAAGTGCGCACGCCTGCACGGCCACTCGTATCGAGTAATCGTCCACGTCGATGGTCCGATTGAACCAGACACAGGTTGGGTCATGGACTTCGGCGACCTCAAGACGGCCTTCGAACCGGTACGCAAGCAGTTGGACCATTACTACCTCAATGAGATCGATGGTCTTGCCAATCCGACCAGCGAGATCCTGGCTGCGTGGATCTGGGAACGGCTAGCCCCTGGGCTTCCGGGACTCAGCGCGGTGACCGTCCGCGAGACCTGCACTTCAGGCTGCACCTACCGGGGTAGATAGATGCATGACATCCAAAACGAACTCGACGACCGCGGCATCGAAATCGATGAGGTCGGCATCACCGGACTGCGCTATCCGATCACCTTCGACGACGGCACGACGCACCATTCCGGTATCGCTGATCTGGAAGTCACGGTGCGCCTGCAGCAAGACCGGCGCGGCACTCACATGAGCCGCATGGTCGCGCTCGTTCACGACCAGCTGCGTGATTTCGATCCGCGCGCCCTGCCAACAATCCTCAAGTCCGGCGCGTCACTTCTAGACGCGCCGCGTCTGACGATCCGTTTCGAAATGCCGCTAGCGCTGCCTGTCACTGCCCCCGCCAGCGCGCTAGAGTCATATCAGGTGCATCAGGTCGCCATAGTCGGAACGTGGGAGCCGGAAGCTGCTATCGTCAGCACCGCGGTCACCAGTGAGGTCACGAGCCTATGTCCGTGCTCGAAGGCGATCTCCGATTACGGGGCGCACAACCAGCGAAGCCGAGTCACGTTGACCGTCACAGGGCACGATGACTCTGTCTACCCGCTGCCAGTAGCCGCCTGCGTCGCTATCATCCGCGAATCGGGATCGGCACCTGTGATCCCCCTGGTCAAGCGGCCCGACGAGCGGCAGATGACGATGCAGGCGTACGACCATCCAGTATTTGTCGAAGACATGGCACGCGCTGTGAGCGCCGTGTGCCGCGCACGCGGATTGCAGCATCAGATTCGCATTCAAAACCTCGAAAGCATCCACAGCCACGATGCGATTGCATACGTGCGCGCGTAGATCCGTCGCTGGTCCTGACCTGGTTCCCCGGAGTCAGTAGTGAGGCGATGCGGGCTGCCGGGAGTGGTTGCGTTCGAAGTCTGAGGGTGCCTGCCAGACGATTACGGAGTGTCGCCGTCGGCGGTTATGGAAGCCCTCGATGTATTCGAAGACGGCGTTGGCCAGTTCGATGCGGGTGTCCCAGCGTTTCCGGTTGAGGTAGTTCGGCCTGCATGCGGGCCCGGAACGACTCGACCACGGCGTTGTCGAATGGGTCGCCGACGGTGCCCAGCGAGGGCGGCAGGCCGGCTGACCTAGCCCGCTGGGTGAAGCTCCACGAGGTGAACTGCGTTCCGTGGTCCCCGTGGATGATCGCTCCATCAACCGACCCGTGGGAGTCTATGACCACGCCGAGGGCGTTGGTGGCCAGGTCTGCCCGCTGACGGGAGTCGATGGCCCAGCGCACCACGCGGCGGCTGAAGGCATCCAGGACCACGCAGCAGTACAGCTTGCCCTCGCGGGCTCGGTGATGTCGGTGACCCGCAGCTGGTTAGGCGCGTCCCGAGTGAACTTACGCTTGACCAGGTCGGTGACGGTCACGGCGGCGGGCACAGGCTTGGCCCGCGGGCGCGTCGGAAGCCCGGCGAGCGCGGCGCATCAGCAGCGCGACCATGTTGTGCCCGACGGTGACGCCGTGGCCCAGCACTAGCTCCGCGTGCACCCGCGGTTGGCCGTAGGTGCTGCGGGAGGCCTGGTGGATCTGCCCGATCAGATCGGTGAGCCAGGCGTGGCGGATCGCGCGTGTGGACGGCGCCCAGTGCCGCCATTCGTAATAGCCTGATTTCGAGACTCCCCAGGCGTGGCAGGCCCGGGTGATGCGCACGCCGTCATCGTGCAGCTCGGCCACGAGACGAAACCGGACTTTTGGGGGCACCACCGCGGCCGCAGCCTTACGCAGGATCTTGACTTCCTCTTCAAGGTCGCGGATGCGCTGCCGGGCTGCGGCCAGTTGCGCGGGCTCGGTGGTGATCTGGCCTCGTTTCAAGCCGCGGTCGACCAGGTGCTACTGCTTCCAGCGGTACAGGCAGGACTGGGTGACGCCCAGCGACGCGGCGACGTCCACGACCGTGCGACCAGAGGCGACCAACGCCAAGGCCTGACGGCGAAACTGCGTGGGGTACGGTCTCGGCACTGACACACGTCCGATGATCAGCCGCACGGCTCCCACCAGAGTCGGCCTCGCCGGTGCTGAATGTTGCGGCAAGGAACAGGTGGCGGGAGGAAGCTAGCAGCATACTGGCCTATGCCAGTCCGAACCCTGCTAGGCTCCATAGTCCGCGAGTGTCGAGGGGGATGCTCTCCGTCACTTCTCATGACAGTGATCGAGGCATCACGGCACGGAATCGTGGGTTCGCACGCGCGCGCATTCAGTTGGGTCATTAGATGCGCCTGGGAGGTGGCCGCATTGCCGTTTGCGCTGCAGGCAACGGACGTCGTTGCACACCGGCGGATGCGATGTCGAGGGGGTCGGTGACGGGCGCAATCTCCTTTGTCCGGCATGCGCATCTGGGACTGGGGCGGCTTGTCGACAGTCGGATGATCCGGTTTTTCGACGCGCCGTTCCGGGACGAGGTGGTACTGCCGCTTATTGCCGGGGATGTGTCCGAGCCGCTGCTGTTGGATCGGCAACAGCGGGTTTGGTGGCACGACGGCAGCTGGTGGCTCGCCGGCTACGTCGACTCGCCTGATGACGGCAAAGGCCAGGCGTACCTGGTGAAATTCCCGAACGGGCGCAGCGAACACGTTCCGGCGCGCGACTTGTATGTCCGATGGTCACAGCCGCTAGCGGACCCCGTCGGCCTGCTGCAGACGGGCGCGGTCGAAACCCGCTTCCTGCATGAGCGCCGGCTGCAGTTCCTGCGCAGCGTGGCAGAGCAGCGGATCGCCTGCCAGGGACTGGCAGGTATCTGGTCTGCCGGTGTCACCATTTATCCCCACCAGGCCGGGGCAGCACGGCGGGTCCTCACCGATCCGGTCCGCCGCTACCTGCTCGCCGACGAAGTCGGCCTCGGCAAGACTGTGGAAGCCGGGATGGTCATTAGGCAGTTCCTCCTCGAGTCCTCTGGCAACGTCGCTGTGATCGTGCCCGCGGGTCTGCTCGACCAGTGGCGCCACGAGTTGACCTCGAAGTTCCGGGTCGACGAGTTCGATGAGCGAGTGCAGTTGATCGCCCACGAGGAGCTCGCCGCGGCCGAGGACGCCCGGCGCGCCCTGGTCGTGGTCGACGAAGCGCACCGTCTCGCAGGGCCGGGCGACACCGTCGATCTTGCGTACCAGCGGCTGCGGGCCATCTCCCATGCCGCGTCCGGGCTGCTTTTGCTGTCGGCCACGCCTGTTCGGTCCAACGAGGACGGCTACCTGCGCATGCTGCATCTGATGGACCCCGTGAACTATCCGCTGGAGGCTGTTGACCAGTTCCGTCGCCGTGTGGTTTTACGGGACGAACTCGCCGCGGCCGTCGCGGCGCTCGGCGAGGAGACGCCAGTGATGTTCCTGGCTGAGCCCGTCGAGACCTTGAAGAGGCTGCTGCCGGACGAGCACCTCTTGCGGGAAGATCTGGACGCGCTCTCGCAGGCCGCGGATCGTCGTGATGTCGGCCAGTCGCGAGAAATCAGCCGTCGGGTCAGGGCCTACGTCACGGAGACCCATCGTATCCACCGGCGCATGATCCGAACCCGTCGAGGATCATCGGTGGCGAAGGACTTCCCGGTCCGCGGTCGGAGCTGCCCCGCGAACTGGCTTCTGGTCGACGAAGACCGGCGCCGAGGAAATGTGCTGCGTTGGCTCGATGACCTTCGCGCCGAGTTGGCTGGGGCGGACGGGTTCAGCGCCGCCGCAATTCTGCGGACGGCAATCGGCCGCGCCTGCGCGCCGGTTGTAGCACTGGCCGACCTTGCGGTCGCGCTGCGAAAAGAAGAAGGTCATGATCTCGACGAGGACGAAACGGGCTCCCTCGCGGGATTCGCTGGCACCGACGCTGCATTCGGCTTCGCCGACCGGCTCGACGACATTATTGCTAGCGACACTGAATACGATCGGTTCACCGCGATGATCGATTGGGCCTGGCCTCGCGTGAGCGCCCATAAAGTGGCGGTTGTCTGCTCCTTTGCCTCGACCGCAGCGATCGCCGCTGAGCAATTGGAGGAGCGGTTCGGGATCGCGCGTGTGGTGCGGCTGCTGTCGACCATGCCCGCTGATGACCGCGCCCAGGCGGCGCGGCGTTTCGCTAAGGATCCCTTCCGCTCTGTAATCGTGCTCGACCGTTGCGGAGAGGAGGGAATCAACCTCCAGATGGTCGAGGACGTCCTGCACCTTGATCTGCCTGTGAACATTGCCCGGCTTGAACAACGTCTCGGACGCTTCGACCGTTGGTCGGCTGGCGACGCTGCGCCGGTTCACGCCGTGCGGTCAACCACCTTCCGCGAATCAGACGAGGTCCTGGACGCGCATCTGGGCGCTTGGCGCCGGTTGCTCGATGAGGGAGTCGGCCTGTTCGAACATTCCTGCGCTGTACTGCAGTACATCCTGCCCGAGACTGAACTGGCGTTTCTTACTCAGGCCCTCGACCGAGGCCTGAGCCAGGCCGCCGCCGACACGGCCGCCGTACGCGCTGGCCTGAACGCCCAGCGTCGGCGCATCGAGAGCCACGACCTGCTCGACGCGATCGAGGAGCACACCGACGACGACCAGTTCACCGATGCGATACATCGCGGCGATGACGCGTCGGCGATTCTTCGAGCATTTCGCGGCTACGCTGTTGAGGCACTGCAGTTCACCGAGAATACGGATGGCCCCGGTGTCCGCTACGGAGTTAGCAGCACGCACCCTCCGCTGCTGCCGGCCTCGGAGGTGGTCCGGCTCGGTCCGACCGCGCTGCGTCGTCGGTACAGCCACCGGCGCGAGGAGGCGCGCGATGGAGTCGGCCTGTTGCGATGGGGCGAACCCCTCGTAGATAAGATGGCATCACTGGCCGAATGCGATGACCGCGGTCGGGCGTTCGCCGTTGAGGTCCGTCAAGGCAAGCGTGAACCGAACTCCGAGCCTATGCCGTTCTTTTGCTTCGACATTCTGGTGGCGCCCGACCCCGAACCGGTCGATGCGCTGGAGGCCGACAGCCCGGCATCGGCTTCGGCCGCGCGGATTCACCTGCTCCGTCTGTGCCCGCCGCGACTGGAGCGCGTGTGGTGGAACTCAGACCAGGGCGAGCCCTCGGAGCCCACGCGCCGCGTCCTGGAAGGCCCTGAGGTGCACGGTCGGGGGCGTAACCTGGGCAGTCAGCCCGAGCGGTTCGCGCAGTTGACCTCCAGCCTGTCCTGGCAAGTCTTGTGCGAGCGTGCCGCCCGTGAATCGTTGAAGCTGGTAGCCCAGCGGTCCTCGGTCGGCGAACACATTGCCGCAGCGCGCCACGAGGCCGCTCTGGTTCAGGAGCGCGAACGGGCGATCCGGCTCGGCCGCCGGAACGCAGGATTCTACGATGAGACCGACGACGAGGGCATCTTCGAGGTCGTCAACGCCGCCATCTCTGACCCGCAGTTGACGCTCGACGCCTGCGGCGTGGTCATCATCACCGCCCCGGAGGCTTAGCGTGGTCGAACTGAGCCTCGAAGAGGCACGTCACGGCGATCCCCGGCTAGACCGGCGGCTGAAGACCGACGACTACAGCCCTGCCGACGTTGCCGTGATGCTCCGGAGCAACGCCGTCGCCGCTGGCTACCGCCCGCTTCGGCTGCCGGATGAGCTTGCGCAGAAGTACGGTGCGGACAATTGGAGGCTGCACGGTTTGAACCTGACCGGATCGACCGTGACTGCTGAGCGGTGGTACCCGGAATGGCTCGACCACCACGGTTCGATCCCGCCGGACGAAGCCCCGTCCCGAAGAACTCAGAGGCGCACTGACGCGTCCGTGCCCGCTGACCCGTTCTACGAGCAACTCTGCGGATTCCCGCGGTATAGGACAGTTGGGCAGCGAGATGCCCTGCGTGCCGTCGCGGTAGCTGACGCTGGCGACACCGTCATCTGCGCGCTGCCGACCGCATCAGGTAAGAGTGACGTGATTCTTACCCGGGCCCTGCGCCAGCGACCGCGGCAGACCGTCATCATCGTGCCGACAGTCGCCTTGGCCGTCGACCTCGAACAACGAGTCCAGGACCGTCTCGGCAGCGACGATCGATATGCCTATCACGGAGACCTCGAGTCAGTTGAGAAGGAGCGAATCTGTACCGGGATCGAGGACGGGTCGCAGTGGTTGACCATCACCTCGCCCGAGGCAGCCTGCTCCTCGTTAGCCCGTCCACTCAAGGCTGCGGCGGAGCACGGCCGCCTAGACCTGATTGCCGTGGACGAGGCCCACATCGTCGCGGAGTGGGGTGATGACTTCCGTCCCGCGTTCCACACGTTCGCTGCTCTTCGCCGTACCCTTATCGAGGTTTCGCCGGCCCACCTGGCCCCGGTCACCGCGCTGCTGTCGGGCACCCTCGACAGCTACGGGTTGGCCTCACTCAAGCGGCTGTTCGCCGGCCGCAGCACGGTGCTGGTCTGCGCCCAGAGTACCCGGCCTGAACCGGCGTGGTGGTCCGCGAAATGCGACGACGAGCAGCAGAAACGCGACCGGCTCATCGAGGCCATGTGCCGCCTGCCACGCCCCGCGCTGATCTACGTCTCGCTTCACACATCGTCGCGGTCATCGAATACAGCTACCGTCCTTGCCTGGCTCAAGCAGGCCGGGTTCGCCGCAGCCGCGGCAATCGACAGTCGGTCGAAGGCGCGCCAGCGTCATGACGCGGTGCGGGGCCTGCGTCTTGCTGGGGAGTCGCGCGACGACCTTGACGTCGTCGTCGCCACGTCGTCTTTTGGTTTGGGCATCGATATCGACGACATCCGCACAGTGATCCACCTTTGCGTGCCGGAGTCGGTGGACCGTCTCTACCAGGAGGTTGGCCGTTCAGGTCGGGACGGACATGCCACAGCGTCTCTGGTGCTGTGGACGGACGCCGACCAATTGGTCGCCGATGACCTCGCTCGAGCGCGTCTCATCGGGGCGGACAAGGCCTGGCAGCGGTGGAGCAGTATGCGCGGCCGTGGCGCTTGGGAGAGTGATCGTCTGACGGTTAACCTGACGGCCGCCCATGCCGGAGTGCGGTACCCCTGGAGCGATGCGAACCTGTATTGGAACACCCAAACTCTCGCAGCAATGGAGCGGGCCGGCATGATCCGGCGCTACTGGCCTGAACCGGCCCAAACGCCCCAAGACGCCGACGACGACGAACTGGCGCGCTTCTTCGACGGTCAGCGCACCGCCGCCATGCTCGAGATCCTCGATAGCGACATCAGCGACGAGAGCGTCTTCCGCAGACGTTTCCAACACGGTCGACAAGCCTCGCATGCCGCCACGACCGCAGCGCTAGACGCTGCCGTCCACGTCCTTCAGAGCCGGCCGCAATGCACTAGCCGTTACCTCGCTAGCAGATACGAACTCGGTGACTCAGACGGCAACGTGTTCCCCATGACTGTCGCATGTGGAGGGTGCCCTGTCTGCCGCCGAGAAGGGACAAGGCCCTTTGATGCGCCAGCATTGACCACGATGGCCTCCGGCCAGGTGATGCGGACCGCTGACGACCGCCTGCGATCACTGGCGCCGGAGGGCCGCCTGAGCGTGCGCACCGACGGGTTGGACCCACGGGCAGAACGCACCCTGCTGGCCCGGTTGGCACGTCATGGCGTCATCACGCTCATTGCCCCACGCCCGGACATGGTCGCCACTAGTGGCGCGAACGGCCCGTGGTGGATGGAGAACGTGCGTGACTGGTCTGTCAACTCGGACGAGCCGTGGCGGGTCCCGACCGCCTTATGGGTCGATGCGACGGTGGACGATGACGTGCTCGAACTCGCGCTCTCCCGCCTCGCCAAGCAAACGTTCGGCGTTCTGATAGTTCCGCCTGACCGCATCGACCCAGCCAACACCAAGCAGTACCTCCACGAAGCGTGGACACCGACGTACTCGATCGACGACCTGCTGCGGAGGCTGTAGGTGAAGTTGCTCAACCCGCCGGACATCATGCCGGAAGCGATGCGTTTCCTGCTGCGCGCCGTACTGGCACACAAAGACGCGACTTGCGATAGAGAGGAACTGCTAGCCCTGGTGGCACCGGCCGGACTAGCAGAGGTGCTGCGACCGCTCGACGGGCGCGACACCGACACCGACAGTGACCGCGAGGAAACCGCGACTGGCGGTCAAACGATCGCCAAACAATCGCTCAGCGCCCTGCGCATGCTCGGTTTCGTTGACGAGAGCGCTGGCACGGTCTCAGCCGCCGAGCAGACGCTGCGGCAGTGGCCTTCGGCGGACCTGCTGACCGCGCCCTCGTTCAGCCGAGCACTGAGACCTCAGATTTGGCAGAGGTCGAACGCTGAAGCAGGCGCCACGCGCGGTGAACAGGACAACTTCGCCCAAGGCGTGGCGTTACTGTGGGCGATCCCCGACCCTCTAGATCCCGTGGACTTCGAATCCGGCAACCGAACGTTCGTCAGCTACCAACGTGACCACTTTGGGACCGAACGCAGCTCCTGGCCTCTCACCAACTCAGTGCGCTGGCCGCCGCTGCGCCGCTGGGCCATTTATCTGGGCCTAGCCCAGCCAGTCTCCCCGAAATGGGTCGTACCTGACGGCAGTCGGGCGCTTCTGGAAGACCTCGGCGACCTGCCAGCACAGCAGTACACGATCGCCGAATTCCTCGCGCACTGCGCGACCGTTCTTCCCATCTGCGACGGCGGAGCGTTGTCCTTGGTGACCGGAACGAACGGTGTGGATCTCACTCCTGGCTTGTCCCTGTCGCTGCGCCAACTCCAAGAAGCTAAGCATCTTACGTTGCGCTCAGAGAGTGACACCGACTTCCGCGTAGTGGCCCTCGGTCAGGAACGGGAAATGCAATCACGCGCCTCGCACGTGCAGTGGCACCCGATTAGGACGTCGAGGGGATCGCAGAAGTGAACAACACGCCTATCCCCGCGTGCTGGTCACGAGTGGAGATCCAAGTCGCGACTCAGGTCGACGTCGGTGGCCTGGAGTTCGGCGACGCCGCCGCAGACGCCGTGTTCGACGCCGTTCACCAGTCTGTCCCGCTGGGCCGGCTGGACAAGACGAGGCGCGACGACCCCGAGCGCGTGGACCAGACCGAGGTGCTGCGGGATCTGTGCCAGCCGATCGCGTCGAACGAACCACACCTGCGGTTCATCACCGGCAAAGCCGGCAGCGGCAAGAGCCACCTGGTGAGGTGGCTGCGCACGCACATCCCGGACAACCCGGCCTGGCACGTGGTCTATATCGAAAAGCGCAACACCCCGCTGCGGCGTGTCATCGAGCAGATCCTTGCCGGTATCGATACCCAGGCGGCAAACGAACTGCGCCACAGCCTGGCCCAGACCGCCTCACGACTGCCGACCGTCCGTGAGGCGATGCTTGCCTTACTCAATCAGTTGCACCAGATCATCGAATACGACGAGACCCCGGTCATCGACGACCTGAGCGGCGCCGACCTTCAATTCATGCGCCGACAAGTCGCTCGCCTGATCGGTGAACTGCCGTTTAAGCAACGCCTTTCCATTCCCGGGGGCCCGATCGAGCGCATCACCAAGCTCGCGATGTCCGGCATTGATCCGGACTTCGACATCTCCGAAGACGACCTGCAGATCAGCGCCAGCGATCTAGAAGTCGGCCTCGGATCGTTCGAAGACTCCAGCAAGGAACTCCAACGGCTCGTTTCCAGCCTCGTCTCCACCCTCAGCATGCGCCGCGCCACTGCGGCGATCATCAACTACCACCTGACACGCGCAAAAGCCGAGATCTTCACCGGTCGATCGGCGGACCTGCTCAGCGTTTTTGAGGAAGTCCGCCGAGAGTTGGCCCTGCAGGGCAAGGAGCTGTTCCTATTTATCGAAGACCTTGTGCTGCTGCACGGGATCGACACCCAACTCGCCCAAGCACTCACGCTGCCAGCTCGCGCCGACTTGTGCCCGATCCGCGCCGTCATTGCGGTGACCTCCGGCCATCTGGAGCGATACACCACGTTTGCCGAGCGCGGCGTGCAATACACCATGGACGTCGACCGAGCCTCGCTCGAGATCGACGATCTGCGCGCGTTCGTCGGCCGATACCTCAACGCAGGACGGGTCGGCCGCAAAGACCTCGCCGCCGCCGCGAAATCAGGAGAACCTATTCCGAACCGCTGCCCAAAGTGTGTGCACGTCGATCGGTGCCATGCCACCTTCGGCGTGACCTCTGAGGGGCATGGCTTGTTCCCATTCAACGCTGAGGCAGTTGACAACCTCGTCGAACTCGCCAGTCCACAAGGGTTCGATCCGCGTAACATCCTGCGCCAGGTGATCCGCTCACCGTTAGAGGTCGCCGAAGACGAACTCCGACGACGCGGTGCCTTCCCCTCAGCCCGGTTCGCTGCAACGCTCGCCCCGACCCGCTTGGTCGTCCCGGTGGAGTTGCGCAACGCCATCGCGTCCCGATCGGCAAGCGCCGACCAGGAAATCTCGCTGCGTGCCTTCTACGCCCGCACTCCGCCCCGCCTTGATGATTCTCTGCGCGCAATCGCCGAGACCCTCGGCGTCCCACTCACCGATCTGGGAGCCAACGACGCGGCCCCCGAACCGGCGACCGCTACGGCCCGCACCCCACGCGCACGGCCGAATGAGATCGACCAATGGGCCGCTGGTGAATTCCTGGCAGGTGGTCTTGCTCGCACGATCCGCACGTGGATCCTCCGGGCGCTCGGCGCGCGGATGCAGGCCAGCCCCTGTGGTCTGAACGTCCGCGCACTCAGCAGCGAAGTCAAGGTCGGGATGATCAGTGTCACCTTCAGCAACATCGTCATCCCCAAGGCCGGCGGCGGCGGGGCTGCGACCCCGGCCGGACCGACGCTACGGTTCGAGCAAAACGACGCCGACGCCACCCTGTTCAAGGGCATCCTGTCCGCAGCCAGCGGCAACCTGGCCGGGCCGGACGGCGGCGCATGGTTCCTGCACATGCAAAAGCGCCTTGCCGAATTCGAGGCCGAACTCATCACCGCTGCCCAAGCCCACGCCGACGAAGGCCTCATCGAGGCACTCAACATCCTGGGCGTGATGAGCACCGTCGACGGCACGGAGGCCACCACCGCCGCCGAAGCGCTCGCCGTGCTGGTACAGCCGAAGCGGCCGGCTGACCTCAACCCCGTTATCACCCAACTCCTCCAGGGCAGTGACGCTCTGCGGGTCCAGGCACTCACTGAGCTGCGCGATCGGCTTACGCAGCGGAAGGGCAACGGCGCACCGTCGGTCTTTGACGCCGCGGCCGTGCTCAATGCGCTCCTGCCTGCAGTCCGCCTCAACGAACTCAGCGCCACGGTTGGCGACCCGACCCCGCTCGAACCGGGCATGCGGGCGTTCCGCGACCGCCACCGAGCCCTGGCCGGTCAAGCGTGGGACGCGGTTCAGCGTCTGCTGGACCGGCTGCGCCGCTACATCGCCGATGACGAAGACTTCGCCGCCACGGCCGATGAGCTCGACAAATTCGTCAGTCACGCCCACACGGCCGGGGCTCTGCCGCAACGCGACAGCAGGGCCCGTTACGACGATCTTCGGCGCAAAGCCACTCCCGATGCGTTCAAGACGCACCGCAGGCTTCTGAAGCTTGCCGCAGCCGGACCGGCGCCGGCACGGCTGTGGGAGCTAAAACGGGATCCCAGCGCAGACCTCAACGCCCTGCTCGATTACTGGCAACAGTGCGATCAACTTCTCACTGCCTACCAGCCGGACACCGGCAACCAGCCATCCGGCGAGGAGGTCTACGACCGCGAGCGGCTCCAGACTGCGCTCAAAGCACTCGCCGACAGCCTAGAGGGATAGTCCATGCCGCCGACCGAAGACGTCATGCCATCCGACTCAGCCCCCACGCCGCGCGGCAGCACCCTGGCGACCCGAGCTCAACAGGCATTGCTCGACCTGGCGAAAGCCAGAGATCGGCAGCGCGGCGAGGAAGAAGCGCGAGCCATCACCGCAGCCTGCAAGATTGCGGAGCAGTGCACGAAGCAACTCCTAGTCGCTGACGAGGTTCGCCGCGACCTTCTAAACCTCGGGGTGACCGTCGGCGAGCCGCGCAGGCCGGATGCAGCGAAAGCGCGCAGGCATCTGCGCTCGCTCGCGACGCGAGTCACAGACCCCAGCCTTGAGTTGACCGATCGTCTGACCAGCAAGAGCCTCGACGAGGTATGGGAGGTGGCCCGCAGGACGGCCAAAGCCGCCGAACGCGCACTGTACGAGGCCGCGGACGGAGAGCGCCAACTCCTTCGCCCTGACGACCTCGGGGAACTGGTCGCGCCCGTGACAGGTTCTACCGCGATGGCGGTCAATCGGCTCCGCCGGACCCTCGACCAGCCGGCGAAAGACATCGCCGTCGGACAGTTGCCGACCGCCGTGCAGCGGTGGCGCGCGGGCGCTCGGGAGTGGGAGGACATCCGTAACGCTGCAGCAGAGACGATGTCCAGCCTGCACCCCGAGGTACAGACCTTCCTCGACGCAGCCGCGTCTGTACAGGGGGCTCCCTGGCCGCTCGTCACCCAGGCGGTACGTGAGTGGCTCGACCAGTACGAAAATAGCGATGGATACGTGATGAGGCGCACCCATGGTTGATGCCAAGACGCTGCTTGAGGTCTTGGACGCGTTGGAGGACACCGAGGCGCGCGCCCTCGTGTGGGGTTTGACCGACGAGTCATGGACCCAGGAGCAGATCGAGCGCCGCATCGCCGAGTCAGCCCCTGGCTCCGATCCCGTGGACGTATTGAACCAGCTGCTCAACCACAAGCTCGTATTCGCTTTGGACCGGACGTGGCCGCAGGAGTACCGAACCCGGATGTCGGAGTCGATGCGCCTGCTGGCACATCTACGGCAACTGTTCGACTACAGGTTCAGGCAGTGGCAGACCGCTCCGGCCCTGGTTGCCGACTTCCGCTTCCGGCATGAGCCCCGACGTTTTCCTAAGCGAGATCGGACCATCGCCGATCTTGTCACGCACCTGGCCAAGCAAGGCGTATCGGACGCGGTAATCGATGCGGCGACAAAGATCGTCGGCGAGGGGCGCACCCTGTCGCAGTTCCAAGTGGACGCAACTGTCAGAGTCTTCGAGGCGATGGAGGGCCGGGATAGCGGCGTGATCGTCAGCGCTGGCACCGGTAGTGGTAAGACTCTTGCGTTTTATCTCCCGGCCCTGGCCTATCTCGCAACACGTCGCCGCACCGATGGTGTCGGCGTGCTCGCTATCTATCCGCGCAACGAACTGCTGAAGGACCAGTTGGCGGCCGCCCTCGATGAGACCCGCAGGCTAAGAAAGGCCGGTGGTCGCGGCCTGCGCTTGGGAACGTTCTTCTCACCCACCCCTTACAAGGAAGCAGGAGACAAGGACGGACCGGGCTGGAACAAGGCGCCCGGAGGTTGGATCTGCCCGTTCCTCACCTGCCGCGTTGGTGAAGGCGAAGTGCGATGCGGGGGCCAACTGGTATGGCGCTTCGACGACTACGCTAGCAGGATTGAGTGTCTGCACTGTGTGAAGTGTCAGGACGTGGTGAGCCAAGACGAAATCGTCTTGACGCGTCCGGCTATTCGGAGACGACCGCCGGACCTGTTGTTCACTACGACCGAGATGCTCAACCGCTCGCTGAGTAGCGGCGAAAATATGCACGTTTTCGGCGTGGGTCCCAAGGCCGCATGCACGCCCGGGTTGATCCTCCTGGACGAAGTTCACACCTACGAAGGGACAAACGGAGCCCAGGCTGCGTTCTTGCTGCGCCGCTGGCGTCGACTTCTGGGCAAACCCATCACGTGGGTCGGGCTCAGCGCGACCCTAGCCAACGCCGACCGGTTCTTCACCGACCTATGTGGACTGGCCGAAGGCGCCGTGCGGGACGTACGCCCCGACATCGACGATATGGAGGACAAGGGTCGTGAGTACCAGGTAGTGCTGCGTGGCGACCCGGCGGCCCGGACCACCCTACTGTCCACAACAATCCAGACGCTGATGCTGCTGCGTCGCGTCCTTGACCCGAAGGATCAGGGCATCGGCGCCTACGGCAGCAGAGTGTTCGCCTTCTGCGACAACCTCGACACGGTGAACCGCCTCTATCGGATGTATCTCAGCGCAGAAGGACTCAGCCCGTTTGGTGCGCCTAGCCGAAGCGATTTCCCGCTGGCAGGGCTACGCATGAGGCACGCCTCGCTGCGCCTCGGCCCGGTTACAGACTGGGAAGCACGCGACGATGATGGTCAGCAATGGTGGATGCCCGAGGAACTCGGGTTCACGGGCGAACTGTTGAAGGTAGATCGCACATCTTCCCAGGACTCAGGGGTCAGCAGTGACGCGGATGTCGTAGTCACCACTGCCTCACTCGAGATCGGATTCGACGACCCGAAGGTGGGCGCCGTCGTACAGCACAAGGCTCCGCGTGACATCGCGCAGTTCCTGCAGCGCCGCGGGCGCGCTGGCCGGACCCGGATCCAGCGTCCCTGGACGGTAGCGGTTCTCTCCGACTACGGACGCGACCGCATCGCCTACCAAGACTACGAGGCGCTTCTAGACCCGGCACTTCCGGAAAAACGACTACCTCTGGGCAATCAGTCCGTTCGCAAGATGCAGGCCGCTATGTGCCTGATCGACTGGGCGGCGGACCGCTTGGACGTCTCCGCGCGTGACCGCCCCGGCAATCGTGCCACCGAGATGCGCAGGCTATTCGTCCAGCCGCCCACCAGCGGACCCTACGCGGAGTTGCGCAATGAGGTTGTTGCCTTGTTACGTGACGTGATGGAGGGTGGCGAGAAACGACAGGCTCTGATGCGGTTCATCGCCGCATCGATGCACCTCTCCGAGGACGAAGTCGCTGCGGTTTGCTGGGAGCAGCCCCGCTCGCTGTTGCTGGACGTGGTCCCCACGGCGCTGCGCCGACTGTCCAGCGGCTGGTCCGCTTACAAGGAGGGGAGCATCGTCCCCAGCGGCGAGCAGTGGATCAGGGATTCGCCGCTGCCGGAGTTCATCCCCAAGGCCCTCTTCAGCGACCTGTGCCTTCCCGAGGTGGCCATAAAACCCCAGGAGGAATACGACAAGTCAGCTAACACGTCGATCCCGGTCGGCATGGCGTTGAACGAATTGGCGCCCGGAAAAGTCACCCTGCGGTGGGCGGTTCATAGCACCAGAGGCCTATGGGTGCAACCCGCGGCCGATGGAGGCACACTGGCGTTGGAAGACGGCCTGGCCCACCACGGTGAGGTCCTTCGATCGGTTCCCCAGGAGGGCGGCGAAGCCCTGCTCGTCAGGCCATTGATCACGGCGCCGAAGGTGCCGCGAGGTGACATTCAGCCCACCTCGAACGGCCGACTGACGTGGCAGTTGCTGCAGGAGCCAGCCCATACCGGCATCACGCTTCACCGGCCACACACCGGTCCGATAGCCGACGCCGTTCCGAATGTGACCGCCTACCTACACGCCGGCCGCGGCGCCCTGCGAACCTGGCGGTATGCGCTGCAGTCGACCGCCCGCGTTGTGCACCGCTCCGGCCTAAAAGAGGAGGTCACCAACAGCTTCTCATGGCATGGGCAACCAGCGGCGATCGGCTATGAGGCGGCAGTCGATGCCCAGATAGTCTCACTGGCGACGCCCTCGTCGGTAGCCGCATTTGATTTGGCCTCCGACCGGCCCCGACTGCGCCAACTTCGGCGAGACTTCTTCACGGATCTACTCCGCCGCCGCCTGCACGCCCTACGCGTCGATCCATTCCTTTCGCGCCAGATCGCCAACACCGTGATCGCCGCCGCAGCACTGGAGTTGTCCCGGCCTGAAACGAATGCCGCTACGCCAAGCGACATCTCCGCGTGGCGTGGGCACGTCAGCACTGTGTTGGATTCAGGCGCGGTAGATCTCGACGATGGCGACGACAGCGCCCGCGAAACCAACTCGCAGCACCAGGGGTTGCTCGATCTCTTGGACTCTCCGCACGTCTCGGCGGCGATTGCCGAGACATTGCCGTTGCTAATCAGCGAGCCGGATGACTCATGGCTGCCGTGGCTACAAGAGCGATACGTGCAAACCGCCGCCGCGGCCTGGCAGTTGGCTGCGCAGGCCCTGTGCCCGGAGTTCGATGTCGATGACGACAGCATCGTCGACATCCTCACGGTCGGGACGACGTCCCGGTTCATCCTCAGTGACGCATCAATCGGTGGCGGAGGACTCCTCGAGGCGCTCACCTCGAGACTCAGTGAAGATCCGCGCCGTTTCGACCACCTCGTCGTTGCTGCCCTACAGCCCTCCGACCTGGAGGACGTCGACCGCTCGCTGCGCCGCACACTCGACCTGCTCCTCACAGACCAGCAAGTCGCCGCGGCGGCGTCAAACTTCCGAATAGCCCACGGCAGCCGCCTCGCCAATTGGCAGCAGCTTCTTGCGAAGCTGGCATCCTTCGGCGTGAGCCTGGCTCACGCCAGCGTCGCCGCACTCGCCAGCCGGATCTTCCGCCCTGGCTCATCCGCAGAAACCGACGACCTGCTCCGGCAATGCCTCAGTCACTGGGACGCGATCGAGGAGCGCACCGGGTTCGCGATTGACCATCGCGGTATCTGCAACGCTCTCGCCGCAGACCCGACCGTGCGCTCTGCCTTGGCCATGGCCGTCCCAGGGGGAAGTCAAAACGATAGCAATTGGGCCAATTCCGTCCTGCTGGGGCTTCTATGGCCGCGCGCCGAGGCACGAAGAGCCGCCTCCCTCGTAGCATCGAACCGCTTCGTCGATGAAGCGCCTCTCACTGAACGGACCCTAGTGCTGGAAAGCCTGCCTGATCCGGCCCGCGAAATCGACGTGGATGCAGACGGTTGGGTACGTGTGCTCGAACAGCACATCACGCAGACCGGCCGGTGCCGCCTCGTCTCGGCCAGCAACAACCCGCGCAGCCTCAAGGCAGCGCTGCACTACCTGGCAACAACCCCGGTCGAAATGGGCTGGCTGCACGTCCACCCGCGGATCGAGGCGACGACGCGTACCGATGGACAACTCGGGCTCGATGTCTCCCTGGAGGAGGCGCCACAATGAGTCAACGCATTATTCATCGCACCTACGCCCGACCCCACCGGCTCATCGCGGAGGCACTCCAAAGCTTGATCGTGGGCGACCTGTTAGCTCCGGGCCAGCGCCTAATCATCGTGTCCCCGTGGATTTCCGATGTACCGCTTATCGATAACCGCGGAGGCAACTTCAGCGCCCTGAACTCCACATGGGGATCGACCATCATCAGGCTGTCCGCCGTACTTCGCACCATGCTCCACAACCAGACGAAGGTATATATCGCCACCGGCCCGGACCGCTCTGCGGTCACCTTCGTCCGCCAACTCAAGGATAGCGCTCGTCGCGATGGCACCGACAACCTGCTTACCGCGCACAACGCGCTGCCCAACCCAAACGCCCTGGATCATCAGAAGGCAATCGTTGGCGACGACTGGATTGTCCACGGCTCAATGAACCTCACCTACCGAGGAATCGAACTCAACGGCGAACTCGTCACCATCTCTAACGACCTGCCCCACGTCGCAGCTGTGACGACTGAATTGATAAGCCTGTTCTGATGACTGACACCATCACCGCCGGACCGGCCGCACGCTGGCAGACGTTCCTATCCAGATTTTACCAATACCCGAATGAGCTGAGTCCGAACTCCGAAACGCCCCGGCTTAACCAGTTCATCGACGCCGCCCAGCGGTCGATCAGCAGCGACCCGCCCCGGCCGATCCTGCTACCGGCAAGGGTTGCAGGGGCCACGTCCTACTTTGGGATCGCATTCGACACTAACCAGTCCCGGACACTCCGTGACCTGCTGCGATCACATATCGGCACAACATGGACCGACTTCGATGGGCGAAGTCTGCCTGCCACGACAACCGACCCGCTCGAGTCGGCGGCGAGCGTCCTGGCCGGAGACAATCACCTGATATATCGATTCAACGTCGCCGAGGAAACCACAACCCAGGTCGCTCATGTCCTTCGTGCCTTGACGTCGAGCTTGGAGAACAACCCACCGCGCGAGGCACGCATCGCACAGCCCGTAGGGCGGCTCGTCGGTCAGTTCCAGGATGCCTGCGTGTACGGCCCCGAATCTGCAGCCCGATCGGCCTACGCGCTGCTCGCAGCCGACCATAGGATCACCGCCAGAAACCGGCTCTTCCTGCAAACGCAGCTACTCGCATCCTTCCAGCACTGGCAGGAGTTGGAAGATCTGCCCGAATACGGCAATCTGCTCCGCCTGGACCAGCCGTCCTATGTCTCTGACGCCTTAGCCCGCCTAGCAATGTCAAAGCTGCCCGACCTCCCCACGCAAGAAGAGTTCAAGCCGATAGCCGTCCAGTTCGGCTCGTTGATCCCGTCAGTCGCTGCGATCCGATCAGCCTCGGGGGCCCGCTACTACACCCTCTGGGCGCTGGACGGTGGCGAGTCCGTTGCTGCGCTGCGTCGACGGCTCGCTGACGCTGGCTGGACACCTGATCCAGTGATAGAGCACCTCACAGCAGACCGCCAGACGGTCGACGCGTGCCCAGCAACCATCGCATCCCCGGAAGAGAAGCGGGAGCAGGTTCGCCGCGCTATCGACTCCGGCAGATATGACGCCGCCGTAGACGTGCTAAGCACTATGCCCGCCTCTACCGAGGATCTTCCAGCAGTCATTGAAAGCATCGGCAAGACCTTTACTGTTAAGGCGCTCGCCCTGCTAGAGCGGCACCGCGACGTGCACGGTGAGCAGGCGCTCCGTAGTGCGATGGGCTCAACCGCTCTGCCACGCTTCGACATCGCCAGCAGCGACATCGCACAGACCCTCACCGGCCTGTTCGACGGGCGCCTTGAGCCAGGTGAGCGCGATCAGCTCGCCGCTGACGTCAGGGAGCGCGGAGTAGCTGCGATCAGGGCGGAGGGCGGAGTCGATGCCGCGGTCACGTCAATCCGGAATCTGGCAGAGACCCGGACAGCCGCTCTAGCTTTGGAGCCCGGCCTGGATACCTGCATCGACCTGGTCCGGGATCTCAATGCGAGCGGTGGCATGTCCACGCAGGTTCGCGAGTTGTCCCTATGCGTCCTGGAACTCTGGGCTTACTGCGACAACAGCGGTGACAGGCACCGTGCCGGACGAATCGTCCAGCTCACGAGTGACCTCCTGGAGAACGGCCTGGGTAGGGACGCCTTCGACGAGGTTGTCGAATACTTGCGCGCGGGCTGGGACTCGTTCCATACCGATGTGGACATGCCGATGAACGTCGAGGTGCTCGAACTATTACTCGCCTACATGCCCTCGGGCGCCTCCAAGCTTGACGCTTTTGCCCGTCCGCTGTTGACACGCATCGGAGACCACAATGCACGCCGCCTGCCAGCAGCAGTGCTCGCCGTGGCGATCGACATCGCACCGGTGTTCGGAACCGCAATCCAACTCACCGAACGTGTCTCCCAGGAGCTTGCGACAGCGGGAACTCGGCGCACAACCAGCCTGAAGATCGCCCTGTACTCTCTCATTGAGTCAGCCGCAGACAGAGCAGCGAACCTCCTGCGCAGTCGCCATCCCGGCCTCGGGGTCGTTGTGTTGACCGATACGGTGGCGACATCTGCCCTGCGAAACGCCGCTCACAGCGCAGACTTGCTGGTGATCATGGACAAGGCGGCAACCCACTCTGCTGTGGACACACTTCGAGCTAACCGTGATGCGCGCACCATCAGGTATGCGAGCGGCAAGGGATCGACTTCACTTATTGAGGCGGCCGAGCAGTGGCTAAGCGAACAGTAAGCATGCCAGCCGAGCGTCTACGCAGATCCGCGTGCGCGTACGTCTGAAGCCCCGATAGTTCGACGCCCAATGGCACGGTACGCGCAGGCGCGGTGGAGTTCCCCATTCCCGCCCTCGTGGCCACGGATCTGCACTTGGTGATGTGCCGTGTACTGTGCCCTGTCACCTGTGCACCGTGCGGGGCTGCTCTGTGCGAGGAGGGATTCGAACCCTCAACGCTGCCCGCCGCGCTGCCAGGAAGGGAGCCGAATACCCGTCGGCCCGCGGGTCGTGCACGCCTCCGCGACCACTACCTGCTCCACCACGCTCCCGGTCAGTCCAGCAGGTCGACCTCCCAGTTCGCCCGCTGGATGCGCACGTCCAACTCGCGGATCTCCCGCGCCAGCGCGTCGGCCTGCGCACGCAGTTGCGCGACCGGCAGCGCGGCGAGCATCTTCAGTTCCGAGCGCAACTGCCGACCGGGCACAGGTACGCCGGGCCCGCGCTGACTGCGGCCTGCGGCCGCGTCCGCGGCAGCTGTGACCACCGCGTGCCGCACGCGTAGAACGTCGCGGTGGGCCAACGCGTCGGTGATCGTGCCGTCCTCGGCGATGTGCGCAGCAGCGTTCGTACGGTTGATCTGACGGATCAACGCCTCAAGCTCGTCGAGCACTGTATTGACCTCAGTCAGCAGCGCCTGCGCGTCCTCGGCTGGCTCCTCGCCCTCCTGATACCGCGCGTTGCCGACAATCCGCACCCGCAACTGCTCGACTCTGCGCGTGGCGTCCGCACGCAAAGCCAATGCCTCCGCCAGCTTCATTCCCCTACCCCAGTGCCTGTTCGCATCGACCAACTATGCGCCGCCAACTGCTCCCCGAGCACACCATTTCTCACCGCGACGAGCCAGAGACCGTTGGCAGGCTTAGTTCGGGACGACACTCAGTAAGCAGCCTGTTCGGCGAGGACTTCGGCGATCGGCCGCGGACCGGATCGGCTTGAACGCAGAGCAGCGCGAGCCTTCGCCGCGTGGCTCTCCACCTGGCCAGTTGTCAGCGCTCACGTAATTGGACCGCGAAGCTCGAAATCGCTCACGTAATGGGACCGGCGGTCGCTCGTCGTGGACCGTGTGGTCGCTCGTGATGTTCGTCGTGGGGGCGACGAACGTTCGGACGTAGTTATCAAGACCATGTCCTCTTCTCGTCCATGATCGCCTGCTGTCGGCCCTGGTGGCTGGGGAGCAGATGGCGAGGAGGACTTTCTACGTGATCGATATAACCGAGATCCTGGTGCACTGGTATGCCGGTCGGTCTCAGCACGATGTCGCCGGTTCTTTGGGGGTGAACCGCAAGACGATCAGCCGTTATGTCGAGCCAGCGATCGCCGCGGGGTTCGTTCCCGGTGGCCCGCCGGTGAGCGAGGCGCAGTGGGCGGCGCTGGTCAAGGATTGGTTCCCGTACCTGACGGACACCCGGTTGCGGCAGGTGACCTGGCCGGACTTCGACAAGCACCGGGAGTACATCGTCGAGATGCTGCGGGCCGGGGTGTCCAAGGCGACGATTCATCAGCGGCTGCGTGACGAGCGCGGGGTGACGGCGTCGGTGGCGTCGTTCAAGCGGTATGTCGCGGCGAACCTGGCCGAGGACGCGGTGCGGGAGAAGGTGACGGTGCTGCGCCCTGACCCGGATCCGGGGTTCGAGGCGCAGATCGACTACGGGATGCTGGGCTCCTGGACCGATCCGCGCACCGGGGCTTCGCACCGGATGTGGGCGTTCGTCATGGTGCTCTCGCATTCCCGGCACATGTTCGTCCGGCCGGTGGTCTCGATGGACCAGGCTTCCTGGACGGCCAGCCACGTGGAGGCGTTCGCGTTCTTCGGCGGGGCCCCGGCCCGGCTGGTGCCGGACAACCTGAAGACCGGGGTGGACAAGCCCGATCTCTACGACCCGAAGCTGAACCGGGCGTATGCCGAGCTGGCGGTGCACTACGGCGTCCTGGTCGATCCCGCTCGTGCACGCAAGCCGAAGGACAAGCCCAGAGTCGAAAGACAAATGCCTTACATCCGTGACTCGTGGTGGAAGGGCAGGGAGTTCGCCAGTGTCGCCGAGATGCAGGCCTCCGCGCTGCACTGGTGCCGCGAGGTCGCCGGGGTGCGCAGGCACCGCTCGTTGGACGGCCGAATGCCCGCGAAGGTGTTCGACGAGGTCGAGGCCGGCACGCTTATCCCGTTGCCGGACCGGGCGTTCACGCTGGCGGAGTGGTCGCGGGCCAAGGTCGGCCCTGACGTGCACGTGAAGTGCGGGAAGGTGCTCTACAGCGTTCCGTGGAAGCTGGTCGGGCAGCACGTCGATGTCCGCGCCACCGCGACGATGGTGCAGGTCTTCCACCACGGCGAGCTGGTCAAGACGCACGTGCGCGCCGAGAGCGGACGGCGGACCGACGTCGCGGACTACCCGCCGGAGAAGATCGCGTTCTCGATGCGCACCCCGGCCTGGTGCCGGGAACGCGCCGAGCGGACCGGACCCGCCACCGCCGCGATCATCGCCGAACTGCTCGAGGGCGAAGCGCTACACCGGCTGCGCTCGGCTCAGGCGATCCTCGCGCTGGCCGGCAAACACACCGACGCCCGCCTGGAGGCGGCCTGCCGCAAGGCCGCGGCGGCCGGCGACCCGTCATACCGCACCATCCGCAACATCCTGGTCCACGGCCTGGAGGACATCGAGCCCGAACGGCCGACCGGCGACGGCGGAGCCCCGGCGTTCCTGCACGGCCCCACCCAGCTGTTCGCCGACGTCATCGCGTTCCCCGCCCCCACCGTCGAGACGACGCACGCCGCGAACGCCGACCAGCGTCGCGAACCCGGCGACCACGAGCAGCAAGAGCCCGCCTCGTGAACCACACCGACACGATCCACCTCGCCCGCAGCGACGCGCTCGCCCTCGCCGAGCTGCTGCGCACGCTCGAGACGGTCCTGGACATGGACGACGCCTCCGCCGCCGACGCCCTGGACGACCACTTCGGCTTCGACGGCGCCGTCGACATCCTGCTCACCGCCGCCGGCCTGCATGCCGATGCCCTCCAAGCCCTGCTCACCGCACCCGCTGAACTCTCCCAGAAGACTGAGACGACACGATGACGATCCTGCGCCCCGCACTGGCCGACAGCCTGCGGGCCCTGAAACTCTCCGGCATGCTCGAAACCCTCGACGCCCGTCTTGACCAGGCTCAAGGCGGCGACCTGGGCTACCTCGAGTTCCTCCAGATCCTGTGCGACGACGAGATCACCCGGCGGGAACAGCAGGGCATGGCCCGCCGCCTGCGCCGCGCCCGCTTCGATCTCGAGACCACCCTGGAAGGCTTCGACTTCACCGCCTCGCCCAAGCTCCCGGCCGCCCAGATCCGCGATCTGGCCGCGCTGCGCTGGCTACACGCGGGCGAGTCGATCATCCTCTACGGGGCCGTCGGAGTGGGCAAGACTCACGTCGCCCAGGCCATGGGCCACCAGGCGATCCGGGCCGGAGCCGAGGTCCGCTTCCACAAGACCAGCCGGATCCTGGCGGACCTCGCCGGCGGACATGCCGACCGCACCTTCGACAAGCGGCTGGCCGGACACGTCAAGGTCGACCTGCTCATCCTCGACTTATACCGAAGCCGTGATTATGCCGATTCCGGTGGAAGGCCGCAGGTCGTCCGTCTGATGTCCGCTGACAAGTCGGAATAATCCACTGATGCTTCTCTTACCGGTCGATCACCGATGAGGGAGGCGTTATGGATGTACCGGTCGAAGGTCCGCTGGCGCGGCACACGGACGGCTATCGGCACTGCTTGGAGCAGCGTGGCTATTCGCCCAGGGCGATCGGGGAGCGTTTGGAGTTGCTCGGCGGATTCAGCGGGTGGTTGCAGGAGCACAGGTTTCCGGTCACGGAGTCGACACCGGCGCGGGCGCAGCAGTTCCTGGACGCGCGCCGGACCGCCGTGCGCGAGAGGGTGCCGACCCTGCGGGCATTGGCCGAGTTGTTCGAGTTCTTGCGCGGCGAACGGGTGCTGTTGCTGGAGCGGGCGCAGCCGTCGCGGCTGGAGGATCTGCTGGACTGCTATGGCCGGTACCTGGAGCGTGATCGAGGCCTGGCGGTCTTGACTGTCGTTCGGTATCGGCGGATGGCCAAGCGTTTCCTGGCGTATCGGGCGTCTTCGGGCGGCGGTGAGACCGGGATCGACGGCCTGGGCGCCGCCGAAGTCCACGGGTATCTCTTGGAGTGCCGTTCGCGGCTGGTGGTCGAGTCGGCCAAGCGCGAAGCAGCCGATCTGCGCTCGCTGCTCCACTTCATCTATATCCGGGGCCTGACGAGCACTGATCTGGCGGCCGCGATCCCGCCGGTGGCCGGGTGGCGCGATGCACGACTGCCTGCCACGTTGACGGCCGCGCAGGTCGCCGCTGTACTCGAGGGCTGCGACCGGTCTCGACCGGGAGGGCTTCGCGACCACGCGATCCTGAGCCTGCTCGCCCGTCTGGGGTTGCGCTCTGGCGAGGTCGCCGCGCTGCAACTGGCCGACATCGACTGGCGGGCCGGAGAGATCCGGGTGCGGGGCAAGGCCAGGCGCGACGACCGGCTCCCGTTGACCGCAGAGGTCGGCGAGGCGATCGCCTGCTACCTGCGTGGCGGACGGGTGCCGTCGTCATCGACGAGTGTCATCCTCACCAAGTACGCGCCGTTCCGACCGATCCACCCCAGCTCCATCACCCGGGTTGTCTATGCCGCTTGTGAGCGGGTCGGGCTGGCTCCGGTCGGTGGCCACCGGCTGCGCCACGCGCTGGCTACCGAGATGCTGCGCCAAGGCGGCGACCTGCTCGAGATCGGCCAGGTGCTGCGGCACCGAGATTTGGCCACCACCTCGGTCTACGCCAAGCTGGACCGGGCGGCGCTGCAGACCGTGTCTCGTCCCTGGCCTGGAGCGCAGCGATGAGCCCGTGGGGCGATCGTGCCGAGGAGTACCTGTGGCTGCGCCGAGCTTTGGGGCACGAACTGGCCGAAGCGAACCGGCTGCTGCCGCGATTCGTCGCCTACCTCGACGCCTGCGGCGCCACGAGCATCACGATCGAGGCGGCGCTGGCCTGGGCGGTGCAGCCCGAGGTCGGTGCGGACAGCAAGGTACGTGCGCGACGGATGACCGTGGTCCGTGGCTTCGCCCGCCACATGGCCGGCATCGACCCGGACACTCAGATACCGCCGACGGGCCTGGTCCCCTACCGCCAGAGGTGGCGCCCTCCGTTCATATACACGGATTCAGATATTCAAGCTCTGATGCAGCAAACAGCGCGGACCATCCCCACTGCGGCGCGGGCCGCCACCTACCGGACCGTGATCGGACTGCTTGCGGCTACCGGCATGAGAATCGGCGAAGCCCTCCGCCTGGAACGCTCCGACGTCGACTGGGACGATCGCGTCATCACCATCCGGGCGTCGAAGTTCGCCAAGTCCCGCGAACTGCCCGTTTCCTGCTCGGTAATAGAAGCCCTGGCCGCCTACGCCGGGGAACGCGACCAACTCCTGCCCCGTGTACAAACACGCACGTTCTTCATGTCCACCACCGGAACACCCGTCATCTACGCCGACTTCGGAGCGACGTTCCGCACCCTAGTCCGCGACAGCGGCGTCGGGCGGGACTCCTCCACCCGACCGCGCACCCACGATCTGCGGCACATTGTCTCTGCTTAGTTCCCGTGTGGCGATAGCCGAGTAGGGCGCAGGTGGGTGGCGGGTTTGGGGCTTGCCCCGGCCCGTGTCGTGTTTCTATGGTCGGCTCTCATGATCCTGAGTTTCTTCTCCTCCACCGGCTGGCGCTCGTGGGACCTGGAGTACCGGCCGTTGATCCCCGAGGGCATGCCTGTGCTCGTCGATGAGGACCTTCGCTTCGAGGACGGCCCGGCCGCGCCCCGTCCGGCCGCGGTGGTCAACCGGTGGCTGCGGGAGTTGCCGGCCAGCGGGGCGCCGTCGCCGAGTTCGTGGGAGAGCTACGCGCGGGCGGTGAAGGGCTGGGCGGAGTTCCTGGCCGTGCACGGGGTCGGGTTGTTCGATACGCGGGAGCGGCTGAAGGCGGGGTTGAGCCGGTATGCCGAGCATCGGGCGGCCGGGCCACTGGCCTCGAGGTTCGCGGCGACGACCTGGGGCCAGCATATGAGCATCCTGTCGCTGTTCTACCGGTGGGCGATGGCCGAGGGCTATGCGGCGGCCGAGCCGTTCACCTATCGGGCGGCGCGGGCCCTGTTCGCGGGTACGGGCCGGGAGGTGCGGGTGAACCTGGCGGTGCGCCGCACCCCGAAGCCGCACGTGACGATCAAGTATCTGGAGCCTGACTTCACCGAGCTGCTGCGCCGGGGATTGCGCGGGCTGGCGCCGGACGGCTCACAGGACACTGGCTTCCACGGCCGGGAACTGGCCCGCAACGGCGCGGTCGGCGATCTCGCGCTGGCCACCGGGCTGCGGCTCGCGGAGTTCACGTATCTGCTGCCCTGGGAGATACCCGCCCTGCCACCGGTGCGCAGCGCGGTGCCGATCGCGTTCCCGATGCCGGCCGGGATCACCAAGGGCCGCAAGCACCGCACCACCTGGATCTCCTTCGAGGCCTTGGCCGCGGTGCGCGACTACATCCACTTGGAGCGGGCGGCCACGGCGGACGGCACGACGTGGCTCCCGCCCCGGCGGTGGGGTGATCCGCTGATGGTCACCGAGCCCGACGAGCGCGGCGGGCTGATCAACGGGATCCGGCGCCCCTGGGCAGCGCTGACCCCGGGTGAGCGGCGCCGCCTGGTCGCGCCCTCGGGCGGCTCGTGCCTGCTGGCGGTCAAGGCCGGCGGCGGCCCGTTCACCGCGTGGGCCAGCGTGTTCGAACGCACCTCGGACCGCATCCGCGCCCGGTTCGAGCCCCGGTTCCCCCACGTGAACCCCCACCGATGCCGCCACACCTTCTCGATGCGAACCTTGGAGTACCTGGTCACGGGGCACTACCGGCAGGCGGCGAGGCTGGTGCGCGACACCGATGCCGACGCCGCGCTCGCCTTCTATCTGTCCAAGACGGACCCGCTGCTGGTGCTGCGCGACCTTTTGGGTCACTCGACTGTCCTGACAACTGAGAAGTACTTGAAACGCCTTGATACCACCAGGATCTATCGGGAGGCGTACGAGGGCGCCGGGGCGACGGCCGGGCTGCTCGATACCGCCGCGGCCGAGCGCGAGGCCGATGCGGAGTTCGACGGGGAGAACGAGGCCTGATGCCCACGATGGTCGTGGAGGAGCCGCTGGGCGTGGTGTGCGTGTTCAGCGACGGAAGCAGGGCCGAGTTCGCGCTCGACGCCCTGCCCAACCCGCGCCTAGCTCGTGACCTGGCGCTCGGCCTGGTGGAGCTGATCCATCCGCACGGCTCGGTGGATGCTGCGGGCTCGGTCGGCCACTACGCCCGCTCCCTGAGCCGCATGGTCCATGTCCTGGCGCAGCAGGGCTTTTCCGGCGGCGCCGGTGATCTGCGCCGGGGCCAGTTGGCGCAGTTCTGGATGGCCGGGCCTACTCATCTGGAGGCGATGACCCGCAGCCTGGTGGAGGGCTTCGCGCGTGCCGGAGGCGTCCTGGGCACGGGAGTGCTGGAGTTGGCCGCGGGCCGGCACTTCAACATCCAGCCCAACCGGCAGCCGTTGCCGCCGTATCCGGAGGCTGAGTGGGAGCGTCTGGGCGCGGTGTGCCGCGCCCTGGTCGAGGAGTCCTACGCCGCCCACCGCAAGACGCTGACCTCGGTCGCGGGTGCCCGGCACCCGGCCGAGGGCGGATGGACGGTGGAGAACTTCTGTTGGCTGCTGGCCCGCACCGGGCCGATCGGCACACCGGATTTCGCCCGCGCCCTCGGTGTGACAGCCGCCGTGTTTCGCAATCGCGGCGGCGCCGTGCGCCTCTACCAGGCGATGACGTCGGTGTTCCCGCATCTGGACACGCTGATCGCCTACCGGCTGTTGTTCGGGATCTACTCCGGGATCGTTCCGGACGGCATCGCGGACCTGGGTGTCGGTGACGTCGAGTGGGCCGGGGACTGCACGGTCCTGCTCTCTTATGTCAAAGGCCGAACCGCAGCAGAGAGCCTGAACCTGCCACGCCCGGCGGTGCGGCTGCTGGAGCGGTGGCTCGCGCATTCGGCGCTGCTGCGCAGCCTGGTTACCGCGCCGGAGCGCGACAAGCTCTGGCTGGGGCTGAGCCAGGTCGGCAACGCCCGTCTGGTGCGCGAGGTCGATCGTGTCGCTGTTCAACGATGGGTCCGCCGCTTCGGGGTCGCGGGTGAGGACGGGCAGCCGATGAAGGTCCACCGGGCGCGGATCCGCACCACCCACCACGCCATGCGCGAGAGGAGCGGCTGGAGCGGCAGCGCCCGGGCCACGATCGACCCGAACCACACCCCGGCCGTGGAGGGCGACCACTACCTGACCGCCACGACACCGGCTCAACGCCACGCCGTCGAGACGATCATGGAGGACGCCCAGCACGACATCCTGCGCCGCGCCCACCCGCCCACGGTGATCACCGAGGAGGACGCGGCCGCGCTGGCCGAGGACTATCCGCAGCTGGTGGCCCGGCTTGGCCTGGACGACGCGGCGATCGCCGAGCTGGTCGGCGGAGAGCGCGACGTGTTCACCGCTGCCTGCGGCGACCAACTCTCCGGGCTGCACGGCCCGGCCGGAAAGCCGTGTCCGGCCCGGCCCTGGGTCTGCCTGCTGTGTCCGCTGGCGGTGTTCGCCCCACGCCACGCGGCGAACCTGCTGCGCCTGAAGGCGTTCTTCTCCCGGCAGTGGCAGCAGATGCCCGCCGCCCACTTCATGGCCGTGTTCGGCCCGTACGCCGCGCGGATCGACCAGGTACTCGAACGATTCGACCCCGCCGGACTGACCGCGGCGGCGGCCGAGGTCTCCCACACCGACGAGCAGATCCCGCTGCGCCCCGAGGAGCACACGGCATGAGGGCACTGACCGCCGCCCACCGGCCTGCCGACGCCTCGTCCTCACCGTTTGCCGGGGCCGATCTCTGCGACCAGGCGGGGCTCTCGCTGCCCGGCGACGCCGCCCGCCCGGTCTTCGACCACGACCTGTGGGACTTCACCGGTGTGATCGGGCTGCCGGTCCAGATGGCTCCGCGCGCACGGCGCTTCGAGTTCACCCAGGTCGTCGATCCTGGCTGGCGCCTGGTCGCGAAAGAGCTGATCCTCGCGATGCTCGCCCCGCACCACCCGGCAGTCGCCTTGCTCCCGCGGGCTTATCGCACGCCCCTGCACCTGCGCAGCTGCGCGGCGCGGCTCGACGAGCTCGTTCGGTTCTTCACCTGGCTCCACGAGCGGCGCATCAGCAGCCTGGCACAGCTCGGCTCCGCAGAGTGCGAGGCCTACCTGGCGCACCGGCGCTTCGTCCTGGACGATCACGGCTGCGTCGTCGGGGAGCAAAGCCCCGGAATCAGACGCTCCGCCGCGCAGGCCATCATCGACCTGATCGACTACCGGGAGCTGTTCACCGCCGACCGTGTCCGGCCCGAGCTGCGGCCCTGGGGCGGGGCCTCGGCAAGCGCGATCGCCGAGATGCGTTCGGGCCGCCAGGGCAACACCACCGAGCCGGTGCCCAACACGCTCCTGCAACCCGTGCTCGCCGCGGCGCTGCACCTGGTCACGGTGCTCGGGCCGCACACCGCCGCACTCCACCGGCACGTGTGCGAAACACGACAGATCTCCTCGCTCCAGGCCGCAGGCCTGCGCCACGGTTCACCGACCGCCATCGCGGATATCAAGGCCGTACTCGAGCACCACTACGTCGCCGCCGGCATCGCCCTGCCGATGATCGAAGAGCACGACGTGGAACCGAGGCTGGCCGCCGACTGGGCTCCCGACGACCCGCTGCTGATGGTGGCCACCGGCATCCCGGCCAGACAGGCCGGCTACACCCAGCTGTGGGCCAGGTGGATGCCGTTACTGCGCGGCCCGTTCCTCGACGCGGTGGCGCAGGTGGGAGTGCAGAAGCAGTTCGGCCGCGACGCCGCCGAGACCCCTGCCGCCGACGGCTGCGGGATGCTGCCCTGGACCCTGCCGCTGCACCGCAGCCAGGCCGTCGCCCTGGTCGGGATCGTACGCACAGCGGCGATCCTCCTGCTGGCGGCGGCTGCGGGGATGAGGGCCAGCGAACTGATGGAACTGCGCATCGGCTGCCGTCGCCCGGTCGAGGAGCCGGTCCCCGGCCTGCGCCGATACCGAATCGCCAGCAAAGTCATCAAAGGCCAGCCGCTGGGCGGCACCGCCGACGAATGGGTGGTCATCGAACCGGCCTACCGGGCCGTCGAACTGGCCGAACAACTCCACGACACCCAGAACGAAGGCGGCCCGCTGTTCGGCCGCTTCGACTTCTACACCCGCTACACCTGGCTGCGCGCCTGGGTCAACTCCCCGGCCGGAGCGCGCCTCGGCCTGGCCCCGATCCCCGAGGGACGCATCACGCTCAGGGCGCTGAGAAGGACACTCGCGCTGGAGATGGCCTACCGTCCCGGCGGGGTGCTCGCCACCAAGATCCATCTGAAACATATCGCTGTCGCGGCGACAGAGGGCTACGCCTCGCGCCCCGGCGGCGCCCAGGCCGAGCTGCTGGCCGAGGTCAACAAGCACGAAGCGGACCGCAACCTCGAACTCGTGCTCGCCGAGTTCCGCAACTACCAGGAGGGTATCCTGCCCGCCGGCCCCGGAGCCCGCAGCCTGACCGAGTTCTTCGCCAGCATCGACCCCGGCCCAGCCACGCCGGACGCCGCCGCGCCCAGAACCCAGCGAAGCGACCGCGACATCCTGAACCTGCTGACCAAGCGGGCCAAGACCCTCCACCTCGGGACGGCGAACTACTGCTGGTTCACCGACCCCTCCCGGGCCCTGTGCCTCAAACTCGCCGGCACCCCGACCGCAGACCGCCCGCTGGTCGGCATGTGCGACTCCGCCCGCTGCCCACAGGCCACCCACCACTCCTGCCACCGGCCGGTATGGGCCGAGCACGCCGAGCAGACCAAGACGTTCCTCGGAGCGCTCGGCAAAACCCGCGCCACCGAACGCTCCCGCCTTAAGGCCGACCGCGAGCGGGCCCTGCGCGTGATCGCAGAGATCGACGCCGCCACGACCACCGCTTCGGATCAGGACACCGCATGAGGATCACCGCAGCCCAGCGCACCGAGACCGAGAACCGCATCCGCGCCGCCATGGACCGACTGCTGCGCGGCGAGATCCCGCCCGGCGGGAACTGCGACATCAAGACCCTCGCCCGCGAAGCCGGAGTCGACCGCACCGCCTTCTACGGTAGGCGCCCCTACGCCCACCTGCGCGAAGAATTCGAGCAGCGGCTCGAACGCCTCCGTCAGACCGGCGAGACCCCTGACCCGCGCACCGCCCAAATCCACCGCCTGAAGAACGACGTCGCACAGCTCAAGGCGCGGCTGGCCCGCGCCGACCGCACGATCGAGGAACTCACTGACCTCCGCGGCCAAGCACTCTCCCGCCTGGCTGCCCAACACGAGGAGATCATCAGGCTCCGCAGTGCACTGAACAGCCCCGACAACGTCATCTCGCTGCGGAGCCGGCCCGCAGGGGCATCACATTGACGGCCCCCGAGCACACAACGCCAGGCCCGCGGTCACTCCAAAGAAAGCCGCGCCAGCACTCGATCCCGCAAGAGTTCGTATTCTTCACGGCAACGCCGGGGTGCATCCGGGGGCCGCACGACCACCGCTCCGCCGACCACGAGTTGCCCCGGCCGGAACTGTTCACGCGTCAAGTCCACGTCAAGGCCGCGGCCGAACCGGTTCCAATAGTGGTTTCCGACCTTGCGACCATCGACATGGACCTCGCCGAGCACCAGGTCGCCGCCGAAAAGATCCTGGACGACGAACGCCGTCACACCGCACTGGCCCAGACTGGGATTGTCCGGACGCCACTCATCCACAGCAGCCGGATCACAGGTCTCGACACTCCAACTCGCACGCACAGCACGTTCAACGTCAGCGAAGCTCAACACAGACACGACCGAGATGATGGCAGCGGCCACCGACAAACCCCCCGCACGCCGATGCCCACAAACGACCTCATCAGTACTCGAACGACATGACGTGCGTCACACCCAAAACCGGGAATCGCATCACGCCGCAGCATCTCACTCGCAGAGAAGTCGTTCACCGAACCACCACGCGAATCGCCACACGAGGCCCGTCGCACACGAGCACTGCGGAGAGAAGGCACACCAACGCCATGAGCCTGCTGCGCGCCGGCGTCGACACCACCGTGATCGCCCTGTGGCTCGGGCACGCCGACACCCGCTCGACTCAGCCCTACCTCCACGCCGACATGACGATCAAAGAACGCGCACTCGCCCGGACAACACCACCCCACGTCAAGCCCGGCCGCTACCGCCCGAACGACGAGCTCCTCGCGTTCCTCGAAGGCCTGTGATTATCCCGACCTCCAGCACCCAACCAGCCGACATCGAGCAGGTCACGCCCATCGCTCGCGCACCAATCGGCATAATCACGGCTTCGGTATAAGTCGAGTTACTCCGACATCGGAGTAACTGGACGACTTCGCGATGCGGGAGTTCACCCCCACCCAGGCCGACGACCTCTACGAGCTGATCTCTCAGCGGGTCGCCGAGGCTCGCTCGGTCGTGATCACCGCCAACCGCGCACCCCAGGACTGGTATCCGCTCTTCCCGAACCCGGTCGTCGCAGAGTCCCTTCTAGACCGGCTGATCAACACGAGCCACCAAGTCTTCATGAACGGCCCCTCCTACAGACCCAACAAACGGCCGAAGGCGGCGACCAGCGCCACGAAGTAGACCCGATCAACAGACCAGGGCCGGCCCCATAACGTGAGCCGACCCTGGTCCAGTTACGTGAGCGCCCACACCAGTCGTTGCCGGCACGTGGTCTGGCAGATGTCCGATCGGCATGAGGTGGTCAAGGTCCGGGCGTTCAGACCGCGTGCGTGTCGGCGGCTGCATCGACATCTTCTCAAGCCGCGCGTGCAGCACTGCGACGCGGTTGTTCACTCCGCCCCAGTCGCCGGACACGGTGTCGCGCAACTGCGCGACGGGCCAGCCCGCCCGGAGTCTCGGCACGATCATCTCCAGCAGTCGACCCGCCTCGTCAGAACGCAGAGGCCGGCCGAGGTCGAGATGGGCGAGCAGCACGACGGCGGCCGTCTGATGTTCGTCCTCCTGCGGAGCGCCCTCCTGCCTGTCTTCCTCGCTGTTCGGATGCGGGGCGGCCGCAGCCGCAGAGCCGGACACCCGGGAGGAGGTAGGTGAGGGGATCTGAGGGAGTGAAGGAAAGGGCGGGACGCTCGTCCTGCCTTCGCTGGATGATGTTCCCCCCTTCCGGGATCCTCGTCCCGCCTTCACGGGACCGTCGTCGTTCGTTTCGACCGGCAAAGGCGGGATGGCCATCCCGGCTTCGACTGTCGAAGGGGGGACCGGCGTCCCGGCTTCGACGCCACCCACCGGCTGAGTGTTCTGGGTCGGCGGAGCAAAGCGGGGAATGCGGTAGAGCGTCCGCGCTCCGTGGTGCGCGTAGATCGGCTGACCGCTCCTGCTCTTGCCTACTGGCACACGAACCTCAAGCCCTCGCGCGGCGAGCCGCTGAAAGACCTTGCGCACGCTGTCTTCCTGGAGTCTGCTCCGGTGGCAGATCAGTTCCATGCCAGGCCAGCACTCGCGGGTGGCCTCGCGTGCCTGCTCGGCGAGCACGACAAGCACCACCAGTTCCGCCTGCGTCAGTTCTCGCGGTGCATGGTCGAGCACTTCGACGACGAGCGAGATTGCCACGTGTCACCGCGCCGTCTCGGCCGGCGCGTCCTGGAGGCCGAGCACCCGCAACACTTCGGAGGTGGGCACGACGTAGCTCTCCCTCCGCCCGGGCACGCGGATCACCTTGAAGTCGAGCGAGCCGGAACGCAGCAGCTCGTAGCCCTTAGTCCGACCAACGCCGTAGATCCACCGGACCGCGGTCAGCCCGTCAATACGTACGCCCCGGGCGATGATCTCCTCGCGCGTCGGTGCGGTGCGGCTGATCACGGTGCCCCACCCCCAGCGCGGCACGCGTTGGCAATCGGAGCCGGGCTTTCTCGCCATTCGAGCACGTCGGAGCGGTTGTAGCGCCGGTGACGCCCGACCCGGAACGACTTCGGCCCGGTCTTCTTACGCAGGAGCTCGGCGGTCTCCAGGTGCGTCCGCGACCGCTCCGGGAGTTGCATCCCTTCAGTCACTATTGCGCCTCCCCCGCGTAACTGTGATCCATAGACACAATCCAAGCGTCGCGCAACACTTGTCGTTGTGTCAAGGGAGCAGCTATTGTGTCTCTGTGACGCAACCCGCCAACGAGACTCCGACCCAGACCTTCGCCGCGCGCGTGCGCCAGTACCGGACCGATCGGGGCTGGAGCGCCCGCGTTCTCGCGGAGAAGTGCCAGGAGGCCGGCTTGAAGTGGGAACGCGACGTCGTCGCGAACCTCGAGAGCGGACGGCGCACCTCGGTAACGCTCGATGAACTGCTGATTCTCGCCCTCGTCCTGAACGTGCCGCCGATACTCCTGGTGACACCGCTCGGCACCAAAGACGTGCAACAAGTGGCGCCGAACGTCCGGGCGACACCATGGGACGTCTACCGGTGGTTCTTAGGGGAAATCGCCGATCCGCGGGGGGATGAGTTCGCTACTGCGGAGGCGAAGAACAACTGGTCAAAGGCACACGAGGCCATCCGCCTCTACCAGAAGTTCTATAAAGGCATCGACGACGTGCGGCGCATGCCGACCGACGACCAGTTCGCTAGGTACGCCGGTGCGCTCCACGCCATCCAAGTTGCGCTAGAGGTGCAGGAAGAAATGGCGCGTGCCGGCGTGCTCGCGCCGACCATCGGCGAAGAACTCGAAACGCAATTTGCGCATCTGAAACGTGTAGCGGTCGCTGAGACGAAGGAGGAGGGTGACAAATGAAGGGCTCGACGTTCAAGCGATGCACGTGCCCTGTTGTAAAAGATGCCAAGGGCCGACGACAAAATTGTCAGAAGAAGCACGGTTCGTGGTCATATGTTCTTGATATCGGCATCGACCCGGCTACCGGCAAGCGCAAGCAGTTCAAGCGCGGCGGCTTCAGGACACAGACAGCCGCGCAGGACGCGCTGAACGAACTGCTGGCTAAGGTCCAGCAGGGCACGTTCGTCCCGGACGCCTCAATCACGGTGGGCGAATGGCTCACGCAGTGGGTGACCGAGCGCGAGACGGTCAAGAAGATCAAGGCGTCGACCGCTGAGGGTTACCGGGACCACATGCGGCTGCACCTGGTGCCCGCGCTCGGCCATATCAAGCTGCGAGACCTACGACCCGGGCACGTGCAAAAGTTGCTCACCGACCTGACGGACGGGCGCAAAGCCGCGACGGTGCTGCGCGTGCACGCGACACTGCGCAGCGCGCTGACCACCGCGGTCAAGAAGGGCCTGATCGCTCAGAACCCTGCAACCCTGGTCGAACTGCCGCAATCCACGCGGCCGAAGGTGCGCCCGTGGGAAGCAGCGGACCTCGGAACGTTCCTCGACTCGGTCGCCGCGCATCCTCTCGCGGCACTGTTCGAGACGATCGCCGGTGCAGGCCTGCGCCGCGGCGAAGCGCTTGGCCTGCGCTGGTCGGACGTGGATCTGACGGGCCGGTTCCTGATCGTGCGCCAGCAGATCAAGGAGTGTCACAAGGTCCGCACCGGCCAGCAGCCAGTGTGCCCGGTGTGTGGCGAGCGGCATCCGGGCGTGCGGTTCGACACCCCGAAGTCGACCGGCCGCGCCGAGAACCCAATCGAACTCGACGACGTGGTGATGGGTGCACTGCTCGCGCATAAGCTCGTACAGGACTCCGAGCGGGCCGAGTGGGGCGACGCCTACCGGGACCACGACCTGGTGTTCGCGCAGCCCGGCGGCGATCCGCTCAACCCCACGGACGTCAGCGAGGCGTTCCGGGAACTCGTCGACGCGGCCGGGCTGCGCCGCATCCGGTTGCACGACCTTCGCCACGGCCACGCCTCGCTGATGCTCGCTGCCGGCGTGGACATGTCGCTGGTTTCCAAGCGGATCGGGCACAGCTCGCAGGCGATCACCGTCGACACGTATGCGCACCTTCTGTCCGGCGTCGGCCGCGAGGCCGCAGAGAAGGCCGCTGCTTTGGTGCCGCGAAAGCGGCGTGACCAATCGGTGACCAAAGATGTTGCCAAGGCCGAGTCTGATGGCGTTTCCGACAGCTCCGCTGCAGGTCAGAGCCTTACCGATGGTGGGGCGCGTGGGACTCGAACCCACAACCTACGGATTAAAAGTCCGATCTCTGATATTCCGGTACAGATCTCAGTGGGCTGCCGCGTCCATCTCATCCCATTTCATCCGGACTCCTCACCCCGACTCTACCGCCGCATGCCACGTCGCACCAACCCATCACGGGCGGCCCGCTCGCACGCCGCTCTCATCAGGCCGCCGACACGCACGTCATCGTGACCGAGCATCTCCCTAGCGGAGACCGACTGCAGACCACCTGAAAAGTGGAATATCCCTCGCTTGTCTGTCAGTTCCTCGCGATCGCGCGGGTGGCCGCCGCGAGGATCGTGGTGCCTAGGACCCATCCGGCGAGCGTGCCCGCCCAAGCGACCCATTCGCCCGCGCCGATCGGCACGTAAGCGCTCTTCTGCCCGAGACCAAGCACAGGCACCAGCAGGTCGAGCGCGTAGATCACCGGCTGAAAGCGCGGCGCCGAGACTGCGACCACGTGGGGCGGGAACGCCGCAAAGTACCCGGACAACGCGGCGACCAGCGCGATGAGCCACAACAGCGCGCGCCCAGGCCGGTACCCGTAACCCAAACCTGCGTCCTGAATATGACCCCACCACCGCGCCGCCAGACGCAGCCCTTGGCGACGGTGGCGCTGTTTGGCCAGATGCACCGTGCGCGCCTGCTCGTCATGGCCAAGGCCGCGGTAGTACCGGGCCAGCTGCTCGTACGGCTGCGGGTGGTAAGCACCGGCCCCGGAGCGCAGCCATCTCAGTGCCCGTGTCACTGATGGATGCGGGTCCAGGGACTCATACGTCAGCCCATCCAGGGCCCATGCTGGGGGCGCGTCGGATGGCTCACCGCGCAGCGTGCCGACCTGGGCGCCAACCAGCGCGATAGTGGCGTCGGACAGATGCGCCTGTTCGAGGTCCAGCGCGCCGCGGATCACCGCATCGGTCAGATCGATCCCGCCGGTAGCGGCGAAGCCTCTACTCAAGGTGACATCGGAGGCGACCGAGAGCCTGGGGGCACGCAGCGCGAGCCCGCCGGGATTGGTCAGCGTCGCGCCCTCCAGCTCCAGCGTCGATCCGATCTGCGCACCAAACAGGTTCACGCCCCCATCGCAGCCGAATCCGCCGCGGCAGTACACCCCGCCACGGACCTTAAGCAGCGGAGCGCTCAACCCCCACCGCGCGCTGCCGCTGCTCAAGCGCGCACCGCTGAGCCACACCTGTCCCTCGATCTCCGCAGCGAACAGGTCGATCGACCCCACGCCGGCAAAGCCCTGATCGAGAATCAGATCCGCGCCGACCTTCAATCCGGGGGCGCGCAGCGCGTGCCGTCCTGGGCTTTCCAGCCTCGCACCGGAGAACTCCAACGTCGCGCCAATACTCGCCCCGTACAGGTTGACTCCCCCCTCCGCGACGAACCCGCCATTACAGTACATCCCACCGCCAACCACAGCCTCAGGGGCGTTGAGCGCGAACCGATCGCCCGCCGAACCTAGACGCGCGCCGTCGAGCACCAACCGACCGGCAACCTGCGCACCGAACAAGTCGAGGCCCACCATGCTCGAGCCGCCCAGATCGAGATCACCCTCAACGCGCAGATAGTAGCCACTGACCTCGGGCATGACGCAGTCGTGCAACGAGAGCCAGGCCAGCCGCGCGCCAACCAACTTGATCGGCTCGTCGAAGTAACAGGACTCGACGATCAAGGGCCGGTCGAACCGCGCATGGCTCATGTCGAGCGAACCGGTGATCCGCGCACCGATCAATGCAACGACACCACCCCCTGGCCCAACAGATCCCGGTCGCCAAGCAGCTCAACCACACACGCGGCCTGGACCTGCCGTCCTGCACCCCAGCGCCGTCCGTTGCGGGCGTTGACAGGATTCCGCCGATTCGGACGCAGGTCCAACGGACGACCCGTCCGCAGCGCCTCACGCAGCCGTTCTCGCACGAGCCGATTCTTCACCCGTCGACCACGCGCTACCGCCACTTTCCGTAACAGCGATGTGATCAAGCGTTGGCCACGGTGACAAACTCAGCGTCGCCAACATCGATGATTTATCACGCTTGATTGGACGGCTCCAAGACATCCGGTGGGATTAGGGGTCAAGCGGTGAGCTGGAGTTCTTTCAGGGCGGTCTTGGGGAACGCGGTGGTTTCGTCGTAAAGGGTGCGGGTTTTGAGGCAGTGGTAGAGGCTGCCAAGGAGTTTGTTGAACAGTCGTCGCAGGCCTGCCGCGTGGTACTGCCCGGCGCCGCGCACGACCTGACCGCGGCCCGCACGCACGGCGTCATCGCCGCACTGACCGGCGCCGGGGTGAGGGTGTGGGCGGACAAGGGCTACCAGGGCGCCGACGGCACCGTGAGCGTCCCGTACCGTGGCCGCGGCACAACCTCGGCCCGGGCAAGCAGGCCGTCAACCGCTCCCACGCGAAGATCCGCGCCGTGGGCGAACAGGCAAACGCCGCACTCAAGACCTGGCGCCTGCTACGCAAACTGCGCTGCTCACCCAGCCGAACCACAGCTCTCGTGCAAGCCGTCCTCGCGCTGCACCGGCAGACAGCGCACTGAGGTTGGAAAAGGCTCAGTGAGTCCCCGGAATTCGTTCACGGCTGACCGCTTGATCCGGGTGAGCTCACCCCTGCCTCAGCCAGAGTCCAACCGCATGCAGCAGACGCAAGACAGGGCTATTCAACTATGGCAGGCAAACGAGGCCATAGCCGTCACGGCAGTCGCGGCGGGCACGCCGACCAAGGGGCCCGCCGCTGCTCAACCTCGCAGCTGCGTCCGTGCGCTGAGCAACTCCGTCTCGGCCTCGACGAAGGCGGTGATGCGAACCGTGACGTACCCGAGTTGGTGGTTCACCCGGATCATATGGACGTTGTCAGCCCCCGTGTTCGTCATTACGGTCTCTACACTCGCCTGCTCTGCTATGAGCCACCGCATCATCTCCGCCTTGATCGCCCTGCCTAGGCCGAGCCCACGGAAATCGCGGAGAACCGCAGTGTCCTGCTGAAAGCAAACTGATGGATACCCCAGGGTATATGCAAGCTCGGTGAACCCCGCGAGGGTGCCGGTGTGCTCGTGCACTGCGGCGACGAAACGGTGGACTCGGCCGGCTGCGCGCACCTCCGCCTCCTCCTGGCGGACACGCGCCGGCGTCCACTCGGGTGGCTGGTAGCTCGAGTCCCCCTTCGGGGCGTCCGCGATACTGTTGCGCAACGTCGCGAAGCCTTCGAGCAGTTCCTCGGGTGCGGAGTCGATCCAGCGGCGCATGCGGAAGCCGCTCGGCGCGGGCGTCTGCCAAAGCTCGGGATCGACCTCCTTGACACGCAGATGCTGTTCTGCCCGCTGCTGCACCTTCGCGAAGCCCAACTTCGTCGCCCACCGGTCGGCCGGCCCGTCCAGGACGATGTTCTGGCCGACGACCAGACTACGTCTCTGCTCCCGCAGGTCGGTCAGCGATCCCGCGAGCAGCTGTGTGCCGATCCCCTCCCGGCGCCTGTCGCTGCGCACGTTCACCGTCACAAAGGCGCTGTTGCTGTTCTCCTGCCCGAGATAGATCGCCCGCATAGCCCCGACGAGCTCGCCCGAATCCCGGGCCGCCCAAAAACTCTGCGGGCCGAAGGCGGTGACTGGCAGGCGCAACTGTTCGACGTAGGAATCGAACTCGGGAGCCGGAAACTCAGGTCTCTGCTCGACAGCGATAGCGGCGGCGAGATCGAACCAGTCGCGCACGGCGACGTCCGACTCGCGGATCGGATCGAATCGCGAAATCTCAATTGTCATCGGCTGGCAATACCCTCTGCTCTCTCGTGTGTCGGCGAATACGTCGGAGCCATGGCGACTGCCGATGTACCGGCATTGACCGCCATCATGAGCGCGATCATGATCAGGCCGAAGCTGAACAGCCCCATGAGCAGGATGATTGCCCCGTGGAGCAGGATAACCAAGAGAAGGCCTACCCGCCGCTGTCTTCGCGGCAACGCCGTCGATGCGGCGATCGAGAGTTCGATGGCAATGACGCCCCAGGTCAGCGGGGCCGCGAGGATCGGCGCGGAGAGTACTTTCTCGGCTAGCGGCCGTAATAGCGCGGGCGCTCCGTAGCTCGGGTTGTCCAAGAGGCTGCGTAGGGCGGTCGCGTGGCGCCATGCCGGATGTGCCAGCTTCGAAAGCGCTGCGCTCAAGTAAATGAATGCGGCTTGGAACCGGATCAGATAATACCCGGCGAACGCGGCGCCGCGCCAAGTCGGCGCGACCGGATAGACCGGTTTCCGCCAGATCCACACACGCTCATCCCCGAGGCATATGGGGATGAGCAGCATCGTAAAGATCTCGGCGACATGGTCACCGCCGTCGATCGTGGTCACGTCTTCGGCGATGCTGAACGCGACGTACCAGTGCGGGATGCACGACCAGCGGGGCCGGTAGCCAGACAGGACAAGCAGCAAGACGACTGTGGCGATCGTGCGTCCGGCGGGATCCGGCAATTGTTCGCCGCCGGTCACACACCACAATGAGGCGGCTTTGATCCCGGTGCACTGGGCCGCGAGCGAAGTGCTGGGAACGCTCATGAACATCTGCCAGTCGGGCGTCGCGAGGATGGTCAGCAGTTGCGCGAGAGCAAGGATTGACCTTGCCAAAGAGAGCATCGCATCGCGCATCTCGAAGGACTCGATCCCGCTCAGCCGCCAGGTCATCGACACGACACCTCAGCCACGCTCACCGATCCAGCCGGAACAGAGTCGCTGCTCTTGCTCGAATCCGCATCCGGGTCCGTCCGTACGAACAGCACGTCTCCGCAGACAGCTGCCGGGGTGAAATTGTCTCGAAACGAGACGATCGGCGCTCGCTGGGCGCACTGAGCCCAGCGGGCGTCGGGACATTCAACCCAATCGACCGGGGGGATGTACTGCGCGAGGTAGTCCACCTCGTAGAATCCGACGTCGCTTCCGTGTCCGATACCCCAGCGGTTCGCGGCCGACATGGTCTTCATGATCAATGGCCGAGAGAGCATGTCCTTCGGGCCGAGCTGGTAAGCGGTGTACGACGCGGCACCCCCGAGCGGTGCGAAGAACGCCCATGACTGTGGCCACACCTGCTGATAGGCGTCGCGCTCCGGCGTGAACCAGCCCTGAGTGAATCGAGCGGGCAACTGTGCGATCAGCGAGCCGCCGAGCAGCACCGCGAGGAGTGCCATGGTGAACACAAACCCTCGAAGAGCTGCCAGCGCCTCGGAGTGTGTCTCGGACACGATGGGCCTGCCTTAGCTGTTCGGTCGGGCTTCGAGCGACCTCATCCGCCATCGCCGCGAGTCATCAGCGGGTCCTGACGGCAGCAGAGCAGAACTCGCCGTCGTCGATACCCGCTGCCCCACTGGCTCGCCGACGTCGCCAAGAAGCGACCGATACTCGGATAGACCGCCGATTTCAGGCGTCAAAGGCCTTACCGCCGTTCGGGACCACGGTCTGCGACTGCGAGTGGTTCGCGTTACCCACCGTGACCAGAGCGACAGCTGCCAGGGCGATCGCCACGGCGGAAATGAGCGCCCGCTTTATACCCATTAAGTCGATCTCCTCCCGTGTACCAACGTGCCCCAGTGCGTTGAGGCCGAACACATGATCTCAGGCGCGCCTACCGCTGTGCTAACGTTTGGCTACTCCGCAACCGTGAGTGCCCGCCATCTGCACAGTCGGCTACCAACTGTGCTGAGCGCACCAGCGGCTGAGACGCCCGTTGAGTGACGTGCGAGGGGAGGCACGTTCGACTTGACTTCGCCGGACCGCGAGGACGCTTCAGAAGTCGATGTACTGAGTGGCCACGCCAAGATCTGGATACTCGGGGAACTGGATCTGGTGATCGGCGGACTGTCACATGTTCCCCGAAGTTCGCGCGAGCGCAAGGTTCTGGCGTTACTCACGCTGAGCGCCAACGCTCCGGTGTCCGTCGACCAGATAGTCGATGCACTCTGGGTGTCCCCTCCTGCATCCGCGCGCCAGCAAGTGCACAATGTCGTGGCAACGCTCCGCCGGGCACTGGCTCCGGCCAATGGCGTATTCACCCTCACCACTGGCGCAGGCTATTACCAGCTCAGCGCCCTGGAGGGTTCAACAGACCTCTCTCTCTTCCGCACGGCCGTCCACCGCGCCGATCAAGCGCTGCGGATAGGGCGGCTCGACGATGCAGCGGAACTGTTCCAGTCGGCACTCGGCAACTGGCGCGGCCCGGCGCTCGGCAATCTGGACAGCCGGCCGCTCGAGAACAGGGCATTGCTTCTCGATACCGAACGCGCTGACGTGCTTGAAAGGTGGGCTGAGCTCCAGATTCGACGCGGGCAGGCCGCCACGGCCGTCACGCCGCTACTCGAACTTGTGGAACAACACCCGCTACGGGAAACTCTCCGAGCCACACTGATGCGCGCACTCCACCACGCCGGTCGCCAGGCGGAGGCGATAGAGGCATTCGAAACGGGGCGTCGCCTGCTCGCAGACGAACTCGGGCTCGATCCTGGCCCGCTGCTCAGGGCAGCCCATCAGCTCGTTCTCACCGGCCACTCGGGCGAATCGGAGACGAACGGCGGTAAACGTTCACCGGTGTCACGGGGCGTGATGGTTCGGGGCGCGTGGTAGCTGCCGTTGTCCGGGTTGGTTTCGGCTGGTGGTGTGGTGGTGGGTCAGGCCGGGGTGTAGCCGGGTGGGAACCAGG
>NZ_JAGSXH010000359.1 GCF_018283645.1 Actinocrinis puniceicyclus | reverse complement strand
GCCTACACCCCCACCCCCTACCCCTCACTCAGGCTCATCACCTGCGGCGGCGCCTACAACCAGGCCACCCACGAATACCTCGCCGACACCATCGTCTACGCCCACCTCACCGCACGACACCCCGGCTGAACCGCCCGCCGACACCGACGGCCGAGGGCGCCGACAACGGCGGGGCGGGGCTGCGACAAGCCGCGCCTGAGGGGATAGTCCAAGGTTTGCACATCGCCGACCGCACACCGGGGGCCAGGCGCCACCGCGGTGAAGTCGCGCTCCAGCAGGTCCGTTACCGAGGAAGCGGCGGGTTCCGGGATGGTGGTGCGCACCTTTTTGCGCAGGTGCAGCCCGGCGATGCCGAGCCGGCGCATCAGGCGGCCCACCCGCTTGTGGTTGACCGCCCAGCCCGTCGCGGCCAGTTCGGCGGTAGCTCCGCGGGCGCCCGTAGGTGCCGTCGGAGTCGGCGTGTATACGTGCGATGTGCGCGCATTTCGCGGTCGGCGCGCTCGCGCTCGGTCCGGGCGTCGGTGGCCGAGCGCCACCAGTAGAACCGGAGCGGGAGACCACCACGATCCGGCACAGTCGCTTGACGCCCTAGGCCGTGTTTTGAAATGTGACCAGTGCTTGATAATTCTTGGCTTCGCGTTGATCATCCCGGGCAGAGGGATTGGAGCCAGATACGGGTGCTGACCAGGGCGATTCCGCCTTCGAACATGGCGGG
>NZ_JAGSXH010000358.1 GCF_018283645.1 Actinocrinis puniceicyclus | reverse complement strand
CTTCGGCTGCCGGCGACGCCGAAACCACCCAGCCCAGCGACACACGAACCGGTGAACTCCCCACCAAAGTCACCCCGACCAGCAACCAACCGAAAGAGGGCTTGCGCACCGAAAAACCGACAGTCTCACACCTGGCCGCTAGACGACGCGCAAACCGGCACCGCCGCCACCGCCGCCGACACCACCGGCGCCGTCAACGCCACAGCCCTACCCCTCACCGGCACCAGCGGCGCCACCTGGCACACCGGCGACGTCTTCAGCCCCGACGTCCAACTCGACGGCAAAACCGGCTACCTGACCACCAGCTCGAAAGCCCTGGACCTGACCGGCAGCTTCACCCTCGACGCATGGGTGAACCCCACCGCCCTCGGCGGCGCCGTGCTCGCGCAGAACGGCAGCGCCGACGCCGGACTCACCCTCTACGCAGGCAGCAACGGCTGGGTCTTCGCGCTCAACACCGGAGCCGGAACCGCGAACAGCTACGACACGATCACCGGCGGCACCGTCCAACTGAGCGCCTGGACCCACCTGACCGTCAGCTACGACACCGGCAACCACGTGATGAGCCTGTACGTCGACGACGTGTACGTCGCCAATGGCAACCACACCGCCCCCACCACCGGCGCCACCGGCGACTTCGTCATCGGCTACGACGGAACCAGATCCTTTACCGGCCAGATCGCCCAGGTCCAAGCCTGGAACGGCACCGCCCTCTCCCCCGTCCAGCCCTACACCCCC
>NZ_JAGSXH010000357.1 GCF_018283645.1 Actinocrinis puniceicyclus | reverse complement strand
CTGTACGCCTCGACCTGCGTGGTTCCGGAGCCGTCGTTGTAGCGGGTCCGGGTCCAGCCGGAGACCGGCGTGTCGGTGGACGACGGGGTCTGACTCACCCCGAGCACGTTCGTCCACTGCTTGATCTCTTCGCCGAGGTTGTTGTAGTTCAGCGTGGTGTCGGCCGTGCCGTGCCACAGTTGCACGCGAGGACGCGGCCCGCTGTAGCCGGGGTAGGCGGTGTTGCGCACCAGGTCGCCCCACTGCTGCGGCGTCTTCGAGACCTGGCCTCCGGCGCAGGGGCCGTTCCAGCCGCGAACCGAGTTGGTGTAGAAGCAGTAGTAGGGCACGCCCATGAACGCCGCGCCGGCCTTGAACACGTCGGGATAGTCGGCGACCATGACGTTGGTCATCATCCCGCCCGAGGACTCGCCGGTGACGTACACGGCGTTCGGGTTGCCGCCGTAGTGCTGCTCCGTGTAGGTGATCATCGACATCAGGCCGACCGGGTCGCTGCCGCCGTTGTGCGTCAGCGCCTGGTTCGAGGAGACGTCCCAGCAGCTGCCGCTGGGATTGCTCGACGGGTAGATGACGATGAACCCGTACTGGTCGGCCAGCGAGCCGAAGTCGGTGCTGGAGTACAGGTAGGGCCCGGACCCCTGGCAGCCGTGCAGGGCCAGCAGGATCGGCGGGTTGGCCTTGACGTTGTTCGGCACGTACAGGTACATCTGCAGGCCGGTCGGGTTGTTGCCGAAGCTCGTGATCTGGGTCAGCGACGCGGCGGCGGCCGGGGGCGCGGCCTGCAGGCTCA
>NZ_JAGSXH010000356.1 GCF_018283645.1 Actinocrinis puniceicyclus | reverse complement strand
CTGTACGCCGCGTACAACGGCCCGCTGTACCAGGTGCGGCGTTCCTCGGACAACTCGACCAGGGACATCGGCGTGGTCAGCGCCGGCGGTGTCGCCAACGCGGCCGCGCAGGACTCGTTCTGCTCGGGCACCAGCTGCGTGATCACCGTCATCTACGACCAGTCGTCGCGTCACAACAACCTGACTCAGGCTCCCGCGGGCGGCGCGGCACCCGGCCCGGACAAGCTGGCCAACGCGGTCTCGGCGCCGACCTCGCTCAACGGCCACAAGGCTTACGGCGTGTACATCCCGCCGGGCACCGGCTACCGGGACAACACCGCCACGGGCACCGCGACCGGTGACAACCCCGAGGGCGAGTACGCCATCTTCGACGGTACCCACTACAACGGCGGCTGCTGCTTCGACTACGGCAACGCCGAGACCAACAGCCGCGACGACGGCAACGGCACCATGGAAGCGATCTACTTCGGCAACATCAGGGTCTGGGGTTACGGCTCCGGCAACGGCCCGTGGATCATGGCGGACCTGGAGAACGGCCTGTTCTCCGGCCTCAACCAGCACTACAACGCCAACGACCCGACGGTGAACTACCGGTACCTGACCGCGATGGTCAACGGCGGCCCGAACCACTGGGCCATCCTGGGCGGCAACGCGCAGTCCGGCAACCTGTCCACGTTCTACGACGGCGCGCGGCCGAACGTGTCTGGCTACAACCCGATGCGCAAGCAGGGCGCCATCATCCTCGGCACCGGCGGCGACAACAGCGACGGCGCCCAGGGCACCTTCTACGA
>NZ_JAGSXH010000355.1 GCF_018283645.1 Actinocrinis puniceicyclus | reverse complement strand
CTTCAGCTGCGCGGTGTGACGGTGCGCAGCGGCGGTCACAGCGTGCTTGAGCGGGTCGACCTGGACATAGCGCCGGGCAGCACGGTCGCGCTGGTCGGTGCCTCCGGGGCCGGCAAGAGCACGCTGGCCGGGCTCGTGGGCCGGCTGGTCGAACCGGCCGACGGCGAGGTTCTGCTCGACGGGGCGCGGGTGGCCGATCTCGACGTCGTGCAGCTCAGGCATCAGGTCGCCTACGCTTTCGCGCGCCCGGCGCTGTTGGGGGCGACGGTGCACGACGCGGTGACGTACTGCGCCCCCGAGGCGAGCCGCGCGGTGGCGGTGCGCGCGGCGCGGCTGGCCCGCGCGGACGGTTTCATCAGGCGTCTGCCGCAGGGCTATGACACGCCGTTGCGTGGCCTGGCGCTGTCCGGTGGTGAGGCGCAGCGGCTGGGTCTGGCGCGCGCGTTGGCCCAGGATGCCCGGGTGCTCGTGTTCGACGATGCGACTTCGAGCCTTGACACCTTGACCGAGATGCAGATAAGCAGGGCGCTGACCGAGGCGCTGGCCGGGCGCACGCGGATCGTGGTGACCCAGCGCGCCGCGACCGCGCGGCGCGCCGATGTGGTCGCCTGGCTTGAGGGTGGGCGGCTGCGGGCCACCGGGCCGCACGAGCAGCTGTGGCAGGACCCGCGGTACCGGGCGGTCTTCAGCACGGGGGCGCCGGCGTGAGCGCGGTGAAGCAGGGGCGCGCCGCCGCGGATCGTGACCCGGCCTGGGCGCCGGCCGCGCCCGGGCCGGGGATCGTGGCGGGGATCGTGG
>NZ_JAGSXH010000354.1 GCF_018283645.1 Actinocrinis puniceicyclus | reverse complement strand
ACGCCACAGGACGAGCAGGCCACCGACCTGTCCGAGTTCGTCGCCGCCGTGCGCGCCGCCAACGAGCAACTTGGCATCCCGGCGCAGCCCAGGCCCTGGCTGCCCCCGCTGCCCGCCACCGTCCTGCTCGACGACCTGAAACCCGGCCGACCTGGACCCAGCGGGCTGACCCCCGCCCCCTACGCCCTCGAAGACCTGCCCGGCCAGCAACGCCAACGCGCCGCCGTGCTCGACCTCGAACACACCGGCCACTTGCTGATCGCCGGAGCGCCCAAGAGCGGCCGCTCCCAGCTGCTGCGCACCCTGGCCGGATCCCTCGCGGAGACCAACAGCCCCCGCGACGTGCAGCTCTACGCCCTGGACTGCGGCAACGGCGCCCTGCTCGCGCTCAAAGACGTGCCGCACTGCGGCGCCGTCGTGCGCTCCAGCGAACCGGAACGCGCCGCCCGCCTGCTCACGAAACTTCTGACCGAGCTGCGACGGCGCTCCGACCTGCTCGGCGCCCGCGGCCACGCCAACCTCGCCGAACAACGCGCCGTCGCCACCGGACCCGACCGGCTGCCCTACCTGGTCCTGCTGCTGGACCGCTGGGAAGGATTCCGCATCGCCCTCGGTGAGCTGGACAACGGCGCGATGACCGACCAGATCGACCAGCTGATGCGCGAAGGCGCCGCCGCGGGAATCCATCTGGTCGTCACCGGCGACCGCTCCGCTCTGACCGCCCGCATCTCCACCCTGGCCGACACCAAGATCGCCCTGAGGATGACCGACCGCACCGACTACGGCCTGATCGCCGTCAACCCCCGCCGCATCCCCGACAC
>NZ_JAGSXH010000353.1 GCF_018283645.1 Actinocrinis puniceicyclus | reverse complement strand
ACCTGGGCGGCGATCCTGCTGGGGGTGATCGAACAGGTCGAGGAGCTCGGCGACATCGACTGGTTCGTCCCCGTCGATTCCACCACCGTGCGCGCCCACCAGGACGCCTCGGGCGCCCTCGTCGATGACCAGGCCCTGGCCGAGGCGCTGGCCTGGGTGGATGCGAAGACAAACCCGCCAAGTCAAGACGAGCATCCTCGGCTGCTGCCGGTTCCGGCGAGGCTGATCCCGCAGTTGCAGGCGCGTCGCGGGCGTCGCCGGAGCGCCGGGAACGCACCCGCCGGCGCAAGGCCCGGGCCCGCGCCGCCAAGCTTGGACGGTCCCGGGGCGGACTGACCAGCAAGATTCACTACGCGTGCGACGGGAAGGCCCGTCCTTTCCCGGCCATCGTCACCGCGGGCCAGGACGGCGACAGTCCACAGTTCATCCCGGTCCTCGAGCGCGTCAGGGTCAGGCGCTCGCGGGGTGGCGCGCCGCGCTCGCGTCCCACCGCGGTCGCCGCCGACATGGCCTACGGCTCCCGCGAGAACCGTGCCTACCTGCGCAGACGGAAGATCAAAGCGGTTATTCCGGAGAAGGCCGACTACCAGGCCAACCGTCTACGCAAGGGACGCAAGGGCGGACGTCCGATCAGCTTCGACGCGCAGGAGTACAAGCGGCGCAACCTGATCGAGCGGTGCAACCAAAAGCTCAAGAGTTGGCGGGGCATCGCGACGCGCTACGACAAGCTGCCCGCCATGTTCGAAGGCGGAATCGCCCTGGTCAGCACCCGTATCTGGCTCCAATCCCTCTGCCCGGGATGATCAACGCGAAGCCAAGAATTATCAAGCACTGGTCACATTTCAAAACACGGCCTAG
>NZ_JAGSXH010000352.1 GCF_018283645.1 Actinocrinis puniceicyclus | reverse complement strand
TACTGTGGCTGCTGGTATTGGGCCGGATAGTTGTAGGGCGGGCCCTGGGGCCGGGGTGCCTGTGGCTGCTGCGGCTGTGGCGGCGATTGCATCTGCTGCGGCTGCGGCTGCGGCTGCGGCTGTGGCTGTGGCTGTGGTGCGGGGGGTGCGTGGGGCGGTCCTGGCGTTCTGGGCGACTGGAGCGGATGCGGCGGCAGTGCATTGGGCGGCTGCGCGTTGGGCGCCTGCGGCGCCCATGGGCCGTTCACCGGTGCGTCGCCGCGCGGCGGTACCGGGCCGGGCGTCGACCCGGGTGGTGCTGGTGAGGGTGCGCCGGTAGGGCTGCTTTGGCCGGGGTTGGCCGGCATGTTGGGCACCCGTGGGATCAGCTGCGTCGACGGCGGCGTGTTGATGGGCGCGGGGGTGACCGGTGCCGGTGGCAAGGGGGCTGCGAGGCGAGGCGGCTGGAGCTGGGGCGGCGCGACCGGCTGCGGCGGCTGCCCGTGTGGCTGTGGCGCTTGGGGCTGTGGCGCTTGTGGCTGGGCGTTCGGCTGCTGTGGACGCGCCTGCCAGGAGTCGGACGCCGGGGCGGCCACGTTCCAGTTCCCCGACCGCTCAACCGCGGTGGGGGCGCCCGGAGCAGGTGCGGGCGGCGCGAGGTGCGCACCGGGCTGCGGGGCCGGAAACTGCGGTGCGGGAGCTTGTGGAGCGGGGGGCTGGAGCGCCGGAGGCGGCGGCGCGGGAGCTTGCGACGCGGCAGGCTGCGGCGTGGCGAGCTGGCCGAAGTGCGGACCGGGTGTGTCAGCCTGCTGGCCGGCGGCCTCAGCCGGCAGTGGACGGCCGATCGGCGGCGGGGGCGCCATGGGCGCCGGGTGAAGCTGTGCAGGGTGGAACTGTGCGGGCTGGGCC
>NZ_JAGSXH010000351.1 GCF_018283645.1 Actinocrinis puniceicyclus | reverse complement strand
CTACGGGACGGTCCGCCCCCCCCTGCCACGCATCGGTACTCAGCCCCTCGCAGATCAGCTGCTTGGGGTTCTCCCTTAACCCGACCGGCGTCAACACACCGACCGGCCTCATCGCGGCGAGGGGTTCCCACGTTCCACACCGGAGCCAAAGCCGAGCTCGCGCCACCTCTGCGCCGGACAACCACCTGGCCAGGACTACAGGCACCCGCCAGACTCGTCCCGGGGCAACAACTGGACCCCGGTTTCGGTCATCGTCGCTACGCTTTCGACGTTTCATCAGTGGTTCACTCGCGTTCGCCTTCTCAGCTCACACCTGACGCATCACGTGCGCCTTTTCCGCAACGCTCACCACCCCGGCTCATTCACCGACGCAGCTTGCGGTGGTTTGGGACCTCCCCCTGCGCGGGCGGTCCCGGAGGGCCAAACCTCCATCACCGGTGCAGCACCGCCTCAAAAGCTCCCGTCTTCTACACCGGAACCTCCATCAGCGTTCGTGGCACACCGTCGTCGGCATAGCGGACGTAGCGAAGCCTCCGGTAGCCCGGATCCATCGGATCGGAGCTGGGCAGCTCGCGCAGCCGCTTGCGGTGAGCCCGGAACGCGGCCATATCGCCGCGTTCCCTGGCCCGGCGCATCGCGTAGTACGTGTTGTGGTACTCCCGGCTGGGGGTGCGCTGGGAGCCTCGGGTGTATTCCGGGATGAGGACCTTCTCGACGAAGGCGTCCAACCGGTCCAGATAGATGTTGGACAAGATCGGCGATGCCACACCGCCTGTTGCCCGACGTTGAAGATGAGGATGTCGGCGGCATCGATGCTGGGGCCGCATGGTGACGGAAACGCCCTGCCCGGGGTCAGCCGGGCAGGGCGTTGGTGCTCACGGTGTCGGTGGGATCGTCAGT
>NZ_JAGSXH010000350.1 GCF_018283645.1 Actinocrinis puniceicyclus | reverse complement strand
GCGGTGACCGGTGTCCATGCCTGGTGGTAGAGATGCTGGGGCCGGCGGGAGCGGTCCTTCGTGTCGGCGGGCAGGATCTGGTCGGCGGTGACCCTGCGTGTCGTCAGAGCGTTGATGGTGGCGACCGGGCCGCCGGTGGGGTCGGTGGCGGTGAGCGCGAGGGTTTCTTCGTCGACAACCGTGAGGCGCACCCGCAGGGATGTGGCGCCGGTGGCGTGCAGGCTCACGCCGGTCCACGTGTAGGGCAGGCGTACGGTGCCGTTGGACTGGTCCTGCTCCGCCAGCAGCGCGCCGTGCAGCGCTGCGTCGAGTAGTGCGGGGTGGATGCCGAAGCCGTCAGTGTTCGTGTTCTCGGGAAGGGCGACCTGTGTGAGGATGCTGTCCCCGTCGCGCCAGGCGGCCTGCACGCCTTGGAAGAGCGGACCGTAGCCGTAACCGAGGTCAGCCAGGTCCTGGTAGAAACCCGAGATGTCGAGGGGCTGCGCATCGGCCGGCGGCCAGGCGGCGGGCTGCGTGGTTGCGAGGTGCGGTTCGTCGGTGACGGAGCCGGTGGCGTGGTGAGTCCAGGTCTTGTTGCCGATCCGCGAGTGGATGTCGATGGTGCGGCTGCCGGTCTCGTCGGGTGCGCCGATCTCGACCCGGAGTTGGACGCCGTCCTTGTCCGGAACGATCAGAGGTCTGCTGATGACGAGTTCCTGGACATGCTTCGCGCCGGCAGCAAGAGCGAGGTCGACGAACGTGGCGCCCGGCACGAGGACGGTGTCGCAGACCGCGTGCTCCGCCAGCCACGAATGCGTGGCGAGCGACAGGCGGCCAGTGAACACCGCCGAACCATCGGCGAGTTCGATGGCTGCGCCGAGGAGGGGGTGTCCGGGTTCTGTGAGGCCTAGGTCGGAGGGTTGGGT
>NZ_JAGSXH010000034.1 GCF_018283645.1 Actinocrinis puniceicyclus | reverse complement strand
GCGGTCAGCAGCGTTCCGAACAGCACCGTCGCGGTCAGCGCGGCACTCTTGCGGCGGGTCGCGGCGTGGGTGGGCCGCGGACGCCCGAAGCTCTTCATATGCGTCCTTATATAGTGGGTGTGTCCGGACAGAACGGACACCATCAGAGTACTGCGAGCTGACGGTGATTTTCCGTAAGCATCCGGTAAAGAACCGGTTGCCGCCCGGTGCTCGCCCGGTCGCCGCGCGGTCCGCCACCCGGTTCACCGCGCCGTTCACCGCGCGGTCCTGCGATCATCACCGTGTGGACCCGCTCACCGCGATTCTTGTCAACGGCCTGCCGGGGGCGGGCAAGACGACTCTCGCCCGCGCCCTGTCACGCAGGATGCTGCTGCCGCTGCTGAGCAAGGACGTGATCAAGGAGGCGCACGCCGACGTGTTCGGCGCGCAGCCCGCGGACGGCCTCCCGCAGCGGCGCTGGAACCAGGCCTTCGGCGCGGCCGCGAGCGAGACGATGTGGGCGCTGCTCGCCGACGCGCCCGGCGGCGCGATCCTGGAGTCCTTCTGGCCGGCCGACTATCACCGCCTCGCGGCCGGAGGTCTGGCCCGCGCCGGCGTCGAGCGGCCGTTGGAGCTCTGGTGCGAGGTGCCGCCCGAACTGGCCAGGCAGCGCTACGAGCAGCGCCTTCCCCGCCATCCCATCCACGGGGCGCTCGCCGACGACGAGGAATGGGAGCACTGGCGGCGCACCGCCAGGCCGATCGGTCTCGGGCCGGTTCTTCGCGTGAACACCGGCGTGCAGGTGGACGTCGAACAGGTCGCGGCGTGGATCGGTCAGCACAGGAGCTGAACGGCGTCCCGAAGCCGGAACGCGTGCGCCGGCCGCGCCGTTCAGGCGGCCGAGGGGCAGGTGCGTGTGCGCGAACCGCGACGAGGACGGCCGGCGTTCAGCGGCCCGCGCAGACGTTCGCGAGCAGCATGCGCACCTGCGCGCGGCTGCGCAGCCCGTTCGGGGACTGCGGACGGAACCACGCGAACTGCGGTGCGCGCCCGTCGCTGCCGCGTACCGGATCGACCTGGAGCACCCCCGAGACGAGCGGCACTTCCCCGGCCCGGAACGTGATAGGCGCCCACAGGTACAGCAGACAGGCTTCCTCCGCGCGCTGCATGCTCGCCTCGTCCCGTGGGTCGAGGGCCAACCGCCTGGCGATGTCGGCCGCGTCGTCGCGCGGCCGCGCAAGCACCGGGCCGTACTGCACGTTGACCGTCGGGCCGGCCGCGGCCGAAAGCCAGCCGTCCTGGCCGAGCCGGAAGGGCGTATAGAGCGTTTCAGGCTCCTGATGGTTTTCGGCGTAGGCGGCGCCGAGGTCGGCGTTGGACGGGAAGAGGTACCACAGATCCCCGGGCATGAACCCCAGCGGCACTCCCGCCATCTGCACCAGCCACTCGGACAGCGCCCCGGCGAGCGTCGGCGCCAGGTCCCGGCGCACCTCGCCCGGGTCGATCCGGTGTCGCGGCCGGGTGTGCCCGAGCGGTTCGAGCCCGCGCAGCGCCGGATGGCTCCAGTCGATGCGATGCGGGCCGCCCGACACGAGGTAGGACGCTTCGTTCGCGCGGTCGTGGCCCAGACCCCATGCGTGCCGCTGCGTGTCGTACGGCCGCCGGCTCGGCAGCCCCGCATCCGACAACGCGCCCCGGTCGCCGACGGCGAGGCGGCTGAGCACGGCGTGACCGTGCGCGACGCCACGCAGTCGCGTGACGATCCGCGGCGCACCGTCGACGGCCGTCGGCACGTCGGTCTGTTCCACTGCCGCGCCGCGGTCGCGGCCTCGGCCGCCCGACGGCTCATGGAACGGAAGGTGGCGAAACATCATGGACCGCCTCCGGGTTCGGGTGATCCCCGCGGCCGTGCCGTCGGGACGCCGCGCTAAGCCGCGCTGCATCTAGAAGAGGTGCGGTATGCGGCCGGTGATACACGCGGCCGGGGTCGTTGACCAAGCCGTGATTAACGAGTCCGCCACGCGGTTACCTGGACGAGCCGCTCCTGCGCGCAGCGCACGGCCGATCCGCGGGCGCATCCGCATGGACGCGGCCACCGGCGATGGGGATAATAAGGTTACTTTTGCTAAGCAAATTGGCGCGGGTGTCCGGTGAGCCGCGGCAGGGTGAGCGGCCCGCGCCGCCCGGGGCGCCGGCGAAAGGGCGGATGCGGATGACGAGCACGGGAACTCAGGGCGAGACCACGCCGGGAGAGACGCAGGAGGCGATCCGCGGCCGGCGGCGCGGGTGGGTGAGCGTCGACCACCCGCGCTACAAGTGGATCGCGCTGTCCAACACCACCCTGGGCATGTTGATCGCGACGATCAACAGCTCCATCGTGCTGATCTCGCTGCCGGCCATCTTCAACGGCATCCGCCTCGATCCGCTGCGGCCCGGCAATGTCAGCTACCTGCTGTGGATGCTCATGGGCTACATGCTGGTCTCGGCGGTGCTGGTGGTCGCCCTCGGCCGCCTCGGCGACATCTGGGGCCGGGTGCGCATCTACAACGCCGGATTCCTGATCTTCGCGGTCACCTCGGTCATCCTATCCCTCGACCCGCTACACGGCGGCGGCGGGGCGCTGTGGCTGATCCTGTGGCGCATCGCCCAGGCGGTCGGCGGCTCGATGCTCATGGCGAACTCCGCCGCGATCATCACCGACGCGTTCCCGGCCGCCCAGCGCGGCATGGCGCTCGGCGTGAACATGGTCGCCGCGATCGCGGGCTCCTTCATCGGGCTCGTCCTCGGCGGCGTACTGGCGGAATGGAACTGGCGCACGATCTTCTGGGTCAACGTGCCGATCGGCTTGATCGGCACGGTCTGGGCGTACCGCTCGCTGCACGAGACCGGCGTGCGCAGGGCCGCGCGGATCGACTGGTGGGGCAACATCACCTTCGCGGTCGGGCTGACCGCGCTGCTGGCCGGCATCACCTACGGGATCCAGCCCTACGGCGGGCACACCATGGGCTGGACCGATCCGTGGGTCATCGCCGGGCTGGCCGGCGGCCTCGGGCTGCTGGCGGTGTTCTGCGTGGTCGAGATGCGCGTGGCCGAGCCGATGTTCCCGCTGCGGCTGTTTCGCAACGCGGCCTTCACGGGCGGCAACGCGGCGGCGCTGCTCGGCTCGATCGGGCGCGGCGGCATGCAGTTCATGCTGATCATCTGGCTCCAGGGCATCTGGCTGCCGCTACACGGCTACGACTACGCGCGCACGCCGCTGTGGGCCGGGATCTACCTGCTGCCGCTGACCGTGGGGTTCCTGGCCGCCGGCCCCATATCCGGGCACCTGTCCGACCTGTTCGGCGCCCGGCTGTTCGCGGCCGGGGGACTGGTGGTGATGGCCGCGTCCTTCGCCGGCCTGCTGCTGCTGCCGACGGACTTCGGCTACCTGTGGTTCGCGCTGCTGGTCTTCCTCAACGGGCTCGGCGGCGGCCTGTTCGCCGCGCCCAACACCTCGATCATCATGTCGAACGTGCCGGCCGAACTGCGCGGCGCCGCCTCCGGGATGCGCGCGACCTTCCAGAACGCCGGCATGGTGCTCTCGATCGGAATCTTCTTCTCGCTGATGGTCGCGGGCCTGGCCGGCTCCCTGCCGCACACGCTCACCTCCGGCCTGACCGCGCAGGGCGTGCCGCTCGCCGACGCGCGCACGGTGGCCGCGCTGCCTCCGGTCGGCACGCTGTTCGCCGCGTTCCTCGGCTACAACCCGATCCAGCAGCTGCTCGGCCCGCGCGTGCTCGGGCAACTGCCGGCCGCGAACGCGCACACGCTCACCGGCCGGCAGTTCTTCCCCACCCTTATATCAGGCCCCTTTCACACCGGCCTGGTCGTCGTCTTCTCGCTCGCCATCGTCATGTCCCTGATCGCGGCCCTCGCCTGTCTGGCCCGCGAGAAGAAGCCACGGCCTGAGGCGTAGGCGTAGGGGCCGCCACCACTCTCAGGTTTGGATCACGACGCGCCCAGCCCGGCCGCTTCGAGGGCCTGAACGGCGATTTCGAGTTCTTCGTCGGTCGGCACGACCAGCACCGGCACCGGCGCCCCGTCGGGGGAGACGAACCGCTCGCCGCGCCCGCCCGACCGGTTGCGCCCGTCGTCGAGCGTGATGCCCAGCCGTTCCAGCCCCGCGAGCGACCGGGCCCTGACCTCGGGGTCGTTCTCGCCGACGCCCGCCGTGAACACGACCGCGTCGAGGCGGCCGAGGACCGCGTAGTAGGCACCCACGTACTTCTTGATGCGATGGCAGTACACGTCCAGGGCCAGTCGCGCATCCTCGTCGCCCCGCTCGCGGGCCTCGTGCAGATCCCGCAGATCGTTGCTGCCGGCCAGGCCGCGAAGCCCGCTGTCGTGGTTCAGCGCCGCGTCGATCCGCTCGGCGTCAAGACCCGCGACCCGGCGCAGGTACTCGGGCACGGCCGGGTCGAGATCCCCGCTGCGGGTACCCATCACCAGGCCCTCCAGCGGCGTCAGACCCATCGAGGTCTCCACGCTGCGCCCGCCTTCGACCGCGCAGGCGCTCGCGCCGTTGCCGAGGTGAAGCACGATCAGATTCGCCTCCTGCGCGGGCTTGCCCAGCAGCGCCGCCGCCCGCCTCGCCACGTACTGATGCGAGGTGCCGTGGAAGCCGTAGCGCCGCACCGAGTGCTCTTCCCGCCACTCGCGCGGCACGGCATAGGTGTAGGCGGCCGCGGGCAGCGTGCGGTGAAAGGCGGTGTCGAACACTGCGACGTGCGCGATGTCCGGGAAGGCCTTGCGAGCCACCTCGATCCCGGCCGCGTTCGCGGGATTGTGCAGCGGGGCGAGCGCACTGAGCTCCCTGATACCCGCGAGCACCGCGTCGTCGATCAGCGTCGGCCGGCCGTAACGCGTCCCGCCGTGCACGACCCGGTGTCCGACCGCCACCGGCGCCGTCCGGTCCAGGTCCGGCCCGGCCTGCTTGAACGCGGCCAGGATCGCGTCCAGGGCCTGCGCGTGATCGGCGAAGCGCTCCCGCGTCTCGTGCGGCGGGCCGTCGCCCGCACGGTGCTTCAGCAGCCCTTCGCCGCCCTCGCCGATCCGGTCGACCAGCCCGGTGGCCAGCCGCCCCCCGCCGTCCAGGTCGATCAGCTGATACTTCACCGACGACGATCCCGCGTTGAACACCAGCACGGCCCGCCCCATCCGCCACCTCCGCCGTCGTCCGGGACCCGCCCGGCCGCCTCGTCGAGACGCTTAGCGCGCCCGATCTTTACGTTCGCCGTTGCCGTGTACCCGCCCCAGGTGCGTTCGACCCGGCGCCGGTAGGACCAACGACCCATCCAGATCACCGGACTGAGCCACCACGCTGGTCTAGACGAAATACTGAAGGCAGAAGATCCGAAGAGGGAATGTGAAGCCGAAAGGGGCACCGGCCATGGCCGACCGCGAGGCGGGGGCGCTATCCCGTCGCGACCTGGACCTGATCGACGCCTATTGGCGTGCCGCCAACTATCTGTCGGTGGGACAGATCTACCTGCTCGACAACCCGCTGCTGCGCGAACCGCTGCGCGAGGAGCACATCAAGCCGAGGCTGCTGGGCCACTGGGGTACCACTCCCGGCCTGAACTTCCTCTACGCGCATCTCAACCGGCAGATCAAGGCGCGCGAGCTGGAAGCCATCTACATCACAGGGCCCGGACACGGCGGCCCCGGCCTGGTCGCCAACGCGTACCTGGAGGGCACTTACACCGAGGTCTACCCGCGCATCGGCCGGGACGAGGAGGGACTGCGGCGGCTCTTTCGCCAGTTCTCCTTCCCCGGCGGCATCCCCAGCCATGTCGCCCCGGAAACCCCGGGCTCCATCCACGAGGGCGGCGAACTGGGCTACTCGGTCGCGCACGCCTACGGTGCGGCATTCGACAATCCGAACCTGCTGGTCGCCTGCGTGGTCGGCGACGGCGAGGCCGAGACCGGGCCGCTGGCCGCGTCCTGGCACTCGAACAAGTTCCTCGACCCGGTGCGCGACGGCGCGGTGCTGCCGATCCTGCACCTGAACGCGTTCAAGATCGCCAACCCGACCGTGCTGGCCCGCATCCCGCACGAAGAGCTGGAGAAGCTTTTCGAAGGGTACGGATACCGTCCGATCACGGTCGAGATCACCGACCCGAAGGACCACGACGCGGCGCACCAGGCGATGGCCGCGGCCTTCGATGACGCCCTGGACGACATCAGGGCCATTCAGCAGTCGGCGCGCTCCGGCCCGGGCGCCGTCGAGGGCGGCGTCGTCGAACGGCCGCGCTGGCCGATGATCATCCTGCGCTCGCCCAAGGGCTGGACCGGTCCGCCCTCCGTCGACGGCAAGCGCACCGAGGGCAACTGGCGCTCGCACCAGGTGCCGCTGGCCAACCTGCGCGAGAACCCGGCGCACCTGGCCCAGCTGGAGCAGTGGCTCGCCTCGTACCGGCCCGCCGAGCTGTTCGACGAGGCCGGCGCGCTGATCCCGGAACTGGCGCAGCTGCCGCCGCGGGGAGCGCACCGGATGAGCGCCAACCCGCACGCCAACGGCGGCATCCTGCTGCGCGACCTGGACCTGCCCGACTTCCGCGACTACGCCGTCGACGTCAAGGAGCGCGGCACCACCTTCACGGAGGCCACCCGCGTGCTCGGGGTGTTCCTGCGCGATGTGATGAAGCGCAACGAGCGCAGCGCCAACTTCCGGGTCTTCGGCCCGGACGAGACGGCCTCCAACCGGCTCGGCGCGGTGCTGGAGGCCACCGGCCGCACCTGGCTGGCCGGCACCGAGCCCGACGACGACGCCGCCCTGGCCCCCGACGGCCGGGTGATGGAGGTGCTCTCCGAGCACATGTGCCAGGGCTGGCTGGAGGGCTACCTGCTCACCGGCAGGCACGGCTTCTTCTCCTGCTACGAGGCGTTCATCCACATCGTCGACTCGATGTTCAACCAGCACGCCAAGTGGCTCAAGACCACCCGCGAGATCCCGTGGCGCCGCCCGATCGCCTCGCTGAACTACCTGCTGACCTCGCACGTGTGGCGGCAGGACCACAACGGCTTCTCGCACCAGGACCCCGGCTTCATCGACCACGTGATCAACAAGAAGGCCGAGATCGTACGGGTCTATCTGCCGCCGGACACCAACACCCTGCTGTCCGTGGGCGACCACCTCCTGCGCAGCCGCCACTACGTCAACGTGGTCGTCGCGGGCAAGCAGCCCACGCACAACTGGCTGTCGATGGACGAGGCGGTGCTGCACTGCACCCGCGGCATCGGCATCTGGGACTGGGCCTCCACCGACGAGGGCGCCGAGCCCGACGCGGTTCTCGGCTGCGCCGGCGACATCCCGACACTGGAGGTTCTGGCCGCCTGCGCGATCCTGCGCGAGGCGTTCCCCGACCTGAAGCTGCGCGTGGTCAACGTCGTGGACCTGATGCGCCTGCAACCGGACACCGAGCACCCGCACGGCCTGTCCGACCGGGAGTTCGACTCCTTGTTCACCACGGACCGGCCGGTCGTGTTCGCGTACCACGGCTATCCGTGGCTGATCCACCGGCTGACCTACCGGCGCACCAACCACCACAACATCCACGTGCGCGGATACAAGGAGGAGGGCACCACCACGACGCCGTTCGACATGGTGATGCTCAACGACCTGGACCGCTACCACCTGGTCATCGACGTGATCGACCGGGTTCCCGGCCTGGCCGTGCGCGGCGCGCACCTGCGCCAGGCGATGATCGACGCGCGCGCCCGCGCCCGCGCGTACACCCGTGAGGTCGGCGACGACCTTCCCGAGGTGCGCGACTGGGTGTGGCCGTACAACTGATCACGGCCCGCTTGACAGCGGCGGCGGTCACGGCTCGTGCCGAGGCCGCCGCCGTTTTATCGGCGTGCCCTGCGAGAACCCGACCGGATAAGTTGGTCGCGTGCGACGGCGCGCACGATGCGACACCGAACGGCCGAGACCGGAGGCGCAGGATGACGACGGGGGAGATCAGCAGCCTGAGGAACCGCGGCCCGGCCGCCGGCGCCGGGCACGTGCTGGACCGTCCGGCCTGGTCGGCGCTCGTCGGCGGCCCGCACGCGCACCTCGCCGAACGCCGCGGGCGCGCCGTGCGCTACCGGCCGGAGGTCTCGCCCTTCGCCGCCCTGGAGGACCCCGCCGACGAGGAATGCTGGGCCGACGCGGCGGCGCTGCTCGGCGCTGGCGCGACACTGTTCTGCCTGCCCGGGACCACCGAGGCGCCCGCCGGCTGGGAGCCGGTATTCGCCGAAGAGTGCGTGCAGTTGACCGATGACGCGGTCGACGCGCGGCCCGATCCCGAGGCCGTCGTCCTCGGCCTCGGCGACCTGCCCGAGATCCTGGACCTGATCGAGCGCACCCGGCCGGGCCCGTTCCTGCCGGGCACCCTCGCGATGGGCACCTTCCTCGGTGCCAGGCGTGAGGGCCGGCTCGTGGCGATGGCCGGGCAGCGGCAGCGTCCGCCGGGCTGGACCGAGGTCAGCGCCGTGTGCACCGATCCGGCCTACCGCGGCCAGGGGCTGGCCACGCGCCTGGTGCGCGCCGTGGTCGCCGGCATCCGCGAGCGCGGCGAGCACGCCTACCTGCACGCGCTGGCGTCGAACACGGGTGCCGTCCGCGTGTACGAGTCGCTCGGCTTCACGCTGCGCCGCCGCGCCTGGGTCACCGGCTTCCGGCTGCGTTGACGCGGGGCGGGACGCCTGCTGCGGACCGGGCTCAGTCCTTGCGCGCCAGCAGCCCGTACGTGCGCAGAATGTGCTGGTGGCTCTCCACGTCCGGGCGCCACTCGTTGACCTGCACGATGCCCGGAGGCTCCAGCGTGAAGCCGTCGAGCCAGCCGGCCAACTGCTCCGGCGTGCGGTGGATGAACCGCACCCTGGTCGAGCGCTGGTAGTCGTCCACCATGCCCGCCTGCTCGGTGGGATGGTCCAGGTCCGGCGCGGCGTGCGAGAGGGCGAGGAAACTGCCGGGGCACAGCGCGTCCCGGTAGGCGTGCACGATCTGCTCCGGCTGCTCCTCGTCCGGCATGAAGTGCAGTACCGCGTTCATCAGCACGCCCACCGGACGGCTGAAGTCGAGCAGACGCCTGGTTTTCGGGTGTTCCAGCACCGTCGCGGGGTGCCGCAGGTCACCGTGAATCACCACGGCCTGCTCGTTGCCGGTCAGCAGCGCGTGCCCGTGCGCGACGGCCACCGGGTCGATGTCCACGTATACGATCCGGCACGACGGATCGGCGTCCTGCGCGATCTCGTGCACGTTCCCGACCGTCGGCACCCCCGAGCCCAGGTCCAGGAACTGGGTGACCCCGTACTCGGTGACCAGCGCCTTCACCACGCGGCGCAGGAACGCGCGGTTGGCCCAGATCGCCGCGCGCAGCGTCGGCATGGCCGCGGCGGCCCGCTCGGCCACCTCGCGGTCGGCGGCGAAGTTGTTGCTGCCGCCCAGCCAGTAGTCGTAGATGCGCGCCGGGCTGGGCCGCTCGATGTCCGCCGGGCTGAGGGCGGGCAGCCCGTCACTCGAATCCATGGGCGCAAGTCTGCCCCCAGCCGAAGCGGGGTGCTAATCCGGGGTCGCTCGTCGTTCGGTCGCCGTCGGCCCGTTCCCGGCCCGTTCCCGGCGTGTCGCCGGACCGTGGCGGACGGGCACGCACGGCTGAACGAACGCGCCGCACCCGGCGGCTGCACATGCGGGCGCACAGTGCTGAATCCGCAGGAAACCGCCCCCATCGGCCACGCTCGCGGGTACCGTGAAAACGTCGGCCGCACGCACCGGTCGCGAGGAAGGAGAGCGGCGCATGGACAACGCTGCGGTTGCGCGGGTGTTCGTGGGCATCGACCGCCGCCTTCCGGGACTGGCCGCGCTGCGCTTCGCGGTCGACCAGGCCAGGCGGCGCGACGGCGCACTCTACGCGGTCCGCGTCGCGCGCGGCATCTCGCCGGGGGAGGTGACGCTGATCGACGCGGCGTTCGCGGACGTCTTCGGCGGCGTGCCGGCCGATCTGGTCGTCCATCGCGAACTGCTGATCGGCCCGGTCGCGGAAACGCTGGTGCGTCGCGCCCGCGACCCGAGGGACCTGCTGGTCGTCGGCACCGACGGCTCCGGCCGCCGGCACGGCCTGGGGGTGCATTCCATCAGCCGCGACTGTGCGCGCAAGGCGCAGTGCCCGGTGCTGATCGTGCCGGGACCGCAGCCGTCGGCCGAGGTTCGCCGCCGCCGCTGGCTTCCGTACCACCGCGAACCGCTCTCCGGCCTGCGCTTGGAGGTTCCCGCGGCCTGATGCTGAACCGGCGGCCGGCCCGCCGCGGCGTTCGAGGCGCGCGTCCCGGGCAAAGACTCGGTCAAGCTTCGCGCCGGCAGCGATCGCGGGAGGCTGATTCCACGTGTGCACCGGCGCCGGGCGCATCGCGCGCGGCCGAGCCGCCGTCCGCCGGATGGGAGAGGAACCGTCACCGTGCGCCGAACCGCCGTCTTCATCACCACGACCGTACTCGCGATGCTGGCCCTGCTCGGTATGAAGGAGGGTGCGCGCGCCGGGTACGCCGCGAAGGTCGTGCGCGGCAACGACACCATGACCGTGACCGGCCCGCAGGTCGTCCTCGCGCACGGCATCGTGCAGGTGCGCGTGACGATCACCGGCGGGCGTATCGTCGACGTCGACGCAGTGTCGCTGCCGCACGACAACCCGCACTCCTGGGCCGGCGGCAACTACGCGGCGACCAGGCTGCGCGGCGAGGTGCTCGCGAAGCAGAGCGCCGAAGTGGACATCGTCTCCGGCGCGACCTACACCTCGCAGGGCTACATCAGTTCCCTGCAGGCCGCGCTCGACGCGGCCGGGCTGCACCGCTGAGGCCGCCGCTATCGCTTCTCGCCCGCGCCGAGGGCCCGAGACCAGCGCCGCTCGACCCCGGCCAGCTTCCAGTAAGCCAGCGCGGCCGCCCACACCGCCGCGAACGCGCCGACGATCAGGAAGCCCACGTTGTTCAGGTCCAGCCCGGCGACCCAGCCGGAGACCGGGTCGCGCAGCCCGAAGCGGTCGTGTGCCACCCCGACCAGTTCCACGGTGCCGACGACCAGCGCGACGGTGACCGAAAGCCCGGTCACGGCCAGGTTGTAGTAGATCTTGCGGACCGGGTGGGCGAAGGCCCAGTGGTAGGCGAAGTTCATGAACGTGCCGTCGAGCGTGTCGAACAGCGACATCCCGGCGGCGAACAGCAGCGGCAGGCACACGATCGCGTACCAGGGCAGCCCGGCTGCCGCCGAGCCGGCCGCCATGCCGAGCAGGAGCACCTCGGAGGCGGTGTCGAATCCGACGCCGAACAGTAATCCGATCGGGTACATCTGCCCGGGCCGGCCGACCGAACGGGTCAGCCGGCCCAGCAGCCGGTTGAGCAGGCCGCGCCGGGCCAGGCGCTGGTCGAGCGCCGCCTCGTCGTGCGCTCCCGCGCGCGCGGCCCGGTAGAGCCGGGCGATGCCGACGAGCGCGGCCAGGTTCAGCAGGCCGATCAGGTACAGGAAGACGCCGGAGGCGCCCGTGCCGATGATCTCCAGCGTCCGGTGCGTATCCGAGGTCTGACCGGTCAGCGCGGTGGCCTCGCGCGCCCCGGCCGCGATCAGCGCGGCGAGCAGCACCACCACGGTGGAGTGTCCGAGCGCGAACCAGAACCCGACCGAGATCGGCCGCTTGCCCTCTGCCATCAGCTTGCGCGTGGTGTTGTCGATCGCGGCGATGTGGTCGGCGTCGAAGGCGTGCCGCATGCCGAGCGTGTACGCGGTCAGCCCGAGGCCGAAGCCGAAGACCTGCTTTCCCACCGCGTAGTGGTGCGGCGCGACCAGCAGCGCGAGCACACCGAACGCCAGCGCGTGCATCAGAAGGATGACCAGCGCCAGCGCCGCGACGCGGTAGGTGTCCGAACGCTGCCAGGGGACGGCGGGACGGGGGACTGCGCTGCTGACGCACTGCTCGGGCACGCTCACGCGGGACCGCCTCCAGCACCTCGTGGATGGTCGAGTACAGTGCCGCGGCCGGTCTCCTGGCTGACGGGTCGAACGTTCCGGCTCCGCCTTCCCGGACACACGCGTCCAGTGGCCGCCCCGAGGGGCGAGGGAGCGGGAACTTCCCGATCACAGTGGCGAGGGCCGCTCCGGACTTGCCGCGGGCGCCCCCGCCGTCGGACGGCCGCGCCCGCCGCGCACCGGTCTTCCCGATCACCACGGCACCGCCAACGTACTGGGGAGCGCCACCTGCTGCAAGCCTCATCAGTTATGCAGGTGTCGCGCCGCGCTCCGGCCCAAGGGCGAGAATGGGCGCATGCATCTCGTGCCGGCCGAACACGCCCATCGCCGCACCATCGACGGGCACCGGGTCTGCGAGGCGATCGAGGGGGTGGGCGACCCGGCTGCGGTGCGCGCCTGGGCGCAGCGTTTCGCGCTGCTGTCCGACCCGGGTCGCCTCACGCTGCTGCGGGCGATCCGCCGCGTCCCCGGCATCAGCGTCTCGGACCTGGCGGTGGCCGCCGGCATGAACGACACCGCGGTCTCCCAGGCGCTGCGACTGCTGCGCGTCGCGGGCGCGGTCGCGGCGAGCAAGGACGGACGGATCGTGCGCTACCGGCTCGTGGACCAGACGGTGGCCGCGCTGCTCGATCTCGCCGCGGATCGCCCCGACGCGGCGAATCCGGGTACTGCGGCCGGCCCGGTCGATGCCGCGATCGATGCCCCGGACCGCGCGGACTGCTGAGCTGCGCGGGTCAGGTCACCGGGACGATGCGCGCGTGGACCAGCGCACCGCCGCCGATCTCCAGGACGCCGAGCGTCCCGCGCGGCTGCCGCCTGCGGTCCGTCGGCGAACCGGGATTGAAGATCCGCACGCCCTCGCCGCTCTCGTCGAGCGGTATGTGCGAGTGCCCGAATACGACCAGCCGCGCTTCGGGGAAACGACGGTGCATGCGCGCGATACGGCCCGCCGCCGGACCGGCGTCGTGAATCATCGCGACCGCGAGCCCGTCGATCTCGAACCGGTCCACGTCGCAAGCGCCCCACACCGCGACGTCCGGCCCGTCGTTGTTGCCGAGTACCGCACGGACCGGAGCGAATGCGGACAACTCGTCGAGCACGTCGGATGTGCACACGTCGCCGGCGTGCAGGATCAGGTCCGCCTCGCGCAGGTGTTCGGCGACCCCGGGCGGGCAGCCGCGCCACCGCCGGGGCGCGTGTGTGTCCGACAGGACGACGACCCGCATTCCGGCCGGCCAGGCTACTGCGTCGCCGGTTCGTCCATGGTCATGCGTCCTCTACGGTCACACCGCGCCAGAATGCCACGTGGTCGCGGATCTGCGCGGCCGCGTCCTTGGGCTCGGGGTAGTACCAGGCCGCGTCCGCGTTGCTCTCGCCGTCCACGGTGACGGTGTAGTAGCTCGCCACACCCTTCCACGGGCAGGTGGTGTGCGTGTCGCTCGGTGTGAAGTATTCCCGATGTACCGCGGCCGGAGGGAAGTAGTGGTTGCCCTCGACTACGACGGTTTCCGCGCTCTCCGCGAGCACCTTGCCGTTCCATACCGCTCGTACTGCCATGATTGGCCGCCTCCGCTCTCCGACGCCGTCTGTTCACCGCCGGCGATCGCCCGGTTGTCTCGCCCGCTGCGATCAACAGTCAATCAGTCGATCAGCTCGTCCGCGAGCAGATCCATCAGCAGGCCGTCGTGCCAGGTCCCGTCCGGCCCGCGCTCGTAGCCTCGCATGATCCCCACCGGCTTGAAACCGACCTTGGCGTAGCAGCGGATCGCGGCCGTGTTGTCCGCCGCCGGGTCGATCGTGATCCGATGGTGCCCGTGCTCGACGATGAGGTGCCGCGCGAGCGTACGCACCGCGTCGGCGCCCAGGCCGCGGCCGTGTGAAGCCGCGTCGAGGTAGATGTCGATGCTTGCGTGGCGGTAGTCCGGTTCGTCCTGCGCCGACCACTGGACGAGGCCGACGGTCCGGCCCGCGTGCTCGATGACGAAGCCGTACTCGTCCTCGACGGACAACTCCTCGGTGACGGCGGCGGTCAGGTCCGGGCCGCCGCGCCACCACCGATAGACCTGTGGCTGCGCGCGGATCGCGGCCAAAGCGGGTACGTCACCCGTGGTCGCTTGGCGCAGCGTGACCAGCGCGCCGCGCAGCGGCCCGCACCCGCCGGGCCGGTCAGTGCACTGTTTGTCAGTGCTCTGGCTGTCAGGGCCCTGCGCTTCAGCGCCCGGACTGTCGGCACCCGGCCTGTCAGTACTTTGTCTATCAGTATCAATACCCTGTTTGTCGCTGCCTTGTCGGTCCGCGCCCCGTCCGTCTGCGTCCATGATTCAGCACCCTAACGACCGGCGGCGGCGAGCTCACGCGCCTTGCGCCAGTCGGCGTAGCGGGCCGGATCCTCGATGATCCGGCGGATCGTCACGGTGGCGGCACCGAGCAGCGGGCCGCGCCGGCCCAGTTGCGAGAGCCGCAGCGCATCGGGGCTCCACGGCCGCACCGTGACGCGCGCGGCCAGCTCCCGCCGCATCTGCGGCAGCAGCCACTCGCCCAGTTCGGCGTACGCGCCGCCGAGTACGAGAGCCGAGGGATCCAGCAGGTTCACCGCGCCTGACAACGCCGTGCCCAGAGCCCGGCCCGCCTCCTCCAGCGCCTCCAGCACCAGCGGGTTGCCGCCCAGCGCCTGATCGGTCAACAGCCTGATACGGTCGCCGCCGGCGTCCGCCAGGCCCGAGGCGCGCAGCACGGTCTCCTCGCCCGCGTACTGCTCAAGGCAGCCGCGGGCGCCGCAACTGCACAGCGGGCCCTCCGGGTGCACGGGCACGTGCCCGAGTTCTCCCGCGAAGCCGCGCGCGCCGCGGAAAAGCCGCCCGTCGATCACCAGCGCCGCGCCGATGCCCGCCTCCGCGGAGATGTGGATGAAGTCGGGCGGCCGGGCCGGGGCGTGCCACAGTTCCGCCAGCGCCCCCAGGTTCGCCTCGTTCTCCAGCTCGATCGGCACCGGCCGCAGCGGCGCGGGCAGCCACTGGCCGAGCGACTGTGCGACCGGCACCGCGCGCCAGCCGAGGTTCGGCGCCTGCTCGACCGCGCCGTTCGCGGCGTCGACCAGGCCGGGCACCGCGACGACCGTTCCGACCGGGTGCAGGCCCTGCGCGGCGGCGTGCTGGAGCGCCGCCGCCGCCACGTCGCTCAGCTCGGCCAGCACTTCGCGCGGCGCGCGGCTCCGGTTCGGCGCCTCCGTCTCGACCCAGGTGCGCACCGTGCCGTGCAGGTCGATGACGCACGCGCCGAGCCGCTCGACCCCGATTTCCAGACCCAGGCCGGCCGGTCCGTGCTCGCTGAGCGCGAGCGCGGTGCCCGGCCGCCCGACCCGCCCGCTGGGGGCCAGGCCGAGATCGGTGGTCAGGCCCGCCGCGGCCAGTTCGTTGACGAGGCTGCCGACCGCGGCGCGGGTCAGCCCGGTGCGTTCGGCGACCTCGGCGCGCGAGCTGGGTCCGAGCGCTGCCAGCGCGTTCATGACGAGCGCGAGGTTCTGTCTGCGCATGCCCTGCTGCGACGCCGGGCCGGCGGCGCGGTGCCCGGCCGAGCGCTGCGGGCGTGCGACGTCGGTCCGGCCCAGCCCGCCCGCACTGCCCTGTTCGCCCGGATCGGCGGCGTCCGCGGCCGGTATTTCATCCGGGCCGCGCGCGCTGGCGCCACTCTCGCCGTCACGCGGCTGCGTTGACCGCGTCGAGCCGCCGCGCGCCGCAGCGCGCCGACTGGCCCGCGCCGGTAGCGCGGACTCCGCGCCGCTCTCCTCGCTCACGCTGCGTCTCCTGCCCTGTCGTGCCGTCCTGTTTTGTGATCCGTCGTCCGCCGCACCAGGGATCAGACGGTCTGTCGGGCTTGCCGGGTTCAGCGGTCCGCGGAAGCGCTTCCGATGTCATGACCGCCCGCGAACAGGCCGCCCTGCTCGGCACGTTGCAGGGTAGCCGCGATGAGGGCGCGGGCGGTGTCGTCGCGAGGCAACGGTTCGAGCACGGGCCCGGCCGCCGTGTTCCACCGCCGGGCCACCGCGTCCGCGCTCTCGCCGGTCAGCAGTCCCGCAGCCTGCGCCGCGGCCCCGAGCGCGACGATCTCCTCGGCCGCCGGGATGCGGACCGCGCGGCCGGAAAGCCTGCGCACCGTGTCCTGCCAGGCCGGGCCGCGGGCGCCGCCGCCGATCAGAAGCAGCGGGGTGTCGGACTCCGGCTGCTGCCCGCCGGCGCGAAGCACGTCGTCGAGGGCTGCGAGCAGCGAGTACGCCGCTCCGTCGTAGGCCGCTTGGAGCAGTTGGCCCGGCGTGGTGTCGTGGCGCAGCCCGGTCACCAGGCCGGAGGCGAGCGGCAGGTTCGGGGTGCGCTCGCCGTCGAGGTACGGCAGCACCACGGCGCTACCCGCCGGCTCCACGGCCTGCCGGTCCAGCCCGAGCAGGGCGGCGAACCGGTCCACCGCGAGGGTGCAGTTGAGCGTGCAGGCCAGCGGCAGCCAGCCGCCGAGCGCGTCCGCGAACCCTGCGACGATGCCGCTCGGGTCGGTCGGCCGGCCCCGGGTGACCGCGTATACGGTCCCTGATGTGCCGAGGCTGAGGACCGGGACGCCCGGCGCGAGACCGAGGCCGAGCGCGGCCGCCATGTTGTCGCCGGTTCCCGCGGCGACCAGCGTGCCTTCGCGCAGCGGCACGGCGCTGCCGAGTGCCGCGGCGCCGTCGCGCACCCGCACCTGCCCGGCAGCCTGGCCGGGCTCGACCACCCGGGGCAGCAACTCGGGGGAGAGGCCGACGTGGTCGAGCACCTCGTCGTCGTAGCCCTGGGGCGTCCACCAGCCGGTGCCCGAGGCGTCGCCGCGGTCCGTGGTCGCCTCCGCGGTCAGCCTTTCGGTCAGATAATCGTGCGGAAGCCGCACGGCCGCGACCCGCTGGGCGGCCTCCGGTTCCTGCTCGCGCAGCCACGCCCACTTGGTGACGGTGAACGATGCGGCCGGCACGCTGCCGACCCGCTGCGCCCACCACCCGGCGCCGAACCGCTCGACCAGCGCCGCGGCCTGCGGGGCGCTGCGCACGTCGTTCCACAGCAGCGCCGGGCGCACCGGCACGCCCTTCTCGTCGAGCGTCACCAGGCCGTGCTGCTGCCCGCCGATCGCGACCGCCTGCGCCGAGCCGGCGTGTCGCGTCTGTTCCAGCGCCGAGACCAGCGCCTCCCACCACTGCTGCGGATCGCTCTCCCGGCCCGCGCCGCCGCTGACCGTGTGCGGCGCCCGCCCGGTGCCCACCACCTTGCCCGAGTCGACGTCCACGGCCAGGGCCTTGGTCGACTGGGTGGAGCTGTCCACGCCGATGACGATGCGCGCTGCGGCCGGTGACATCTTCGTCCCCTCGGTCGGTCGATTCGCCGCCCGGGGGGATCCGGTGGGGGACGGATACCGCCCGGGGCCGCGAAGGAGTAAGTTGGGAGCGGAATTTGTATTCCGCGTTTACGAATGAGGCTAGCCCTCCGACACCGCTGGGAGCAAGCAATGACGCAGTCCCACACTGACCAGGGTCAGTACACGCCCACACCGGACGACAAGTTCACCTTCGGACTGTGGACGGTCGGCTGGGTGGGCCGCGACCCGTTCGGCGACGCCACGCGCGCGCCGCTCGACCCGGTCGAGTCGGTACACCGCCTCGCCGAGCTCGGTGCGTACGGAGTCACATTCCACGATGACGACCTGATCCCCTTCGGCTCCGCCGACGCCGATCGCGAGGCGCACATCAAGCGCTTCCGCGCCGCGCTCGACGAGACCGGGATGAAGGTCCCCATGGCCACCACGAACCTGTTCACCCACCCGGTGTTCAAGGACGGCGCCTTCACCGCGAACGACCGCGACGTGCGCCGTTTCGCGCTGCGCAAGACCATCCGCAACATCGACCTGGCGGTCGAGCTGGGCGCCAAGACGTACGTCGCGTGGGGCGGGCGCGAGGGTGCGGAGTCGGGCGCGGCCAAGGACGTGCGCGTCGCGCTCGACCGGCTCAAGGAGGCTTTCGACCTGCTTGGCCAGTACGTCCTGGACCAGGGCTACGACCTGCGCTTCGCGATCGAGCCCAAGCCGAACGAGCCGCGCGGCGACATCCTGCTGCCCACGGTCGGTCACGGCCTGGCCTTCATCGAGAAGCTCGCGCACCCCGAGTTGGTGGGCCTGAACCCGGAGGTCGGCCACGAGCAGATGGCCGGGCTGAACTTCCCGCACGGCATCGCGCAGGTGCTGTGGCACGGCAAACTGTTCCACATCGACCTCAACGGCCAGTCCGGGATCAAGTTCGACCAGGACCTGCGCTTCGGCGCCGGTGACCTGCGGGCGGCGTTCTGGCTGGTGGACCTTCTCGAGTCGGCCGGGTACCAGGGCCCGCGGCACTTCGACTTCAAGCCGCCGCGCACCGAGGACTACTCCGGTGTCTGGTCCTCGGCGGCCGGCTGCATGCGCAACTACCTGATCCTCAAGCAGAAGGCCGCGGCGTTCCGCGCCGACCCCGAGGTCCAGGCGGCGCTGCGTGCCTCCCGGCTCGACCAGCTCGCGCAGACCACGCTGGCCGAAGGCGAGACGATCGCCGACCTGCTGGCCGACCGCAGCGCGTTCGAGGACTTCGACCCGAACGCCGCCGCCGAGCGCGGCATGGCCTTCGAGCACCTCGACCAGCTCGCACTGGACCACCTGCTCGGTGCGCGCTAGCCGCATCGCAGGCCGCCAGGGATGTACGGACTCGCATGGGCCGCGTCGCAAGCTCCGCGGCCCATGCGACCTGACCCCCAGCGTCCCGCCGGCTTCGTGGTCGCCTTGTCGGCCGGCATTGCAGGGTGCTGACGGGGGAAGCGCATGGGTGTGTCCCGGTGCGCAAGAAGGTCGCCCGCAGGTGACTCACCGCCGCTTCGGCTGGGCCGCGTGAGGCATTGTGGCGCCGCCGAGCACCGGACTCTTGACAGTCTTCGAACCCTGTTTTAGCGTCCGAGCTACCGCCCGGCTCGCGACCGCTGCGCGAGCGGCCCGCGCCGTCCCTTACCGAGGACGCGGCGCCGGCGCCGCCGCAACCCGCCGATGGACGGAGTGTTCGAAGCGATGGCCCAACGCACGACCCGCAGCATCGCGTGCGCCCAACCCCGGTGACCGGCACCGTAGAGATACACGACGACGTCGCCGCCGTGCCCGACTGGGACGACCTCGCGGCGGACAGCGGAGCGCCGGTCTTCTACCGCAGCGCCTTCCTGTCCGCGTACCGCGAGTCCCGGCTGCTGCCCGCGGACGCCTACGCCTACCTCGTGTTGCGCGACGCCGACCGCCGCGCCCGCGCCGCGCTTCCGGTCGCGCTGCTGCCACGGATGGACCCGCTCGGCGCGCTCGCCGTATACGAACCCTCTATCGCCACTGAGCGCGGGCTGATCAGCCACACCTGGCACTGCTACGACACCTGGCTGCCGTCCCGCGAAGGGCCCGCGGACCTCGACGCGGTGCGCACCGTCCTGGCCGCGTTCCAGAGCCTGGCCGCCGAATTGTCAGCACCCTGGTACGGCCTGGTCAACGTGGACGCCACCGGACCGCTGGCCGCCGCGCTGACCGGCCTCGGCGCACACGGCGTGCCCATCGACCAGCGTTACGTCCTCGACCTGCCGCCCGGATTCGATCCGGCCGACCACCTCGCGGCCCTCCCCGGCCACCAGCGCTACACGCTGAGCCTGCACCGCCGCCGCGCCGAACGCGCCGGGGCGGTCACCCGCATCCTGGAACCCGGCCGCGGGCAGCCGGCGGCGCACGACGGGCTGGTCGCGTCCATGGAGGCCGGATACTTCGCGCCGGGCGGCCTGCACCGCTTACACCGCCTGCTCGGACCGGCCGCGCGGATCATCGAGGTCTGCGTCTCCGGTCGCGTGGTGGGCCTCGGGATCTGCCTGCTCGACGAGCGCAGCCTGCACCTGTGGACCTGCGCGGCCGACCGGTCCGCCGACGAGTTCAGCCCGTTCTACGTGCTCTTCTACGAGGCGCTGAAGTACGCCGCGCGGCTCGGTGTGACGCGGTTCGAATGCGGACGGCGCTACGGCGAGTTCAAGCGCCGCTGCGGCCTGCGTCCGGTGCCGCTGCTGGCATACGTCGCGCCTACCCACCGGCCGCTCGACCCGTCCGCACGTTGACGACCCCGTGAGAACCCACCCGACACGGGTGACAGGGTTCTGTCGGCGGCGCACGGTACACGGCACACGACGAGACCGAGCGCGCGGGCCGTACCCGGGTTCGACGCTCGTGCACTCGGGTGAACCGCTTCCCGGCGCCGGTTTCAACGTCGCCGGGCGGGTACTTGAACCGGGTGATCACGCTCGGGGTCGAGGAGGAGTACCTGCTGCTCGATCCGGTCAGCGGCCACCCGGTCGCAGCGGCCGACGCGGTGTGCAAGGCCGCCGGTCTGCAACCGGCTCTCGCCGCTGCCGAGGTGCAGCATGAGCTGCTGCTCGCGCAACTGGAGGTGGCCACCCCGGTGTGCGAGTCGCTCAACGAGGTGGGCGGCCACCTGCTGCGCCTGCGCCACGCGCTCGGCGAGGCCGCCCAGCAGAGCGGATGCCTGCTCGCGGCCACAGCGGCCGCCCCGTTCAGCGACGCCGGACCGGCCGTGATCACCGACACCCCGCGCTATCAGGTCATGTACCGCGACGCGCAGCAGCTCGTCGAGGAGCAACTGATCAACGGGATGCATGTGCACGTGGGGATTCCCGACCGGGACACCGGCGTCGTCATGCTCAACCGGCTGCGCCCCTGGCTACCGGTTCTGGTGGCGCTCTCAGGCAACTCCCCGTTCTGGCGCGGCCGTGACACCGGATTCGCCAGCTGGCGCACAGTGGTCTTCGGGCGCTGGCCCGTCAGCGGCCCGCCCCCGGTGTTCGCCGACGGCGCCGACTACGAACGCCGGGTGCGCGCGCTGGTGGACGGGGGAGCGGTACGTGACGCGCACCAGATGTACTGGCACGCCCGGCTGTCCGAGCGCTACCGCACTCTTGAGGTACGCGCGGCCGACGTCCAGCTGCGAGTGGAACAGGCGGTGATGATCGCGGGCCTGGTCAGGGGGCTGGCACAGACCGCGGTCTGGGAACATGAGGCCGGCGGGCCGCTGCCCTCCCCGCTGCCCGAGGTCACCGCGGCCTCCAGCTGGCACGCGGCCCGTCACGGCCTGGACGGCTCGCTGATCAGCCCGGAGGGAAAGCCGGTCGACGCGCGTTCGGCGGCGCGCGGGCTGCTGCGTCACGTGTCACCCGCACTGGCGGCGCACGGAGACGGGGAGCAGGTGGCCGCACTGCTTGAGCAGACCCTGCGCGATGGCAACGGCAGCCGGCGCCAGCGCGACGCGGTGGCCGGAAACGGGCTGCCCGAACTGGTCCGCTTCATCGCGGCCGAAACCACGAAGGACGCGCACGCTCGCGGCTGAGCCGGCCGTGTGGCCGTGCGGCCGTGCGGCGCCCGCCGCTACCGCAGCGCGCGTACGAACGCCTCGGCCCGTTCCGCGATCGCCGTGTGCTCGCCCTGCTCCACCAGGGTCGGCGGCACGATGTCCGCTCCGGCGCCCACGGCCAGCGCCCCGGCCTCCACGAAGTCCCCGGCGTTGGCCGCGTTCACCCCGCCGGTCGCGATCAGCCGCGCGTCCGGGAACGGGCCGAGAAGGTCGCGCAGGTAGGCGGGACCGCCGAGCCGCGCGGGGAACACCTTCACCGCCGCCGCGCCCAGGTCGACGGCGCGGCTCAGTTCGGTGGGCGTCAACGCGCCCATGATCAGCGGGACGCCGCAGGCCCGTGCCGCGGTCGCCACCTCCGGGCGGACGTCCGGCGTCAGCAGGAACCGCGCGCCCGCGGCCACAGCGTCGCGCGCATGGCCGGCCGTGAGCACCGTCCCGGCGCCGACCACGCTGCCCGGTACCTCCGCCGCCGCCTCGATCACGTCGAGCACCCCCGGGATGGTGAAGGTGAACTCCACCAGCCGGATGCCGGCGCCGGCCAGCGTGGCGGCCAGCCCGGCCGGGTCCGCCACCTGGTTGGCCCGCACGATGCACAGCACGCGGTCGCCGGCCAACACCTCCAGCGGGTCGAGACGCGCCGACGACGCGAACGCCTGCGCGTGCGCCGGGGAGTGCGCCTGCGGTGCCTGCATCCGAACCTCCGCCTCGGTCGGGACTGCCGTGGTTGCCGTGGTTGCCGGGTGCCGCGCCGCAGCGCCGTGCCGTGCCGTGCCGTCGACCAGAACGTACGCGGCCCCGCAAACGGTTCGGCACGGCCGTTCGAAGGTGAGCCTGTCCGCCACCGTCACGGGGTCGAACCACACTACGTCCGCGGCCGGTGCCTGCGCGACCCTTCCGCGGCCGCGTTCGAGCGCCACCGGTGCTCTGCCACCCGCGCCCGGTCGTGGCGGAGTGCGTCGGTCAGAAGAAGGTGCGCACCACGTCCACCACGTGCCCGTCCTCGACGACCGGGATCAGTTGCCACTTGTCAAAGGCCGTACACGGATGCGAGATGCCGCAGGAGACGATCTCACCGATCCGGAAGACCGTGTCGCCGCCGTATCGCAGGAACGCGTGCTGGTCCGCCAGAGCACTGACAGTGCAGTGCGCGAGCACTTCCACCGAACCGTCCGCGCGCTGCACCGAGTGCGGCTCGGGCAGGCCCAGGTCCATCGGAGCGTCGCGTTTGCCGAAGTCGAGCAGCACGAGCCCCGGCTCGGGCGCGGACACGACGCGGGAGCGGATGCTCAGCGCGGCCCGCAGGCCGTCCCCCATCGGTGTCAGCCTTCGATAATGACCGTCGTCATGCGTGATGTACGCGCCGCTGCGCAGCACTGTGCGAACCGGTCGCGACGCTTCCCACGCCCCGGCCAGGATTTCGACGACGTCGTCGAAGTAGGCGCTGCCGCCGGCGGTCGCGATGATCTCATCGGTCTCGTCGAACAGCCCGGCGTCGTCGATCCTGATCACCAGCTCCCGCAAGGAACGCAGATATTCGCGGATACGCTCGATGCTGCGCGGTTCGCGGTCCGGAGCGAGAGCCCCTTCGAAGCCCCCGGCGCCGACCAGGCGCAGCCGATCCGCCGCGTGCACGGCGCGGGCCACCGCCTCGGCTTCGTCCGCCGTCCGGCAGCCGGTCCGGCCGCCGGGCGCGCCCAGATCGATGACCACCTCAAGCGGCCGGGGCGCTTCCGCTGCCGACAGCGCCGCCTGCATCAGAGCGACCCCCGCGAGCGAGTCGGCGAAGCACAGCAACCTCAGACGGGGCGCGCGGCGCAGTTCTCCGGCCACCCAGCCGAGCGCGTCGGCGTCGATCAACTGGTTCGCCAAAACGATCGTCTCGACGCCGAACGCCCGGTATGCGCGCACGTGTGCGATCGTGGCGGCGGTGATTCCCCAGGCGCCGGCGTCCAACTGCCGCGCGAACAATTGGGGAGCCATCGTGGTCTTGCCGTGCGGCGCCAGGTCGACGCCGTGCGCCGCGCAGTACCGCGCCATCGAAGCCAGATTGTGCGTGAGCGCCGGGCCGTCGAGCGTCAGCAACGGGGTGCCGAACTCGGCCACCGGCGGCTCGGCCGCGATCAGTTCGCCGACGGTCAGGCCGTCGAAGCGGGCCGGGAATCCCTTGAAACGCCAGTCGATCCGCTCAGCGGCCAGCGCCCCGAGTGCTGCGGCGTCCACAGCGCCCCTCCTCCCCGGACAGCGTCCTGTTGCAGCATACGCAACGTGATCGCGTATGTCGCAGCTCGCGGCGCGAGATTGCGGGATCCCAAGCCGGCCTAAGCGGGTGCGGCGCGGCCCTCTTGCGGGCCGACGATCGGCCGGAACTGCGGGTCGGGCTGCAGCAGCGCGATCATCAGGCCGCTTTCGTCCGTGAGCAGGTCGTCGGCCTCGTCCCTGGTGGCCAGGTCGCCCGAGCGGAAGCCCGGGCCCTCGACACGCCACTGGTCGAACGGCGTCCCGGTCGAGCCGGCCACCTCTGCTACTGCATCCGGCCGCAGGCCGGGCGCCGCGAGACCCCGCCGGTCTCATCCGAAGATCACGTGCGCGACCTGCTTGACCGGGTACGAGAGCCCGGTCGGTGAAAGCGCGCCGCTCTCCGGGTCCAACCGCAGCACCGCGATGTCGTTCGACTGCTGATTCGCCACGAACAGGAAGCGGCCGTCCGGACTGAAGACGATGTGCCGCGGCCGGCTCCCGCCGCAAGGGTGGCGGCCGACCGGGCGCAGCCGCGCGCCGCCGTCGCAGACTTCGAATACGGTGATCGAATCGTCGCCCCGGTTCGACAGGTACGCGAACCGCGCGTCCGCGGACAGCACGATCCCCGCCGGTGCGTTCTGCCCGGCCCCGCCTTCGCCGACGGCCGGCAGTTCGGCCAGTTCCTTCACCGCGGCGGTCCCGGGATCGTATGCGCACACGGATACCGAGTTGCCGAGCTCGTTGGCCAGGTAGAAGTACTCGCCGGACGGGTGGAAGACCAGGTGCCGCGGGCCGCTGCCCGGCCGCAGCCGGTTCTGCGTGATGAGCGTGAGCCGCCCCGACAGCCCGTCGAGGGTGTACGCGTAGATGCTGTCGGTGCCCAGGTCGACCGCGAGCAGCACCTCGCCGCCCGGCGCTGCCGCGGTCATGTGCGCGTGCGGGCCGGCCTGGCGATCGCGCCGCGGTCCGGAACCGACGTGCTGCGAGACGTCGCTCGACGGGCCCAAGGCGCCGTCGGGCCGGATCGGGTGCACCGCCACGCTCCCGGCGGCGTAGTTCGCGGTCAGCAGGTGGCTCCCGCCCGGCTCGACCAGCAGATGGCACGGCAGCCCGCCGTGCGTGGGCTGCTTTCCGAGGAAGGTCAGCGCGCTGGTGCCCGCGTCGATCGAGAACGCCGCGGCCCGGCCGTCCGTCTCATCCTCCTGAACGGCGTACAGCACGCCGCCCGACGGATTGAGCGCGAGGAAGGACGCCTCGGGCAGCTGAGCGCCGCCGAGTGGCTCGATCGTGAGCCGCTCAGGATCGAACTCGGCGACGGTGATCCCGGGAGCGGGCTGCGGTGATGTGTCGCCCTCGGTATACCTGCCGATGAATAGCCTGACGCGGTCGCTCATTCAGACCCTCCTGTGATCGTAGGGAACAGTATCGCGCGTATGCCCACGTATGCCGGGCGTAGCGTGGCCGGCATGAGCAACCTCGACGTGCGCCCCGCGGCCACGGTCTGCGGAGGACGACAGGACGTGTCCGCGCGCCCAGTACACGAGCTGCTGACCGGCAAAGTCGTCCCCCTGGGCGAAAGCACGAAGGTGCGGCGGCTGCTGCCGAACCTGGGCCGCAGGATGGTCGGCGCCTGGTGCTTCGTCGACCACTACGGCCCCGACGACATCGCGCACGGACCTGGCATGCAGGTCCCGCCTCATCCGCACATGGGTCTTCAGACCGTCAGCTGGCTGCACGACGGCGAGGTGCTGCACCGCGACAGTCTCGGCAGCCTGCAGACCGTGCGCCCGTACCAGCTCGGCCTGATGACCGCGGGCCGCGGCATCGCGCACTCCGAGGAAAGCCCGGCGGACCACCCGGCGGTCCTGCACGGGGCGCAGCTGTGGGTGGCGCTGCCGGACGCGCACCGCGACACCGAGCCGAGCTTCGAGCACCACCCGGCGCTGCCCGCGATCACCGCGCCCGGACTGCGCGCGACGCTGATCCTCGGTGCGCTCGACGGCGCGCGCTCACCCGGTACGGTCTTCTCCGCGCTGGTGGGCGCCGACCTCGCGCTCGAAGTCGGGCGCGCGGGTCGCCCTGCCCGTCGAGCCCGACTTCGAGCACGCGGTCCTCGCGATGCAGGGCGCGGCCGAGGTGGACGGGGTGCCCGTGCGGGGCGAGATGCTCTATCTCGGGTGCGGGCGACGGGAGTTGCCGCTGCGCGCCGAGACGGCTGCCGGCCTGATGCTGCTCGGCGGCGAGCCCTTCGAGGAGCGGATCGTGATGTTCTGGAACTTCGTGGGGCGAACCGGGCAGGAGATGGCGCAGGCGCGTGAGGATTGGATGACCGGTGACCGCTTCGGGGAGGTCCACGGCTACGCCGGCCGGCGTCTCAGCGCCCCCGAGATGCCCGCCACGCCGCTCAAGCCGCGCGGCCGGGAGCGGTAGACCGTCAACCGGATTATCGCGCGGTAGACCGCCGTCCGGGCAACCGCCGCGTTCGATCGGAACCGCCGTCGTGCACCACCCGGCGCGGGCGTAGGGTCGAGGCGAGGACGAGCAGGAGGCCGCCATGCCCGCGTTTCCGACCACGACGGCACCGAAGGACCTGAAGCCGGCGCTCGAGCTGCGCCGCCCGCAGGACCGTTTCGCCACCCGGCTCCCGTGGCTGGACTCGAAGCACTCGTTCTCCTTCGGCCGCCACTACGACGCGCGCGACACCCACTTCGGGCTGCTGCTGGTCAACAACGACGACGTGGTCCGTGCCGGCACCGGGTTCGAGACCCATCCGCACGAGGACATGGAGATCGTCACCTGGGTGCTGCGCGGAGCACTCGTGCATCAGGACTCTGAGGGACACGGCGGCGTCATCTACCCGGGCCTCGCGCAGCGGATGAGCGCGGGCCGCGGCATCCTGCACTCGGAGAAGAACGACTGCTGGCGGTTGACCGGAGGCGCGCAGCACGACGAGCCGGTGCACTTCGTGCAGATGTGGGTCGTGCCCGACGAAGCCCGCATCGACCCCGGCTACGAGCAGTCGGAGATCGGCGACGAATCGCTGCGCGGCGGCCTGGTGCCGGTCGCCTCCGGGATGGCCCGGCACGACGGCGCGGCCGCGATCCGGATCAAGCAGAAGGACGCCGCGCTGTACGCCGCCCGGCTGGAGCCGGGCGGTTCGGTCGCTCTGCCCGCAGCGCCATACCTGCACCTGTTCGTCGCGCGCGGCTCGATCGACCTGGAAGGCGCCGGCCCGCTCGCCGCCGGGGCCGCCGCCCGCATCACGGCCGGTGACGGGCAGCGGGTCATCGCGACGCAGGCCGCCGAGATCCTGGTGTGGGAGATGCACGCGCGCCTCGGCGCCGGCTGAGCATCGCTTCGTCGGCGCCGCGGTGAGCCGCGAGGACGGCGCCCGCCAAGCAGGTCGCCGCATCAGTTCCGGGAGTGGGGCACCGGGCAGATCAGACCTCGACGATCAACGTCACCGGTCCGTCGTTGACCAGGCAGACCTTCATCTGCGCGCCGAACACGCCCTCCTGCACCCGCGCGCCGAGACCCCTTAGCGCCGCGGCCGTCGCCTCGACCAGCGGCTCGGCCACCGGGCCCGGCGCGGCAGCCTGCCACGTCGGCCGCCGCCCCTTGCGCGCGTCTCCGTAGAGGGTGAACTGCGAGACCAACAGGATCGGCGCGTCGATGTCCGAGCACGACCGCTCATCCCGCAGGATCCGCAGCGTCCACAGCTTCGCCGCCAGCCTGCGCGCGTGTTCCGGCGTGTCGTCGTGTGTGACACCGACCAACACGCACAGCCCGGGTTCGTCGATGCGGCCGACGACTTTCCCCTCGACCAGCACCGACGCCTCGGTCACCCGCTGAACGACTGCGCGCATGCCGCAGATCGTGCCATGTCGTGGCGCGAGCGCGGAATCTGTCGGCGGAAGGGTATAGAACATACGTACGACGAACATTCTTGCGAACGCCACACCGGGAGGGTCGGCCATGTCCACGATCGCGGTATCCCCGGCGCCGCCGTCTTCCGGGGCCGACCGGCTCCGCTGGGCGCTGTCGCTGGCAGAGCGCGGATTCGCGCTCTTCCCGCTGCGCCCGGACAGCAAGCAGCCCGCGCTGCGCGAGAACTGGGAGGGCGCGGCCGTGCGCGACCCGCGGCGGTTGCGGGAACTGGGCTGGCCCGCCGGCGGCAACATCGGCATAGCGTGCGGGCCGAGCGGGCTGCTCGTGCTCGACCTCGATGTGCCGAAGGAGCCTTACGCGCCCGGCGGCGCAGAGACACGCGACGGCGCGAGGGTGCTCAGGGAGCTGGCAGCAGGACGGCCGATACCGCGTACGTTCACCGTGCACACGCCATCAGGAGGTGTACACCTATACTTCCGTGTGCCTGCGGGACTGCGACTTCGCAACACGGTCGGGCGCCTCGGACCGCTGATCGACACCCGCGCGGCCGGCGGTTACGTCGTCGCGCCCGGCTCGCAGATCCACGGCAAGCGTTACGAGATCGCCGATGGCGTGCCGATCGCGCCCGTACCCCACTGGATCGTGCGCGAGCTCAGCTATCGAACGCGCACCGCCGAGCCACCGGCGTCTCCCGCACCGAACCGCCGCCCCGATGTGGCCGGCGCACGGACGTCAGGCGCCGCCGCGGCGGCCTACGGCGCGGCCGCGCTGCACAACGAGGTCGAACGAATGCTCGCCGCGAGAGTCGGCACGCGCAACGACACCCTCAATCGCACGGCATACGCCCTCGGCCGGCTCGTCGGGGCCGGGCTGCTCGACCGCGACCTCGTGGCCGCGGAACTGTTCCTCGCGGCGCGCCGCGCCGGGCTGCCCGCTCGCGAGTGCGCCTCGACGCTCGCCTCCGGCCTGAACGCGGGCACCGCCCGGCCGCGATTCCCGGCGCGGCGACGGCCCGGAGAACATCGCGCGGCCGAGCCGACGCCTTCCACTTTCACCGCGGCGAGCGAGGAGATCGGCACCCCTCGCGGCACCCCTCGCGGCACCCCTCGCGGCGCCGCTCGCGACGCGGCCGCGGCCGGCGCGTGGCGATCCGAGCCGGAGCCGATCCGCGACCAGGCCGACCTCGCGGCGCTCGGTTCCCTGCGGGCACTGGACGCGGCGTATGACGCCGTGGCACTTTGCGCCGCTTCCCTGGGTTCCAACAGCGACTGGAGACGTATACGCGCCCTCATGGACGCCCTGCGCGACATGGGCGACCTCGGAGACTTCACCGCGGCCCTGCGCGCCCGGGCAGCGGCGCTGTGCTCGGCCGTGTCACAGTCGGCCGCCGCCATCCGGCGCGCGGTCCCGGGCCCGGCTCGCCGCGCACCGGGCCGCAAACGTCCGCGCTCACCGCTCGCCCGGGCGCTGCGGGAACTCGAAACCCGCGCGGATGAAGCCCGTGCGACGGTGAGCGGCGAGGGCGGCACCCGCGTCGGCCGAGCGAGACCACCCTCCTCGCCCCGTCCGCCCGGCGCGTGACGCCGAGCGGCACTGTCGCCGCTGTCGGCGCTGTCGGCACCGCTTCCTAGGCTGGACCCCGGACGTGAGAAGGGAGCGGTCGGATGCCGGCGCCGGGTTCGCATCACCCACTGCCCGCGGGCTCGGCCCGGGGCGACATCGACTCGCCCGTCGGGCCGCTCGGCGCCGTGGTCGGCCCGCACGGACTGCTGCGCCTCACCTTCGGCTCGCTGGCGCGCTTCGCCGACGGCCTCGCGGCGTGCGCGCCCGGTGCGCCCGCGGAAGGCGCGCCGTCGCTGTCCGACCACGAACACGGCGCGTCGATCATCCGCGAACTGGGGGAGTACTTCGCCGGGCGCCGCACCAGCTTCACCATCGCGGTGGACTGGTCGCTGACCTCGGGGGCGCAACGCGCGATCCTGTCGACCCTGCACGCCGAGGTGCACTACGGCGAAACCATCGGTTACGGCGACCTCGCGGTGCTGGCGGGCCGCACACCGGGCGCCTCCCGGCTCGTCGGCACCGTCATGGGCAGCAACCCGATTGTGATCGTCGTGCCCTGCCACCGTGTCATCGCGGCCGACGGGGGCATCGGCGGATTCGGCGGCGGACTGGAGACCAAGCGCCGATTGCTCACCCTTGAAGGTTCCTTGCAACCGACTTTGTTCTAAGTCCTGGGCGATCCGCCCACCTGCCCGAGCGCCGCACAGAGCCCTGACGCGTCAGACCCCTTACCGCTCCGTCAAGGTGTTCGGGCGGCCGGAGGCCGTCACTGGCACACTTTTGCCACTTTCCTCCACGCAACGCAAGCGGTCGAACCCGGACTGTTAGCTTCCTGAGCACCGCGTTCCCGGGTTCCGGGTTCACTCGGGGAAGCCAAGCGGAGGGATGGGGATGTTCATCCGATTCACCGACCGCGTCGACGGACCGCCGGTCGGCGTGATCCGCGCGCAGCGGATCAAGCCGTACGGCGCGCAGGAGGAGGCCGTCGGCGAACTGTCCAGCCTGCCCGAGGCGGAGTGGGCGCTGTTGACCGCGTGTGCCGGTCCGGACTGGGAGGACCTTCTCCTCGAAGCGAGCATTCCGCAGCTGATCGCCGAACAGGTGTGCATCGACCCCGATGCGGTGGCGGTGGCCTTCGACGGCCACGAGCTCACCTACGGGCAGTTGTGGAGCCGTGCGGGGACGGTGGCGGCGAAGTTGCGTCTGACCGGTGTGCGTCGGGGCCATCCGGTCGGGCTGTGCTGTGAAAGTTCCATAGAGCTGGTGATCGGAATGCTCGGCATTCTGCGTTCCGGGGGCGCATACGTGCCGCTGGACCCCAGCTATTCGGCCGAGCGCCTTAACCTCATGCGCCAGGAGATAGGGCTGCGTGTGATCGTGGCTCAGGCGGGGATCGAACTGCCCGGCGGCCCGTACCGCCCGGCGCTGCTGCGCACGGTGATCGTGGACTGCGACCCGGCGATGCTGACCGATCTGGAGACCGCAGGGCTCTTCGAGGACGACCCCTGGGCCGCCGGGCCCGACGACCTGGCCTACCTCAGCTACCCCTCCGGGCCGGGCACCGCGCCGGCCATCATGGCCTCGCACCGCAACGTGCTGAGCCTGCTCGACACCACCCGGCGCTACGGCTGAGCCGGCCGGGGCGGGGGTAGCCGGGTACCGCGGGGCCGGCCCTGGTGCCGCAGCGGCGCGCGTAGAGGGCGCTCGGCCTGATTGCACGGCCGCGCGGACGAGTCGGTCGACCGCGGGATGCCCTGCTTCGCTCTGTGGTGCTTCTTCACACGACAGTGCTTCTTCACACGACAGTGCATCTTCGCACCAGTGCTTCTTCGGCATGACCGCACGGCATCGCGGGGCAACGCCGCTCCAGGTAACGGCGAGGCTTGCGTAAACCGCACGGCGTCGGTTGCCGGGCGACGTCACGGTGCCGAAAACGCGGCACGGATCGGCTGAGCGGCGAGCCTGGCGCGGTGCCGCGGCTTCCGCACTTCGGGCATGCGGTCGCGCTGGCGCCGGGCGGCGCCGGGAGCAGCGCTCCGGCGACGCGGCCAGGGTCGTAGATCGGCCGATCCGTCCCCCGCTGCCGGACCGGGCGCCCGGGTCAGACCAGTCCGCGGCGCGCGGCCTGCACGCCGACCTGGAACCGGCTGGTCGCCCCGAGGCTGTCCATCAGCGAGGCCACCCGGCGGGCGAAGGTGCGCCGGCTCATGTGCAGTTGCGCCGCCGCGTGGTCGTCGGTGACCCCGTTGCTGAGCACCTGCAGGATCTCCCGCTGCTCGGCGGTCACCTGCCCGGGCGGCGGGCTGTTCGGCGGCTGCCCGCACGCGGCGGCCCAGGCCAGGTCGAAGGCGACCGCCAGCGAGCGGGCCGCGACGACGTGGGGCTGCGGGGCCAGGCGCCCGGCCATCGGGTGGCGCGGGTCGGGGTGCGGCATGTAGAGCACCGAGCGGTCCCGCACGATCACCGGGTACGGCAGGCTGAACGTGGTCGGCGCGGCCGTGCCGAGCCGGGTGAGCGCCGGGAAGGGCGCCGGATCCCCGGGCCGGGCCGGGCCGTGCAGCACCCGCACGGTCAGCCCCTGGCGCAGCAGCTTGGAGAACAACCCGGCCGGCACCAGCCGGTCGAAGAGCCAGGGCTCCGGCACGAGCGCGATCAACTCGTCCCGTGTCAGCTCCTCGAGCTCCGCGCCGAGCAGCGCAGCGGCCCCGCGCGCCGGGCCGGAGCGTTCGGCCGCGGCGTCATTCCAGACGCGGCGCGCCGTCGCGGGTTCGCGGCGGTGCAGCCGCACCGGAGCGGAAAGGGTCTCTGTCATCGGTCAGTCCCAGGAGATGTTGGTGGCCGTGGACGCCTGGGCGGTGGTCACGGCGACCGGGGCGGCGGTGGGCGAGTCGACGGCCGCGGCGACGGCGACCGCGGGTGCGGCCGAGAGGAGAGCAGCGGCGACCAGCAGGCCCGCGGAACGGGTGGCACGCTTCATGGGAATGCCTCTTTCGCACAACTTCAAACGCAGGGTGGTAATTGCCGGAACGGTAGGTAATTCGAAGCCCGCGGTGCTTCGCAAGAACCTTTATCCGAGGCAGGATTTTGCCGGAGTGCGCCCGCCCCTGTCACCGTTGCGCGCTGACATGACCCTGCGGTGGCAACAAGCTGTTGCCCCGGTGTCACACACCCAGCAGGATCTTCTCCGCCCCCGGCACCACCCCGGCCCCGCAGTACTGCATGGACCATCCACGCAGCTCGGGGCAGGTCTTGAGGGCCCGCATGCACAGCTGCGCCGCGGCGGACTCGGCCGCCGCCAGATCCGGGTGGCACAGGAACAGCGCCAGGCGCGCCTCGCGTGGGTCGGTCTCGGCGTAGAGGTGTTCCAGGCAGTCGCCGGGGTCCGCGATATCCGTCAATAGACGGCGAAGATCGTCGGCGCTAATGCAGCTGTCCTCGGCGGTCAGGCGCGAATTGATGAGATACATATTCCCGATGTTCCGTCAGCCGAAGGCCACGGGCCAGGATTTCGGTGTGGCAGAATCTTGCGGTGCAGGGACCTGCACGCTTCACTGAGGAGCAACCGATCGTTGGGGGCTTGCCATGCTGGAAGCACTGGGCGTCAGTCTCGACGCGGAGAACGTCTACAAGACAATGCTCGCGGAGCCGCACATCGGGGTCTCCGCTCTGGCGGAACGCCTGGGGTTCTCCACCGAGCGTGTCCGCCGGGGGCTGGACGAACTGGCCCGGCTCTCCCTGCTGCGGCCCTCCGACGAGAATCCCGGCATGCTGCGGCTGGTCAGCCCCGAGGTCGGCCTGTCCTCGCTGCTCGCGCAGCGCGAGGCCGCGGTGCTGGAACAGCAGCGGCAGATCGCGGCCAGCCGGGCGGCGGTCGCCGCGGTGGTGGCCAACTACGCCAACCTGCACCCCTCGCGGCAGCATTCCGACATCGAGCAGCTCGCCGGCGTCGACGCGGTGCGCTCCTGGCTGGAGGAACGCGCGCACGCGGGCCTGACCGAGGTGATGGGCTTCAACACCGGCGGGGCGCAGAGCGAGGCCAGCATGGAGGCCAGCCGGCCGCTGGACCAGGAGGCGCTGGACCGCGGCACGATCATGCGCACCATCTACCTCGACAGCGCCCGCAACGACCCGCCGACGCTGAACTACCTGCGCTGGCTGGCCGAGGCCGGCGGGCAGGTGCGCACCGCGCCGACTCTGCCGCTGCGCATGGTCATCTTCGACCGCAAGCAGGCGCTGATCCCGACCAACCCGGAGCACAGCAAGGCCGGCGCGGTCGTGCAGCGCGGCCCGGGGATGGTCGCGGCGCTGTGCGCGCTGTTCGAGCAGATATGGCACACCGCGAAGCCGGTCGGCGAGGAGCGCCACCGCGACGGCCAGGGGCTGACCGGCCAGGAGCAGGCGGTGCTCAGCCTGCTGGCCGAGGGCTGGACCGACGACGTGATAGCCCGCAAGCTCGGCGTCTCGGTGCGCACCAGCCGCCGCGTCACCGCGGAGCTGACCGCCCGCCTCGGCGCGCGCAGCCGCTTCCAGGCCGGGGCGCGCGCAGTCGAGCGCGGCTGGATCAAGGCCGTCTGACGCTGGATCATGGCCCTTTGGGGCCGCCCCGGCGATACTTCTCGAACACGTTCTGACGCGCGGCCCGGCCGGGTTCCGGCGATCATCGCGGCTCGCTCCCCGCGGCGGTCCGGGCCGTCTGCAGCAGACCCCAGACGAATTCAGCGGTCACCGCCACCGGCGTGCCCGCGCCGTCCGGCGCGGTGAAGTCCATGGTCCAGCGGCTCGGCGCGGAGCCGTCGCGGTGCCTGACCGAGGCGAACGCCCGTTCGACGTCGCCGATCACGCAGGACCACGGCGTCAGGTCGTCGATCGTCTCCAGGCGGGGCTTGGCCGCGGCGGGATCGCGCACCAGTTGCTCCGTCAGCATGACACCGCCGGGGCCGGTCAGCGCCTCGAACAGCAGATCCGGCCACAGCGGCAGCTTCCAGCGCGTGATGTGGCAGGTCAGGTCTCCTATCCGGCGCTGCTCCTGCGCCAGCGGCTCGCCGAGGAATCCGCGCAACGCGGGCAGTGCGCCGCGATACGAGCGCGAGCGTTGCATCCGCTGCCAATGCGCGTTGACCTCGCGCTGCTCGCTGACCGTGGCGCCGAGCACGCGACGGGCCTGTTCGACCAGCTCGGGGTGGTAGTCGGCCATCCGGCGCAGCAGCACGAGCTGGAACTCACGCGGCGTGATGCGGAGTGCGGGCACCGCCCCAGCATAGGCCGAGGCGGTACCGCGTCGGGGAGCGCCGCATGCGGCCTTCCCCCGTCAGGCCTCGGCGTCGCGGTGCCTGTGCGCGAAGTCGAGCACCCTGCGCCACACGTCCGCGCACTCCTCCTGGAAGGCCAGCGCGTCGGCCTCGAAGAAACCGTGCGTCGTGCCCGGGTAGGTGACGATCTCGTGCGCGTTGCCCGCGGCGGCCAGCGCCTCGTCGAAGGCCGCGACCATGCTCGCCGGGATTCCCTCGTCCTGCCCGGCGAACAGGCCCAGGATCGGGGCGGTCAGCTCGCGGGCCAGCTGGATCGGGCCGGGCGCGCCGTTGAGCGCGTCCGGGAAGCCGTACAGCCCGATCGCGCCGGCCAGGGCGAAGCGGCGGTGCGCGGCGGTGAAGGCGAACCGGCCGCCCATGCAGAAACCGAGCGAGATCACCGCGCGGCAGGCCCCGCCCGCGGGCGAGCGCAGGTGCGCCAGCGCGGCGTCGAAGTCCGCGGACAGCGCTTCGCGCGTCAGCGCACGCAGATGCGTCATGTGCCGCGGCAGCGCGCCGAAGTCGGCGGGGCGGGCGCGGTAGTCGGTTCCGGCGCTGCGCCCGAAGTAGTCGACCGCGAGCGCGGGCAGGCCCTGCTCGGCCAGGCGTCGGGTCAGCTCCTCGTAGAACCGGGAAAGCCCTCGGTTGTCGGGCAGCACGAGCACGCCCGGCCCACTCGGCTCGGCCGGCAGCGAGAGATAGGCCGCGCACGAAGCGCCGTCGGAGGCGGTCAGCAGCAGGCCGGCGCTGGTCGTCGTGGTCAGTGCGGGGCCGTAGAACGGCGGAATGGCATCGGCTTCGTAACACATGCCGCCAGATTAGACCGGTAAACTGACATCATATCACATACGAGTATTTTCATCTAGATTGAGTGGATTGCGATTCGGTACCGATGGAGGGAAGTGCCGGCCGGGCGCCGACTCCCGAGACGGCCCGCGCCGCGAGGGCGCTGCCGGACCGCAGCGCATCGCCCACCGGACGACCGGCCAGCCACGCGCGCAGGAAACCGGCGGCGAACGCGTCACCCGCCCCGGTGCTGTCGACCGCGGCGCCGGGGTCGAGTGGCACGGCCCCAACGTGCTCACACTCGCCGCCGGAGGTACATGCCAACGCGCCCTCGGCGCCGAGCTTGACCACGGCCAAGCGGCAGTGCTCTGTCAGAACGCTGCCAATGGTCCGCGGCTGCGCACCGTGGACAAGCGGCGAGGAACCTACGGCTGCTGTCACAGCCGTCGATGGACCCTGCGATGCACGGGCCAGCGTCCGGGCCTCCGGCAGGTTCGCGAACAGTATCTCGATCCCCCCGATCCAGGAGAGGAACCGCGCCGCTCCCGCCGCCTCCAGCGGACCGGCCGACGCCGCGTCGACGGATACTGTCATACCCGCCGCGCGCGCCAGGCCGAGAGCCGCCAGGCCGGCGCCGCGGCTGCCCGGCCGCAGCAGGGTGTAGCCGGAAAGATGCAGGTGGGCAGCTCGGCGGAAGACCTGCGTCGGCAGGTCCTCGGCCGCGAGCGCCGCGTTCGCACCGGCGTCGGGCACCATCGTGCGTTCGCCGCCCGGCTCGACGAGGACGATGACCGTCCCGGTCGGCCGCTCGCGGTCGACCGCGAAGCGCGTCTCGACCCCGGCGGCGCGCAGCGCGCCCGTGGCCGACCGGCCCGCCGCGTCGTCGCCGACCCGCCCGAGCAGCACCGTGCGCACACCCAGACCGGCCAGCCAGGCGGCCGTGTTGGCCGCCGCCCCGCCGCCCTCGACGCTGATGCGCGCGGGACTGTCGCCGGCGGGCACCAGCGGTCCGTCGAGCCGGGCGACCAGGTCCGTCATCACGTCGCCGAGCAGCACGACCGCCGGGCCCCCGCCGCCGGGGCGGCCCGGGTTCACGCCGCGCCGGCCCGCGCGCCGCCGCCCGACAGTTCGACGGCGATCCGCCCCGCCAGTTGCGCGTTGCGCAGCACGAGACGCACGTTCGCGCGCAGGCTCTCGCCGCCGGTGTGCCGGTGGAAGAAGTCCAGCAGGAACGGCGTGACCGCCTTGCCGGCGACCCGCTGCGCCGCCGCCTGCTCCAGCGCCGCGGCCAGCACCTGCTCGTGCAGCGTCGCGTCGAGCTGCTCGTGCGGCGGCAGCGGATTGGCCACCACCAGACCCTGGTGCCCGAGCCCCAGCGCCGCGCGCGCTTGGATGACCTGCGCGACCTGTGCGGGCGAGTCGGCCCGCCAGTCGAGCCGGAAGCCGGAATCGGTGATGTAGAAGCCGGGGAAGGCGTGCGTGCGGTACCCGACGACCGGAACGTTGAGGCTCTCCAGCCGTTCCAGCGTCGCGCCGACGTCGAGGATCGACTTGACCCCGGAGCAGACCACGGCGATCCCGGTGCGCGCCAGCGCCACCAGGTCGGCCGATTCGTCCCAGCTCTCCCGCGCCGCGCGGTGCACGCCGCCGAGCCCGCCGGTCGCGAACAGCCGGATCCCCGCCCGCTCGGCCAGATGCGCGGTCGCCGCGACCGTCGTCGCCGCGCTGCCGCCGCGCGCCACGACGAAGCCGAGGTCGCGCACGCTCGCCTTGGCCACGTCCTGGCGTTCGGCGATCGCGGCGAGCGCCGCCTCGTCGAGGCCGACCCGGGCCACCCCGTCCACGACCGCGACCGTCGCCGGGACCGCGCCGGCCTGCCGCACCGCCTGCTCGATCTGTCGCGCGACACGCAGGTTGTCCGGCCTGGGCAGGCCGTGGCTGATGATGGTCGACTCCAGCGCGACGACCGGCGCGCCGGCGGCCAGCGCCTCGGCGACCTCCGCCGCCACCCGCAGCGCCGGATCCTCCGGGCGGCGAGTCAGCCCGCGTACGTCCATACCGTTGATCATAACCGCGCGGATGACGCGAAGGCGCGCCGCGGCGCTGCCGGTTGGCCGCCGCGCGGCGTCGGCGCGCTGCGCCTGATTGACTGCGCCTGATTGACTGCGCCTGATTGATAATGAACCTGTGAGCGCACAGGGTGACGCCGGGGTCGCGGACGCGGACGCCGCCGCACGGCGGGGCAGGCCCGGTCGGCGGCCCGGCGGCGGCGACACCCGCCAGGTCATCCTCGACGCGGCCCGCGCCGAATTCGCCGCGCGCGGCTACGAGAACACCAGCATGCGCGCCATCGCCCGCGCCGCGGCGGTGAACCCCGCCCTGCTGCACCACTACTTCGGCACCAAGGACCAGCTCTTCCTCGCCGCACTCGAGTTCCCGCTCCAGCCGCGCGAACTGGTGGCCCGGATCGTCGGCGGCGGCCGTGAAGCCGTCGGCGAGCGCCTGGTGCGCTTCGCCTTCGGGCTGCTGGAGAATCCCGCCGCGCGGGACCGCGTGCTGGCGGTGCTGCGCGCCGCGGCCACCAACGAGCAGATGGCCAGGCTCATGCGCGGCTTCATCATGCGGGAGCTGGCCCGCCCGGTCGCCGCCGTGCTCGACCTGCCGCAGCCCGAACTGCGCGCGCAGCTGGCGATGACGCAGATGGTCGGCATGATCATGGGCCGCTATGTGCTCGCCGTCGAGCCGCTTGCCTCGGCGCCGGTGGAGGAACTGGTGCCGCTGCTCGCGCCGACGCTGCAGCGTTACCTCGTCGGCTGACGACCGCTGACGACCGCTGACGACCGCCGACTACCGCGCGCGGAGATTGACAGGACCGCCGCGCCCATCGAAACTAATCGTGTGGTTAATTTCTTGGCCGGCTCGCCCGAGCCGGCGGTACAAGTGCGCGAGCTGCGCGTGGTGCGCGGCGGCCGGGCGGTGCTCGACGGTCTGAGCCTGGATATCGCCCGCGGCAGCGTGACCGGTCTGCTCGGCCCGAGCGGCTGCGGCAAGACCACGCTCATGCGTTCGATCGTCGGGGTCCAGAAGACCGCCGGCGGCCGGGTCACCGTGCTCGGCCGCCCGGCCGGTGACGCCCGGTTGCGCCGCCGCGTCGGCTACGTCACGCAGGCGCCCTCGGTCTATTCGGACCTGACCGTCGCGGAGAACCTGCGCTACTTCGCCGCCGTGCTCGGCGTGCCGCGCGCCGACGCCGAGCGCGTGGCCGCGCAGGTCGGGCTCCGGGGCCGGGAACGCGACGTGGTCGGACGGCTTTCCGGTGGGCAGCACGCCCGCGTCTCGCTCGCCGCCGCGCTGCTCGGCGAGCCCGAACTGCTCGTGCTCGACGAGCCGACCGTCGGCCTCGATCCGGTGCTGCGGCGCGAACTGTGGGACCTGTTCCACCGTCTGGCCGGCGCGGGAGCCACGCTGCTGATCTCAAGCCACGTCATGGACGAGGCGACCCGCTGCGACCACCTGCTGCTGATGCGCGACGGGGCGATCATCGCCGACGACACACCGGCCGCGCTGCTCGCGCGCACCGGGGCCCGCGAGATCGAGCAGGCGTTCCTCGCGCTCGTCGAGGAGGATCAGCGCCCGGATACCGCGACGGGTACGGGCACGAGCGCCGGTGTGTCAGGGTCCGATCGGTCCGAACCGGCGAAGGAGGCGTCCCGATGAGCGTCCCGACGAGTGAGTCGACAAGTGAGTCGACGAGCGCTGCGACGGCCGCGCGTCCGCCCGAGCGCCCCGCAGCCGCGCCCCGGGCGCGTGCCAGCGCGCTGCGCACCCTGGCCACCGCTCAGCGCGTGCTGTCCCAACTGCGGCACGATCCGCGCACCATCGGCCTGCTCATCGTCGTTCCCTGCGTACTGCTGATCCTGCTCAAGTACGTCTTCGACGCCGAACCGCGCATCTTCGACCACTCCGGCGCGCCGCTGCTGGGCATCTTCCCGCTGACCGTGATGTTCCTGGTCACCTCGGTCGCGACGCTGCGCGAGCGGTCCAGCGGGACCCTGGAGCGGTTGCTGACCATGCCGCTGGGCAAGCTGGATCTGCTGCTCGGCTACGCGTTCGCCTTCGGCGCGCTGGCCCTGGTGCAGGCCGCCGTGGCCTTCGGCCTGACCCTCGGTCCGCTCGGGCTGCACGTGAGCGGTCCGACCTGGCTGCTGTTCGCGGTGGCGCTGGCCGACGGCCTGCTCGGCACCGCGCTGGGCCTGTTCGTCTCCGCGTTCGCCGCCACCGAGTTCCAGGCCGTGCAGTTCCTGCCGGCGTTCATCCTGCCGCAGTTCCTGCTGTGCGGATTGTTCACGCCGCGCGGGGACATGCAGCCGGTGCTGCGGTGGATCTCCGACGTGATGCCGCTGTCCTACGCGGTCGACGCGATGAACCGGCTGACCGCGCGGCCCGGCGTGGACGGCCTGGTCGTCAGGGACCTGATCGTCATCGTCGGTATCACGCTCGTCTCGCTCGCGCTCGGCGCGGTCACCCTGCGCCGCCGCACCGCGTGACCGGTGCCCGCCCGAGCGCACCGGATCTCGCCGGATCGCGCGGAGACAAGGGGGCCACGTCTTGTCGGCCCTCGGGCCGGGCGCCCGCGGACGTAGCGCGCCCGGCCCGCTCGCACCCCGGTCAGGACAGCGCGAGACCGACCAGCGCCGCGACCACGCCCAACGCGCCCGCGCCGAGCAGGGCGCTGACCACGCCGCGCCGCAGCACCAGCAGCCAGAGACCCGCCGCGGCCAGCACCGCGAACTGCCAGGGCTCGGCCAGCGCCAGCCCGAGCGTGAACGCCGACCCGCCGATCGCGCCGATCGTGGCCGGCCCCGCGCCGTCGAGGAACGCCTGCACGGTCTGGCTGCCGCGCAGCCGGTCGAACCGCCCGGCCCCGAACAACACCAGCAGGAACGAGGGCGAGAACGCGACCGCCGCGGCGAGCAGCGCGCCGAGCGCCCCCGCCGCGCCGTATCCGACCACGGCGACCGTCTGCACCACCGGCCCCGGGGTGATCTGCCCGAGCGCCACCGCCGCGGTGAACTGGCCCGCGGTCAGGAAGTGGTACCGGTGTACGGCGTCCGCCTGCATCAGCGGAATGATGACGAAGCCGCCGCCGTACGAGAGGGCGCCGACCTTGAACGCGGTCCAGGCCAGCGCGCCGAGCACGCCGGACGGCGCCGCCGCGGCCGCGGCCAGCGGCCACAGCGAGACCTGCGCCCCCGGTGCCGCGCGCCTGCGCCACAGCGCCTCGGCGCCGCCGCACGCCACCAGGACCAGTACCAGGTACGGTCCGATCAGAATCGCCGCCGCCGCGCCAAGCCCGAGATAACCGGCCCACCGGCGCCGCTGTCCCGGCCGGTGCGCGCGCCGGCGGCTCGCCGGCAGCAGCGTGGCCGCCGCGTTCAGCGCCACCGCGGCCACCGCGGCGCCTGCCCCCGCGGCCGCCCCGCGCACCCACAGCGGTGCATGTTCGGAGAGGAACAGCGCCGACAAGCCGATGATCAGAAGAAGTCCGGGCACGATGAAACACAGCCCGCCGACGATCGCCCCCGGCGCCCTGCGCAGCCTCCAGGCGCAGAAGATCGCCAGCTGGGTCGAGGCGGGCCCGGGCAGCAGGTTCGTCGCGGCGATCCCGTCCTCGAACTCGTCCGCGGCCAGCCATCCGCGCTGCTCGACGCACAGCCCTCGCAGCAGCGCGATGTGCGCCGGAGGACCGCCGAAGCCGATGCAGCCGATGCGGCCCCACTCCCGCGCGATCTCGCCCAGGCCCACCCGCGGCCGGGCCGCGCCGTCCTGCCCGGCCGCCTGAGCCGGCGCATACGGCACCTGCGGATCGGTCACATCGTGTCCTCGGTGTTGGGCAGGCAGACAGGCAACGCTGATCCCCCCGACGATACCGGTGCGGTCTCGAACTCCTTCGCCGAGCACCGAACACGGCGACGGGTTGCCACAGCGTGAACATACGCGCCGTCAGAACGCCCGGCCGCTGTGCCGATTACACCGCCGTGCTCCCGTACGGGCATAATCTGGGGACGTGAAGAAGCTGATCAACGCGCCCGACGACGTCGTCTCCGACGCGCTTGAGGGACTGGCCGCCGCGCATCCCTCACTCGCCGTGGACATGGACAGCCGCGTGGTGACGCGCGCGGGCGGGCCGCGACCGGGAAAGGTCGGCTTGGTCAGCGGAGGCGGCAGCGGTCACGAGCCGCTGCACGCGGGGTTCGTCGGCTACGGCATGCTCGACGCGGCGTGCCCCGGCGAGGTGTTCACCTCCCCGGTCCCGGACCAGATGCTGGCCGCGGCGCGGGCCGTCGACGGCGGCGCCGGGGTGCTGCAGATCGTCAAGAACTACACCGGCGACGTGCTCAACTTCCAGATGGCCGGGGAACTGGCCGGCGAGGAGGGCATCGAGGTGCGTTCCGTGCTGGTCAACGACGATGTGGCGGTGGAGGACTCGCTCTACACGGCCGGCCGGCGCGGCACCGGCGCCACCGTGTTCGTGGAGAAGATCGCCGGCGCGCTCGCCGAGCAGGGCGCGGACCTGGCCGCGCTGGTCACCGTCGCCGAGCAGGTCAATGCCCGGACCCGGTCGTTCGGCATCGCGCTGAGCCCCGCCACCACTCCGGCGTCCGGCCGGCCCGGTTTCACGCTGGCCGAGGACGAGATCGAGATCGGCGTCGGCATCCACGGCGAGCCCGGGCGCCGCCGCGGTCCGATCGGCACGGCGGCGCAGCTGGCCGAGACCGCGCTCGACGCGATCCACCAGGATCTGCCGCTGGACGGCGAGGTGCTGGTGATGGTCAACGGCATGGGCGGCACGCCGCTGATCGAGCTCTACATCGTCTTCCGCGAGGTGCGGCGCCTGCTCGCGGCCCGCGGCGTGGCCGTCGCGCGCAACCTCGTCGGCAACTACGTCACCAGCCTGGAGATGCAGGGCTTCTCCCTGACCGTGTGCAAACTCACCGAGCAGTTCACCGAGTTGTGGGACGCGCCCGTGCAGACGCCGGCGCTGCGTTGGGGACGGTAGCCGGTGACCACCCCGCGGCATTCCACGATTCTGGACACTGCGTTCTTCACCGCCTGGATCACGCGCGCGGCCGAGGCCGTGGAAGCGGACCGGGCCCGGCTGAGCGACCTGGACGCGGCCATCGGCGACGGCGACCACGGCACGAACCTCGACCGTGGTTTCGCCGGAGTGCTGCGGGTCCTGGACAGCACCGACGCGCGCACCCCGGCGAACGTGCTGGCGTTGACCGGTACGACGCTGATCTCGAAGGTGGGCGGGGCCTCGGGGCCGCTGTACGGCAGCGCGTTCCGCCGCGCGGCCAACATCTTGGGCGAGGCCGAACAGGTCGACCTGCCGGGTCTGGCCGCCGCGCTCGAGGCGGCCCTGGCCGCAGTGCGCAAGCTCGGCGCCGCGCGCGACGGGGACAAGACGATGGTCGACGCGCTGGCACCCGCGGTCGCGGCTCTCGGCGCGGCCGCCGCCGACGGCGCCGCCCTGCTCGACGCGCTCGACGCGATGGTCGACGCGGCGAACGCGGGCGCCGAAGCGACGATCCCGATGCAGGCTTCCAAGGGACGCGCCAGCTACCTCGGGCCGCGCAGCATCGGGCACCTGGACCCTGGCGCTGCCTCGACGGTGCTCATCCTGACCGCGCTGCGCGACACGGCGGCCGCCGCCGCGCGCAGCGGTCCCGACGTCGAGAAAGAGCCGGATGGCGATGACGGTGACTGAACAACCGCGGCACCTCGAAAGCCGGCCGGCGCCCGCGCCCGGACCGGTCGGCATGGTTCTGGTCTCACACAGCGCGCTGATCGCCGAAGGCACGGCCGAGCTCGTCCGGCAGCTCGCCGGCGGCGAGGTCGCGGTGCAGCCGGCCGGCGGCCTGCCCGAAGGCGGCCTCGGCACCAGCATCGAGCTGGTCGAGCAGGCGGTTCGCACCGCGGACCGCGGCGCGGGCGTCGTCATCCTGGCCGACCTGGGCAGCGCGGTGCTGACGGTCAAGCTGCTGCTCGACGACGCGGCGGGGCTGCCCGCCGTGCTGATCGCCGACGCGCCGCTGGTCGAGGGCGCGGTTTCGGCGGCGGTCGCGGCATCGTCGGGCGCTGATCTCGAGGCGGTCCGCGCGGCGGCCGAGGAGGCCCGCGCCTTCCGCAAGCTGTGAGTGCGTCGCAGGCTGTGGCGGCGTTGCGAACTGTGCCGGCGTTGCGAACTGCGAGACCGCCGCGAGCGGTGTGGCGCGGCGTCCCGGGACGGTCGCGGGCGCGCCCGCGCGTGGCATGCTGGGCTGCGTGACTGTGAACGTCGTCCTGCGGCCGGCCGCCGACCATCCCGAACTGCTCGCCGCGCCCACGGCCAAGGCCCTGGCCGAGCACGCGGACGCGCTCCCGCTCGCCCGCATCGAGGTCGGCGCGATCGATCCCGCGCTCGCGGACACCGCGGCCTTCTGCGCCGAGTACGGCGTCGCCTTGCACGAGTCCGCGAACTGCGTCGTCGTCGCGGCCAAGCGGGCCGGCCAGACGGCATTCGCGGCCTGCCTCGTGCTCGCCACGACCCGCGCGGACATCAACGGGCTGGTCCGCCGCCACCTCGGCGCGCGCAAGATCTCCTTCGCCCCGATGGACGAGGCGGTCGCGCGGACCGGCATGGAGTACGGCGGCATCACCCCGGTCGGCCTGCCCGCGCACTGGCCGGTCCTCATCGACGAGGCGGTCGCCGCCGCGCCCCGCGTGGTCGTCGGCTCCGGCATCCGCGGCTCGAAGCTGTGGCTGCCCGGCGGCGCGCTGACCCTGCTGCCGAACGCCGAGGTCCTGCCCGGTCTCGGGATGCCCGTCGCCCGGTAGTCGCGCGGGGCGGGCCTATGCGACGACGTCCGGTCCCCGGCGCCGATCGTTCAACGCCGCGATCACTTTCGCCAGCGCCTTGTCGGCGGGATGCCGTTTGATCAAGCCCTCGCGTCCCGCCGTACGAAGCGCCACCTGTACAGAGCCGTCCCGGGCCGGGCTGAGCACGGCGGTGACGACGACGGGATTCAGGCCGCCGAGTCCGACGCCGAGCATCGCGCGAAGGGCGATCGCGCCGTCCTCGCGCGTCTGCGTGCCCACCGGCTCGCCGACGGTCGCGAGGGTCTCGGCGACCGTGTGCGCCGCCGTCCCGATCGGGCCGTCAAGCGAGACCGCGCCGGTGCTGACGTCCTTCTTCGTCCACTTGTAACCCCGCGCCGCGCCGCGCGCGCCGCCCCGGCCGCCCGCCGCGCCGAGCCCGTGCTGTCCGGTGATCGATCCGCCGATGCCCGCGCCGATGGACCCGCCGGCCGCGCCCAGGCGCATCATCGCCGCGAGGAGCAGTTCGTCCTCGCCCGCCTCGTCGAACATGGCTGCATCCACTTCGTCGCGGTTCACGGCCCGCCGCTCAGTCCGTACAGGATGTACTGGCCGCCGCCCCGCTTCAGCACGAGCCCCATCGTGCACGGCAGGCCCGCCGCCTGCACTCGCGTGGTGCCAACGGGAAGTTGCGCATACACCGGCCAGCCGGCCGGTTCGACCGTCATCACCTGCGGGTACGTATACCCGGGCAACAATGCGTCCACCGTACGGCCCTCGAGGTAGTCGCGTCCGCAGTAAGTCACCGACGGAGGTACCGACCACCAGGCGAATGTGTGGAACGTGACCCTGTAGTACAGCAGCCAGCTGGCAGCCGCGAGCACGAGCGCGCCGGAGAACAGCCAAACGATGATCGCCGCCACTCGGCGACGACTGCGCTTGGACGGCATGGATTGACCGACCCCTGATTCCGTCACGCAGCAAGGATGCCACGGATACCATCGGGGCCGGACACCTGGGCGGGTAGGCTTCGCACGTGCCGCGCTTCGAACTCGTCACCTCGATCGCCGCTGCGCCGGCCGAGGTCTTCGGTGCGTCGCTGGACGTTGAGGTACACACCGGGTCCATGGCCAAGTCCGCCGAGCGCGCGGTCGGCGGGGTCACCGCCGGGCGCCTCAAACTCGGCGACTGCGTCACCTGGCGGGCGCGACACTTCGCGATCTGGTGGCGGATGACCTCGAAGATCAGCGCCTGCGCCCCTCCCGAGCACTTCACCGACGAGCAGGTCGTCGGGCCCTTCAAGTACTGGCGGCACGAACATCGCTTCGAAGCCGACTCACGCGGCGGCACCGTGATGCGCGACGAGGTGGATTTCGAAGCCCCCTTCGGCTTGCTCGGCGCTTTCGCGCAGGTCGTGGTTCTGCGCCGCTACCTGATTCGGCTGATCCGGATCCGCAACCAGCACATCAAGACCGTCACCGAGTCCGCGGCTCCGGGCAGCGCGGGATGAAGCGCTCGTAGGCACCGGCGCGGCGCAACGATGCGTGATCAAGTACAGCGCGTGATGCGCGCGTGGGCGCAAGAGCGGGATAATCGTCGCGCAACGGCCGAACCGGCCTGTGTCGACCCCGACCGGCGAGCGGAGCCGCCATGCAAAAGCTTCCCCTTGCGAACACCATCACGCTCGGAGTGCTGGACATCGAGCGGGAGCGGGCCTTCTACCGCGCTCTGGGCTGGCCGCTGGCCTTCGACTCGGACGACTTCGCCGTCTTCGAACTGCGCGGCGCGCTGCTGGCCCTGTTCCCGGCGGACAAGCTCGCGCAGGACGCCCGCGCGCGGGCGCAGACCGAACGGGAGGGAATCCGCTTCGCCGTCATCATCAGCGCCGAGACGCCCGAGCAGGTCGACGAAATGGCTGCGCGCGTAGAACAGGCCGGCGGCCGCCTGACCAAGGCGCCCACCGAGCCCGAGTTCTTCGATGGCCGCGACGCCTACTTCGCGGACCCGGAGGGCAACTACTGGGAGATCGCCTGGGCGCCGGGGGAGAACCCGGTCACCGCCGCGGCGCGGCGCGCGGCCGGACTGACCCCGTAGCCGCGCCGCCGGACCGGTCCCACAGCCGCGTTCGACGCGCTGGCCCTGCTCCAAACCTGGTCTAATCCTTGGTCTGATCCTCGGTCTAATCCGGTCTAATCCCGCTCTGACCCATCTGCGCAACGACGTCCTGACCGTAGGCCCAGAGCGTCTGCTGCGGCTGGTCGTGCATGAGGTACAGCGCGAACTGGTTCACCCCGAGCTCGGCCAGTTCGGCGAGGCGGTCCCGGTGCGCCGACGCCGGGCCGAGCAGGCAGAAGCGGTCCACGATCTCGTCCGGGACGAACTCGGCGGACGGATTGCCGGCCCGGCCGTGGTGCGCGTAGTCGTAGCCGTCCCGGCCCTTGATGTAATCGGTCAGCGCCCTCGGCACCGGCCCGTGCGTGCCGTAGCGTTCCACCAGGTCCGCCACGTGGTTGCCGACCATCCCGCCGAACCAGCGGGTCTGCTCCCGGGCGTGCTCCAGGTCCGGCCCGACGTACGCGGGCGCCGCGACACAGATCGTGATCGCGTCCGGGTCGCGGCCCGCCTCGCCGGCCGCGTCGCGCACCGCGCCGATCGTCCAGCGGGCGATGTCGGGATCCGCGCACTGCAACACGAAGCCGTCCGCCTGCTCGCCGGCCAGCTTCAGCGCCTTGGGCCCGTAACCGGCCATCCACATCGGCAGCCGCCCCTCGCGCACCCACGGGATCTTGACCGTCACGTCGTTGAGCAGCGCCTCGCGGCCCTCCGCCAGGTCCTTGACCGTCCGCATGCACGCGGCGACCTCGGCCAGGCTCTGCGGCCTGCGGCCGATCACCCGCAGCGCCGAGTCGCCGCGGCCGATGCCGCAGACCGTGCGGTTGCCGTACATGTCGTTCAGCGTCGCGAACAGCGAGGCGAGTACCGACCAGTCCCGGGTGCCCGGATTGGTCACCAGCGGCCCGACCCGCAGCCGCTGCGTGGCCGCCAGGATCCGCGAATAGATCACGAACGGCTCCTGCCACAGCACCGTGGAATCGAAGGTCCAGCCGTAGCCGAAGCCCAGTTCCTCCGCCTGCCGCATCGTCTCCACCAGCCGGGTGGCCGGCGGATCGGTCTGCATCACCACGCCGAAGTCCATGACCTGCCGCCTTTCCCGGGTCAGACGAGGTACTGGGACAAGCCCCTGGGCACGAACCGGCCGTGCCCCGGCCTGCCGTGGAACGCGCCGTCGCGCACGACGAGCGCACCGCGGGAGAGCACCGTCTCCACCCGGCCGGTGATCTCCATGCCCTCATACGCCGAGTAGTCCACGTTCATGTGGTGTGTCGCGGCACTGATGGTCTGCTGCGCGTCCGGGTCGTAGACCACGATGTCGGCGTCCGCGCCGGGGGCGATCACACCCTTGCGGCCGTAGAGCCCGAACATGCGCGCCGGGGTCGTCGAACACAGCTCGACCCACCGCTGCCTGCTGATCTTCCCGGCCACCACGCCCTGGTAGATCAGGTCCATGCGATGCTCGACGCCCGGCATCCCGTTGGGGATCTTGGAGAAGTCGCCGCGGCCCAGCTCCTTCTGGTCCTTGAAGCAGAACGGACAGTGGTCGGTGGAGACCACCGCCAGGTCATTGGTGCGCAGACCCTTCCACAGCGCCGCGGCGTGCTCGCGCGGGCGCAGCGGCGGGGAGGCGACGTACTTGGCGCCCTCGAAGCCGGGCTTGGCCAGGTCCTCCAGGGCCAGATACAGGTACTGCGGACAGGTCTCCGCGAACACGTTCTGCCCGCCGTCGCGCGCCTCCGCCACCGCGTCAAGGGCCTGCGACGCGGTCAGGTGCACGACGTACAGCGGCGCGCCGGTGACCTCCGCCAGCGCGATCGCGCGGCTGGTGGCCTCGCCCTCCAGCTGCGGCGGGCGGGTCAGGCCGTGGTACACCGGGTCGGTGTGGCCCTGCGCGAGCGCCTGCGCGACCAACTGGTCGATCGCGATGCCGTTCTCGGCGTGCATCATGATGACCGCGCCGTTGGCCTTCGCCTTCTGCATCGCCAGCAGAATCTCGCCGTCGGTGCTGTAGAACACGCCCGGGTACGCCATGAACATCTTGAAGCTGGTGACCCCGGCCGCCACCGCGGCGTCCATCTCCTTCAGCGCGGCCTCGTTCACGTCGGACAGGATCGCGTGGAAACCGTAGTCGACCGCGCAGTTGCCCGCAGCCTTGGCGTGCCAGGACTCGATGCCGGCGAGCAGGGACGCGCCCTTGCTCTGCACCGCGAAGTCCACGATCGTGGTCGTGCCGCCCCAGGCCGCCGCGATCGTGCCGGTCTCGAAGGTGTCGGAGGCGAAGGTGCCGCCGAAGGGCAGTTGCATGTGCGTGTGGACATCGACTCCGCCGGGGATCACGTACTTCCCGGTCGCGTCGAGGACCGTGTCGGCCAGCGCCGCCCACGAGTCGGCCGCCGGGGTGCCGGGCGCGGCGAGCGCCGCCACGCGCTCGCCCTCCACGAGGACGTCCGCCGATGCCGAGCCGGTGGCCGAGACGACCAGGCCGCCGCGGATCAGGATGCTCATCTGCCCGCGCCCCCGCTCAGGCCTGCGTCAGCGGGCCGTAGGTGTCCGGGCGCCGGTCGCGGTAGAACGCCCACAGGTCGCGCACCTCCTGCAACGCGCCCATGTCCAGGTCGCGCACGACGACCTCCTCCTCGGTGTCCGACGCCGCGTCGCCGACCAGCTGCCCGCGCGGGTCCACGAAGTAGGACTGGCCGTAGAAGTCGTTGTCGCCCAGCGGCTCCACGCCCACCCGGTTGATCGCGCCGATGAAGTACTCGTTGGCCACAGCCGCCGCGGGCTGCTCCAGCCGCCACAGGTACTGTGACAGGCCCCTGCTGGTCGCCGAGGGGTTGAACACGATGCGCGCCCCGGCCAGGCCCAGCGCCCGCCAGCCCTCCGGGAAGTGCCGCTCGTAGCAGATGTACACCCCGATCCGGCCGACCGCGGTGTCGAACACCGGGTAGCCGAGGTTGCCGGGCCGGAAGTAGAACTTCTCCCAGAACCCGCGCACCTGCGGGATGTGGTTCTTGCGGTGCTTGCCCAGGAAGGCGCCGTCCGCGTCGATGACGGCCGCGGTGTTGTAGTAGACGCCGGGCTGTTCCTGCTCGTACATCGGCACGATCAGCACCACGCCGTTGTCCCGCGCGACCTCCCGCATCAGCCGGGTCGTCGGCCCGTCCGGGATCGCCTCGGTGTAGGAGAAGTACTCGGGCTCCTGCACCTGGCAGAAGTACGGCCCGTAGAACAGCTCCTGAAGGCAGACGACCTGCGCGCCCCGGGCGGCGGCCGCCTGCACGTGCGCCACCGCGTTCTCGATCATGGTCTTCTTCTCGCCGGTCCACTTCTGCTGGACCAGCGCCGCCCGCACGATCTGCGACACCCTCACCACGTCCTTCCGAACACCGGGTTCCGACTCCATGGAATGCCGCTCATTGCTGCGGCGCCACCGCGGGCCGCGCGGCCACCCCCGCCCGCCGCGGCGCGGCCAGCAGCAGATAGATCACCAGGCCGGCGCCGAAGCCCACCGCCCAGCTGTACGAGTACAACGGCTTGAGCAACGGGATCAGCCCGTTCGCCGGGAACGGTCCCGCGGTGCCCGGCGCGGTGTTCGCCCCGCCGACGGCCAGCACCGCGCCGAGCAGCGTCGCGGCCACCGCGGGCAGGCTCCAGCCGGCAGTGAACCAGTACCTCCCACCGCGCCGGTACAGGTCCGCCGGGTCCAGCCGGGTGCGCCGCACGAACCAGTACCCTGCGACCAGTACCCCGGCCACCGCGCCGAGCACGCCGCCGTAGAAGTCCAGCCAGGCGAAGACGTACACGTGCGGGTCGCTCACCAGCTTCCACGGCATCAGCGCCACGCCGACCACCCCGGCGATCAGGCCGCCGACCCGCCGCGAGATCACCCGCGGCGCCAGATTGGAGAAGTCGTACGACGGGCTGACCACGTTCGCCGCCACGTTCACCGAGACGGTCGCCACCAGCAGGGTGACCAGCCCGAGCGTCACCACGAACGGGTTGGAGAACTTCGCCGCCAGCGCCGTGGGATCCCAGATCGCCTTGCCGTAGATGATCGCGGTGCCGGAGGAGATCATCACCGCGATCAGCGAGAAGAAGGTCATCGTCGTCGGCAGGCCCAGCACCTGGCCCCAGGCCTGGCCGCGCTGCGAGCGGGAGAAGCGGGTGAAGTCGGGCATGTTCAGCGACAGCGTCGCCCAGAACGCGATCATCGCCATCAGCGAGGGCCAGAACACCGGCCAGAACCGCCCGCCCCAGCCCAGTGCGGCCGGCTGCGAGAGCAGGTCGCCCACCCCGTGCGCCCGGTAGATCACCCAGCCGAGTACCGCGAGGAAGACCACGAGCACGAACGGCGCGGCCCAGTTCTCGAAGCGGCGCAGCGTGTCCATGCCGCGCCAGATGATCGCCATCTGGATCACCCAGAACAGGGCGAAGGCCGGCCACAGCGTCCACGGGTGGCCGAGCAGCGGGGAGGCGTTCGTCCACCAGGCGCCGAAAAGCTTTCCGGCCACCACGCTGATGCCCTCGCCGCCGATCCAGGTCTGGATGCCGAACCAGCCGCACGCCACGAGCGCGCGCAGCAGCGCCGCGAGGTTCGCCCCGCGGATGCCGTAGAAGGCGCGGGCGAACACCGGGAACGGGATGCCGTACTTGGTCCCGGCGTGGCTGTTGAGCAGCATCGGCACCAGCACGATCAGGTTGCCCAGGGCGATGGTGAGCAGCGCCTGCACCGGGTTCATCCCGGCGGCGATGAGACTGGCGGCCAGCGTGTAGGTCACCAGGTTGTGCGACATGCCGATCCACAGGGCCGCGTAGTTGTAGAGCGACCAGGTGCGCTGCGCCACCGGGACGGGCAGCAGTTCGGGGTTGGCGTACGGGCCGTCGGCGAGTTCGCCCAGGTCGGCGAGCTCGACCTGGCCCTCGGTACCGAGGAAGGCCATGCGGCGGTGCTCCGATCGCGAGGGGGTCGGGCCGGTCACCCCACCCTGCGCCGCGGCGCCCGCGCGCGCCCTGCCGCCCGCGCGGCCGGATCGGCGCCGATGATGCTGGTGGAGGGCAAGATGATGCCCGATACCGCAGATCGGCGAACCACACCGCGCGCTAAATCTTCCTGACGCGCCGCGCGGGCCGCGAACACCACGGGTGTCCGTGTGGACACGCCGCGTCGAGAATTCGGCGGTTCCTCCAACCGCGCCGCCCGCGACGCCGCCGGCCTACGAGCGGGCGTCGTGCGCGGCTTGCCGCGCGGTTCACTCGTAGCCGGCCGCCGGCGCCGGCGCGCTGGCGATTGCTCCAACGCGCGCGGGGCGCCGCTGCCCCGGGATCGTGGTGTGATCCGGGTCACAGGACTCGACGTGCAGGTGCGGCAGGATCCGGTCCAGCCAGGCCGGCAGCCACCAGTTGGCCCGGCCGAACAGGTGCATCGCCGCCGGCACCAGCACCGTGCGCAGCACGAACGCGTCGATCGCGACCGCGCTGGCCAGGCCGATGCCGAACTCGCCGATCACCCGCTGGCTGCCGAACGCGAACGCGCAGAACACCGAGATCATGATGGTGGCCGCGGCGGTGATCACCCGCGAGGTCTCCACCTGCCCGATCTTCACCGCGCGCGCGTTGTCCCGGTGGCGCACCCACTCCTCGTGCATCCGCGAGACCAGGAAGACCTGGTAGTCCATCGACAGGCCGAACAGGATCGCCACGAGCATCACCGGCAGGAACGCCTCCACCGGCCCCGCCCCGCCCATGCCGAGCTTGTCCGAGCCCCAGCCCCACTCGAAGAACGCGGTGACCACGCCGAAGGAGGCGGCCGCCGCCAGCAGGTTCATCACCGCCGCGGTCAGCGGCACCACCAGGCAGCGGAACGCGATCACCAGCAGCAGGAAGCCGAGCGCCGCGATCAGCCCGACGAACAGCGGCAGTTTGCCGCCGAGCACCGAGGCGAAGTCGGCGTACACGGCGGTCAGCCCGCCGACGTAGACGTGCACGCCGGTGCCCGCCAGCGCCTCCGGGACCACCTGCCCGCGCAGCGTCGTGATCAGCTTCGCGGTCGCGCTGGACTCCGGAGAACCGGTCGGCACCACCTCGAACACCGCGACGCGGCCGTCCGCGGACCGCGGCCCGGCGTGCACCGCGGCCACGCCCGGCGTGCGCCCGACCGCGCCCGCCAGTGCGCTGAGCGCGGCCGCGTCCCGGGCCGCGGCGGCGCGGACGCCCGAGCCGGAGCCCGGGCCCGGGCCGGCGGGCATCTCGGCCACGAGCTCCAGAGGTCCGTTCACTCCCGGCCCGAAGCCCTGCGCCATCAGGTCGTAAGCCTTGCGCGTGGTCGTGCCCGAGGGATCGTTGCCCGAATCGGAGGCGCCGAGCCGGAGCGTGAGCACCGGCACCGCCAGCGCGACCATCACCCCCAGCGCCAGCAGGCTCGTCATCCGCGGCCGCCGCTCGACCGAACCGGCCCAGCGGCGCCACAGCCCCCGCGGCTCCTCGCCGCCGCTGCCC
>NZ_JAGSXH010000349.1 GCF_018283645.1 Actinocrinis puniceicyclus | reverse complement strand
GGAGGGTTATTCAAAAGCCCACTTCAGGTAGTACAGGCCGACGATGGCGCGGAGTGTGGCGGGGAACTTCTCCAGGGGTGGCCGGAAGCGGGTGGTTAGGATTTTCCAGTTCTGCAGGTGTGAGTTCGTGCGTTCGACGGCGGCGCGGATCGAGGAGACGGAGGCGTTGAAGCGCTGGTCGTGCGCGGTTAGCTCGGCCTTGGGCGGCTTGCGGATCGGGTGGATGGTGGCGTGGCCCTGGTATCCCTTGTCGCCGAGGGTGTCGTGGCCGGCGAGCCTGGCGGCCAGGCCCGAGGCGGCGTAGGCGTACGCGTCGTGCCGCGCGCCGGGGATCGGATCGCCCACCGCCGCGAGGTCCCCGGCGATCGAGGCGGCGACCTGGATGTTGAACCCCGATTCCTGGTGCTTGTCCGAGTACATCCCGCGGGCGTGCTTCCAGTCCCAGGTCGGGGCGAGGAACCCGTCGACCAGCACCGATCCGCCGCGCCCGACGATCTCGCGCACCGTGGGCACCAGCGCGGCCAACGCCAGGGCGATCGTGTCGCGCAGCAGGTCCCAGCGGCGCGAGGCGGTGGCCTGGGAGACCTCGAACAGCGCGGCGGCCTGGTCCTGGGTCAGGTTGGTGCGCAGCAGCACGCAGACCAGGTCAATCGATCCTTCCAGGCACAGTGCGCTGGGTCGCCCGCCGGGACGGGCGATCAAGGCCGTGCCCAGGTGCTCGACGATCCGGCGGCGCAGTTCGGCGCGTTGCCCGTGGGTCAGGCCTGTGAGAGCATCGAGGCGCACGGCCCCTCCTTGATCAAGTTCTGTGAGAAGACTCGATTCAAGGGCAGGGGCCGTCGTGCTGTCCAGGGTTTCCGCGTAAGTCACAGCCTGTGAATTATGCCGCCCACCTGCGACTACACGAATGAGGCTTTTGAATAATCCTC
>NZ_JAGSXH010000348.1 GCF_018283645.1 Actinocrinis puniceicyclus | reverse complement strand
CGCTCTTCGCGCTCGCCTGCCTCCGCATCGCCTATCTCCTCGCCCTGCGGCTGGTGCTCGGCCCGGAGCGCCACGCCGTGTGGCAGACCCGCCGCCGGATCAAGCGGACCTGGCCGCGCACCGCCCGCCGCCTCGGCCTGACGGTCGAGGAAACCGTACGACCCTTCCTCGCCTCCCCCGGCTCGACCTCATCCCGCAGAGTCCTGATCCCCTCAATCCGCGTCAAGCGCGAACGGTGGGGCGTACGCATCGAACTGCGCACCATCGAGGGCGTGGGCCTGGCCGAACTCGAAAAGGCCGCCGACCACCTCGCCGATGCCTGGCGCGTCCCGATCGTCCGCGTCGAACAGAACCGGGCCGGCACCCTGACCATCCGTGCCCTGATCTGGGACCCGCTGACCACCGCAACCGATACCACTGCCAGCACGGACAGCGGCGCGGATCAGGCCGTCATCTCGTGGCTGGTCGGCACCGACCAGGACGGCACCGACGCCACTGTCAAAACCAGCGACGTGTCCGGGATCGTGGTCGCCGGCCTGGCTGGATACGGCAAGACCAACCTGCTGGACAACCGCTTCGCCGCCCTCGCCCCCTCACCGCTCGTGCAGTTCGCCGTGATCGACGGCAAGGGCGGACCCGACTGGGACAGCCATGCACCGCGCTGCTTCGCCTTCACCAAGGACGACCCGGAGAAGGCCCACGAGATCCTTTCCCACCTGCACAACCTCCTGACATTCCGCCAGCACCTGATCCGCGACCGGCTCGGGGTCAAGAACCTGTGGGAGACCGGCCCCTCCCGCTCCTGGCCCACTGCCCTAAAGTTAGGGCCGGTCAGTCCGCTTTGGGGAGATTCGACTCGGCGATGGTGATGGTGTAGCGGGCTTTCTGGGTGTGCCCGTTGCGGCGTTCGGCGTTGGTGCGGGGGCTGGTTCGGT
>NZ_JAGSXH010000347.1 GCF_018283645.1 Actinocrinis puniceicyclus | reverse complement strand
GACACCTGAATGATCCTCAGATGCCGTGCCCGCCCGCAAATCCGGCATGTCAGGCCACGCAGACCGTGCCGACGCACGGCTAAACCACCACGAACCCAGCCGCAAGATCACTTTGTCATTGACCCTGCTCGCGACCCGAGGCAATGATGCTGCCGGATGACGCACGCACCGATATGGCTTCAAAACCATCAGGATATTCCGCCATTACGATGGACGGGAGTACGCCAAGGATCATGCCATGGGGCTCTCTCGGGTCCAGGAATATCGGCGCTCCAGCGCTCGTGTTGATCGCAATACAGTTGCCCGGCCTGCTCATATCGGCCGCAGTCGTCTGGGAACTTGCAGCCCTCGGCGGCACCAGATTCGCCATCGAAGTCCTGCTGGGATGGCTCCTGTCTGGATTGCTCGTGTTCGTCCGCTCAGTGGAGGAGCTGGTCGCGGCACGGTATATGCGGCTGCGACGACCCGACACCTACGAGCAATATCTCCTCGCGGCGGCCTGGGAGCGGGTCTGCCGCGAGGCCGGGGTGAGGCCGGACCGGTTCACCTTCTGGATCGAAGAGAGCAACCAGGCGAACGCCTTTGCGTCAGGCGGTCATATCGTGGCCGTCACGCGCCGGGCCTTGATGCGGATGGATCCCGGCCAGACCGAGGCTGTGCTGGCACACGAACTCGGGCATCATCTCAAAGGCCATGCCTGGGTCAGCCTGTTGTTCTTCTGGTACATACTGCCCGGTCGCGTGGCGAGTCAGGTGCTTCTGTTCGTCCTCTCGCGTTCGGTCGCTTTCGCCGCGCGTGTGCCGTATCTGGAGGGTTATTCAAAAGCCCACTTCAGGTAGTACAGGCCGACGATGGCGCGGAGTGTGGCGGGGAACTTCTCCAGGGGTGGCCGGAAGCGGGTGGTTAGGATTTTCCAGTTCTGCAGGTGTGAGTTC
>NZ_JAGSXH010000346.1 GCF_018283645.1 Actinocrinis puniceicyclus | reverse complement strand
CCGGGACACCGGCTCGAGCGTCGCGTCCCCCACCGCCCCCAACGCCTCGGGAAGCCCGGCACCGGACCCCTCAGCATCCTCCACCACGAGCGGCAACAACCCCCTGATCAAGATCCCACCCGCATCCGTCACAACAGCGGCGCAGCAGGCCGCCATGACCGCCGCCGCCACGCAAGCCAAGGCCAGCGGCAAGCCCGTGCCGGTCACCGCACTGACCGACGAGGTCACCCAGGTCACCGCCCAACCCGACGGACAGTTCACCGCGGACACCAACGTCACCCCGGTGCGCGCCCTGCACAGCGGGACCTGGGTGCCGATCGACACCCACCTGCACCGCAACCCGGACGGCTCGCTCTCCCCGAACGCCACCGCGTACGGCACCGTGCGCTTCTCCGGCGGCGGCACCGCCGCGCTCGCGACCACGACCTCCGGCGGTGTGTCCTACACGCTCTCCTGGCCCGGACGCCTTGCGGCCCCGCGCGTGTCGGGATCGAGCGCGACCTATCCGGACGTGCTGCCCGGCGTCGACCTGCAGGTGCAGGCCACGGACACCGGCGGGTTCTCCACCGTCCTGATCGTCAAGACCGCCGCCGCGGCGCGCAACCCGCAACTAAAGACACTGAACCTCCCGACACGTATCGCCGGCGGCCAGATCACCCGCAGCCGGGCGAAAGACGGCATCACCCTCTCCAGCGGGCCGCGCGGCCCGATCCTGCAGTCCGCCAGCCCCCTGATGTGGGACTCGAACACGACCCTCGCCGCGGTCAACCCCAAGGCCGCGCGAGCACACCTGCAACTGTCCCCCGATCCGTCGACCGCCGGGCACGCCGGCATCGCCGCCCGCCTCGCCCCGGTCACCACCAAGGCCACCGCCACGGCGCTCACCCTGATCCCCGACCCGGCGCTGCTCACAGGACTGCACACCGTCTACCCGCTGTACATCGACCCCACCATCGACTGGACCCCCACCAC
>NZ_JAGSXH010000345.1 GCF_018283645.1 Actinocrinis puniceicyclus | reverse complement strand
TCCGCTGGCCGGGTGGTGCGCCAACACCCAGGAATGCCTGGCGATGCTGCTGCGCCCCGGCAGCGCGGGCAGTAACACGGTGGCCGACCACCTGCAGGTGCTGGCCGCGTGCATCGCGCAGATCCCGTCCGCCTACCGGGCCAAGATCCTCATCCGGGTCGACGGGGCGGGAGCCAGTCACGCTCTGCTGGAGCGCATCGAGGCACTGAACACCACCCGCCGCACCGTGCGCTACACGGTCGGCTGGAAGATCACCGAGGCGGATGAGGCCGCGATCGCCGCGCTGCCCGAGGGCGCCTGGGAGCACGCCGTGGACCAGGACGGCGCCGTACAGGAGACGTGCCACGTCGCGGAACTGACCGGCCTGAACACGCGCGTCGGCGGCTGGCCGGCGGGCATCCGGCTGATCGCGCGCCGCGCCCGCCCCTCCAAACGGCACCTGAGCAAGCTCACCGAGCTGGAGCGGCGCACCGGCTGGCGCTACCAGATCACCGCCACCAACATCACCCGGATGCGCGCCGTCGCAGGATCGCAGCACCCGCAGTTCCTCGACGTGCTGCACCGCGCCCACGCGGTGGTCGAAGACCGGGTACGCACCGAGAAGGCGATGGGCCTGCGCAACCTGCCCTCCAAAGCCTGGTCGGTGAACCTCGGCTGGGTGCTGGCCGCCAACCTCGCCGCCGACCTGGACGCCTGGACCCGGCTGCTGGGCCTACACGACGACGAGCAGCTCGTACGCGCCGAGCCCGCCACGCTGCGCTACCGCCTGTGGCACATCCCCGCGAGACTGACCACCCACGCACGCCGCCGATGGCTACACATCCCTGCCGACTGGCCCTGGCGCGAAGCGTTCCTGGCCTGCTGGCAGCGCCTGACCTCGCTACCGGCACCCGGCTGACCAGCCGAAACCCGCCCCGACGAGCACGGAAAGGACACCGAGCCCTACCCGGCCCCGTGGAAACCGGCGCAGCCCGCAGCGACACGCGACGGCCCGTCCCACCACCCG
>NZ_JAGSXH010000344.1 GCF_018283645.1 Actinocrinis puniceicyclus | reverse complement strand
ACTGACGATCCCACCGACACCGTGAGCACCAACGCCCTGCCCGGCTGACCCCGGGCAGGGCGTTTCCGTCACCATGCGGCCCCAGCATCGATGCCGCCGACATCCTCATCTTCAACGTCGGGCAACAGACGAGCCGAACCTGGTCCCGTCGGGCGAGGCTTGAGGGAAGCGCGGCGAAGGTGTCCGGAAACACGGCGAGCATGCCGGAGACCTGTTCGCGGTTGCACATCCGCAGCAGCGCGGTGCACTGCCACCAGCGGATGGCGCCGCCTCGGGCGCTTGGGTTGCCCGGCCAGTAGTAGCTCGCCGGATCAGGAACCAGGTAGTGGACGGCGTCGGGCGCCAGGTGAGCGCCCAGCCACGGTCCGCCCGTGCCGAGACCCGAGTCGCAGGCGTCCGGCCTCTTCGTAGCTGAGCGTGCTCGGCTGCGGCGACGAGTTCGCCCTCGGGCTCGGCCGCCATCGCGAAAGCAGCCAGGGCGGTTCGGTGCAGGTCAAGCGCGGTGAGCCTCTCGCGTGATCCTGCCGATGGTGGCTGCAGCCTGTTGAGGGTGCTCCTTGAGCCAGCTGGCGAGGTGTTCCTGGACGGCCTGCCGGACGCAGGCGCGTACTGCGGAAGCGCAACGTCCGAGGCGGTTACTGGATCGCGTCGACGAACCCCGACGCCGCCGCACACGGACGCCGAGGACACATCAGCCGCCGAGAGCTGAGCCGGGCTGCCCTGCTCAGCGGCGGGCAGCAGTGGTCCGTCCTACTGCTTGATCAGGGTTCGGCTCAGTGTCGTGATACGCTGGCAGTCGCGGGAGGGTATCCGGGGGCGCATGTCACCGCGTGAGCAAATGCGTATGACCTACGCGATGTTGGGGACCTCCGGGATTCTCTTATTGAGCCGTGTCTCTTCGCTGGCTTGGTCGTTGGTTGAGCTGTGAGACTTGAGAACGTGGACGCCCGGCGCATTCCGCCGCAGGCGCAAGAGGATCTTCGCCGTCGGGTGGTGTCCGCGGTGGAG
>NZ_JAGSXH010000343.1 GCF_018283645.1 Actinocrinis puniceicyclus | reverse complement strand
GACCGGGATGTGCGGGTTCTCATGGTGACCAACCCGACAGAGGGCTGATTTAGGACGGGTTCTCGCTCGCCGGGCAGGGCTCGGTGAGCAGGCGCACGGCCTGGCGTAGCCGTTCAGCCCGGGCTTCGGCGATCTGCGCGCGGTGGTGTTCGGCGCGCTCGCGGGCGTCGGCCGCGGCCGGGGCCTCGCGCAGGCGGGCGTTTTCGGCATACAGGTCGAGCAGCACTTGGCCTTGGCGCAACACGGCGCCGGTGGCCTCGGCGGCGGCGCGGGTGGCCTTGACCGTCTCGGTGACCGGCAGCCTGCCGAGAATCCGCCGAGCGCGGTGAGCAGGTCGGCCGGGGGGCTCGCGGTCGTTGCCGTTCACGGGCTGCGCCCACGGGTCGAGTGCCGAACTTCTACAAGAGTGTAGATGGACAGCGGAGGGCAGGACGGACGGGTACCTGGTCATCAGGAGTCTGTCTGCGCCGCGGGCGGGCCAGTGGTGCGGATCAGCTAGCAGTACCACTGCGGTGTGTGTGCGCGATGCGCCGAGGCGAGCGGGAGCGCGGCGCGTGTCGTCACCACTCGGGGGAGGGCACGTACATGCACGCTTTCGCGTTGTCGCCGTGGATCAGGAGCGAACTGCTCGGCGGCGAGGAGGCCACTGCGGTGGACGGCGCGGCAGACGTCGGCGCGCCGGAGCTGCCTGCGCCCGCCGTGGTCCGGTTCGAACCGCGGTAGGTGGTTGCGCTGGTCCAGTCCGCACCGATGACCACGGTCACCTCGGAGTAGCTGTCGGACCGGTGCATCGCGGTGGAGGGGATGCCCAGCGCCGCGGCCACCGCGGCGGCCGAGTCCGCGCGGGTGGAGGGGTAGTAGAGCGCGGTGGCCGTGGTGGGCGGGGCGTTGCCCACGGCGAGCAGTGATCCGGTGAATCCGGCGCCCTGCAGCGCATTCTTGATCACTGCGGCCCGGCCGGCGACGCCGGTGCCGTTGCGGATCATCGCGCGGACTGCGGCCTTGTCCACCGG
>NZ_JAGSXH010000342.1 GCF_018283645.1 Actinocrinis puniceicyclus | reverse complement strand
TGGACACCAGAAAGGTGCACCCGTTCCCTGTATGGACATGATCTAGGCAATCACATCCTTGCAGGCCGGGCGCACCTTTCGCATCTCAGCGGGCTGCATTACGAACTACGTCACGAATAGCCAGGGTTAGCCGGGCAACGCGGCCGGCCCGTCCGGGCCTCTCCGCAGGGCGGATCGAAGCGGGCTCTGCCGACTTCTAGATGCAGAGGCCGCGCACCCGTGTCTCGCACCAGGAGCGCCGAGCCGCCATGCCGACATCGCAAGCGGTACCTTGCTCACGCGGTTCGTCGGGATCGTCGGGCCGGACGAGCAGCTTCGTCTTACACAAGAGCACGGGATTGACGACCTTCTTACCACGCCTGCTGCTTCGGGCGGGAGGGTGGAAGATAGAGCTCTCGATAGCCTGTGCGAGTTGGATGTTTCCAGGGGATTTGATGGCTGTTTCTCTTACTGAGCAGCGAAAGCTGTTCCAGCGCTCCGGCGACATGTGCGCCTTTCCACGGTGCAACAGGGCGCTTACAGCGCAGGAGACCGACAGCGATCCTGTAGCCGCATTGGGGGAGATTGCCCACATCGTGGCCGACAGTCCCAACGGCCCGCGCGGATCATCCCAGCTCGCCTCCAAGGAGCGCAACCAGTACGAGAACTTGATTCTGCTCTGCAACTACCATCATCAGCTCATCGATTCACAGCCCGGGACGTGGACGGTCGGGCGGCTGGTAGCGATGAAACAGGCGCACGAGGGGTGGGTGCGCCTACGCCTCGGCTCAGTGGATCCTGTGACGGGCGCTGCTGACGGAGAGCCCAGCGGCATGGGCGACTTCATCGAGTGGTTCATCACCACGGCGGAACGCTGGCCTGCTATCGATGCCTCTATTGACCGGGCGCTTCTGGCACTGCCCTAAAGTTAAGGCCGGTCAGTCCGCTTTGGGTAGATTCGACTCGGCGATCGTGATCGTGTAGTGGACTTTCTGGGTATGGCCGTTCCTGCGTTCGGCCGCGGTGCGTGGGCTGGTTCGGC
>NZ_JAGSXH010000341.1 GCF_018283645.1 Actinocrinis puniceicyclus | reverse complement strand
GGCCCGACCGGTCTGCGGGGAGATCATCCCGGCGCACAGGCCCTTGTTCGCGAGCACTTGCGCTATCTGCGGAATCGCGGCGAGCGTGTTCGCCGGCCACTCGTGCATGAGGATGATCTGCCCGTTGCTCAGCTGGGAGTTGGCCTGCACGATCGCGGCGGTGCTCGCGCCGTTCCAGTCCTGGGAGTCGATGTCCCAGATGATCTGGGTCAGGCCGTACTTGGCCTCCACCGACTGCAGCGTCGCGTTGGTCTCGCCGTACGGCGGGCGGAAAAGCTTCGGCGTGCCACCGCCAGCGTTCGCGATGGCCTGCTGGGTGTTGCCGAGTTCCGAGTCGATCTGCGAGTAGCTCTCCTGGACCAGATGCGGATGGGTGTAGCTGTGGTTGCCGATCCACATCCCCGCGCTGACCTCGGCCTGGACCTGGGCGGGGTAGGCGGCCGCGTACTGGCCCTCGTTGAACATGGTCGCGCGCAACCCGTTCTGCTTGAGCGCGCTGAGCAACGCCGGGGTGTGGCTGTTGGACGGCCCGTCGTCGAAGCTGAGCCCGACATACCCGTTGCACGTCGCGGCGTGCGCGGGGGCGGCGGCGGTGACGGCGCTGAGGCCCGCCATCGCCGCGGTCAGCGCCGCGGCGGCCAGAGCGGCCAGCAGCGGGCGTCTTGACGTAAGGGGTCTGATGCGCATGAGGGTGGGTTCCTCCAGAGCAGGGCCCGTACCGGGCCGGCCGGGCTCGCCGGCGTCGAGCGGCCATGGGCACGGACCGGCCGGCCGCTCGACGCCGATGAGGAGTTACGGGAACCGCTGGAGCTAGCTGGTGCTACAGGACACTGATGGCCATGTCCATTGGCCGTTGGTGGCTACGGTGATACCGAAGTTGTTGCCGCTGCCGTTGGGTTTGGCGACCATCACGTACTGGCTGGGCCAGCTGGCGCTGACGTTCCAGGTGTTGTAGACCACCGCGGGGGCGACCATGTTCATCGTCACGGTCCAGGTGTTGGAGCCGCTGACCGAGACGTTGAGGTTGTACCAGTTGTTGCCGACCGTGCCGGCCGACAGCGTCGCGGTGCAGCCG
>NZ_JAGSXH010000340.1 GCF_018283645.1 Actinocrinis puniceicyclus | reverse complement strand
TACAAGCCCGCCTGGCGGAAGCCCACCGCGAAGCCTGGATCGGCGAGATCGAAGGACTCGAAGTCAGCCTCAACGGCGCCAAACAGAAACTCGCACTACTCGACACCGGCAAATCCACCCGCACCACAGCCACCAACCTCGGCATGCCCGGATTCGCCCAAATCGCAGGCCGCTCCGGCACCGCCGCGCTGCCAACACCCGCCATCTAACTCACCACCGAGAACCAGCCGCCATCGACTGAAAACTAGTTCAGAGAAGACAAGGGCCTGGACTTCTTGGGCTTCAACGTCCGCCGCTACGGGCCGAAACTGCTGATCAAACCCAGCAAAGGGGCCGTCAAGCGCATCCGCAAGCGGCTGTCCGCCGAGATCACGGCCCTGCGCGGGGCCAACGCCTCGGCGGTCATCCGCACGCTCAACCCGATCGTGCGGGGATGGGCCGCCTACTACCGGGGCGTGGTGTCCACGGAGACGTTCCAGAGTCTGGATCACTATCTGTGGGCCCTGACCTACAAGTGGGCGCTCTTCCGCCACAACCGGCGCTCGAAGCACACGATCGTCGATCGGTACTTCGGGCGGTTCCACCCCGACAGGCGGACTCGGTGGGTGTTCGGCGACCGGGAATCGGGCGCCTACCTCCTCCAGTTCGCCTGGACGAAGATCGTCCGGCATGACCTGGTCAAGGGCAGGGCGTCACCCGACGACCCCGCGATGGCCGAGTACTGGGCCAAGCGCCGCCGCAAGAACGGCGACGCGCCGCCGATCGGGAGCAAACGGCTGCACCTGCTGCGCAAACAGCAGGGCCGCTGCCCGGTCTGCAACGGCCTGCTGCTGTACGCCGAGCACCCACCGCACTCTCCCGAGGAATGGGAGCAGTGGGCCAAGGCGCTCCGCAAAGCGATCACGGTGAACGCGATCGCGGTTACGGACGGCGGCACGGGCGAGAAGGAACAACGCCTCGTCCACGAACACTGCCGACTGCGCAAGAGAGCACGAGGCAGTCCGATAGCGCAGAGGGCCTGTGAGCCTACAGGGCTTGCTTGAGCCGTGTGCCGCTACAAGTGGCACGCACGGTTCTTAGGGGGCCGGGGCC
>NZ_JAGSXH010000033.1 GCF_018283645.1 Actinocrinis puniceicyclus | reverse complement strand
GTCACAGCGCCTCCTGCCACTCGATGACGCTCGGGACTCTGTCCCGGACGCGACAACCCGTACCAGGAGAAGGCCATATTTGACCACAGGAGCCCCCGGCTCCGCACCACCAGCCGACCCCACCCACGCTGAGACCCAAGCGCCCCCCGGATCGGTCTTCGGAGTGGCGGACCAGGCACTCAGGCTAGAGTTGCCCCCGTGATTGCTGAGCTGCTCGGCTCCCGGATCAGGGACGTGCCCGACTATCCGAAGCCCGGGATCGTCTTCAAGGACATCACCCCGCTGCTGGCCGACCCGGCCGCGTTCCGCGTGATGACGGGCGAGTTCGCCCGGCAGGCCCGCGAGTCCGGGGCGACCAAGGTGGTCGGCCTTGAGGCGCGCGGCTTCATTCTGGCCGCCCCGGTCGCGGTGGCGGCGCAGATCGGCTTCATCCCGGTGCGTAAGGCGGGCAAGCTGCCGGGTGCGGTGCACGCGGTCTCCTACGCGCTCGAGTACGGTGAGGCCACGCTGGAGATCCACCGGGATTCGTTCGTTCCCGGCGACAGGGTCCTGATCGTGGACGACGTCCTGGCCACCGGCGGAACGGCGGCCGCCGCGGTTGAGGCGATCAGGCGGTGCGGAGCCGAGCCCGTGGGCCTCTCTGTGCTGATGGAGCTCGGTTTCCTCGGCGGTCGCGGCCGCCTGGCCCTGGACAGCCCGAGCCTGCCGGTCACGGCGCTGCTGACCGTGTGATGCGGCCAGGCCCGCGGGCGCCGGCCGGTGCGATCGCGCCGGAACCGTGCCTTTGATCGATTCGGCGTCCTCATCGGCGGTTGCCACCGGTACGATGTAGGCGAGGCCTGGAATCATCTGGCGGCGCATCCCGTTGATCCGGTGACCTAGGCCGTCACAGGGAGGTAGCGGTTTGACGACCACGCGGGAGGCGGCGCTACGAGCCGAGCAGGATCAGCGGACCGGGACAGTTCCCGCGCCGTCCGCCGAGTCCGCAGGTCCGCAGCCCGCGCATGGCCCCGAGCCGGTCCCCGCGTCGTCCGCGGCGATCCCCGTCCCAGCACAGCCGGCCGGGACGCGCACGTCCGCTCCGGCCGCTTCGAGCCGGGTGCGCGCCAGGCTCGCCCGCCTCGGCGGCCCGCGTCCGGGCGGTCCCAGCCCGGTCCTGGAACCGCTGTTCCGCATCGTGCGGGCCAGCGACCCGAAGGCGGATCTGCGCACCCTTGAGCGGGCCTACCAGATCGCGGAGAAGTACCACCGCGGGCAGCGCCGCAAGAGCGGCGACCCGTACATCACGCACCCGGTGGCGGTGACCACGATCCTGGCCGAACTCGGCATGGACATCCCGACCCTGTGCGCCGGTCTGCTGCACGACACCGTCGAGGACACCGACTACACCCTCGACATGCTGCGCCGCGACTTCGGCGAGACGGTCGCGCTGCTCGTCGACGGCGTCACCAAGCTGGACAAGGTGAAGCTCGGTGAGGCCGCTCAGGCCGAGACCGTCCGCAAGATGGTCGTGGCGATGGCCCGCGACATCAGGGTCCTGGTCATCAAGCTGGCCGACCGGCTGCACAACATGCGCACCATGCGGTACATGCGCCGGGACAAGCAGGAGCAGAAGTCCCGCGAGACGCTGGAGATCTACGCCCCGCTGGCGCACCGCCTGGGCATGAACACCATAAAGTGGGAGCTTGAGGACCTGGCCTTCGCGATCCTCTACCCGAAGATGTACGACGAGATCGTGCACCTCGTGGCGGAGCGCGCGCCGAAGCGCGAGGAGTTCCTGGCGCAGGTCATCGACATGGTGCAGAGCGACCTGCACGGCGCCCGGATCAAGGCCACGGTCACCGGGCGGCCGAAGCACTACTACTCGGTCTACCAGAAGATGATCGTGCGCGGCCGCGACTTCACCGAGATCTACGACCTGGTCGGCATCCGGGTCCTGGTCGAGTCGGTGCGCGACTGCTACGCCGCGCTCGGCAGCATCCACGCGCGGTGGAATCCGGTTCCCGGCCGGTTCAAGGACTACATCGCGATGCCGAAGTTCAACATGTACCAGTCCTTGCACACCACGGTGATCGGGCCGCAGGGCAAGCCGGTGGAGCTGCAGATCCGCACGTACTCGATGCACCGGCGCGCGGAGTACGGCGTCGCGGCGCACTGGAAGTACAAGGAGGAGGCGGTCCGCGGCGCAGGGGGCGGCGGCGACGCCTCGGCGGCCGCCGGCAAGGTCGGCGACATGGCCTGGCTGCGGCAACTGCTCGACTGGCAGCGCGAGACGGCCGACCCGGGCGAGTTCCTGGACGCGCTGCGCTTCGACCTGTCCGCCTCCGAGGTCTTCGTCTTCACGCCCAAGGGCGACGTGGTCCCGCTGCCGTCCGGCTCGACGCCGGTGGACTTCGCCTACGCGGTGCACACCGAGGTCGGCCACCACTGCATCGGCGCGCGGGTCAACGGACGGCTGGTGCCGCTGGAGTCCAAGCTGGACAACGGCGACGTGGTGGAGATCTTCACCTCGAAGGCGCCCACGGCCGGGCCGAGCCGGGACTGGCTCGGCTTCGTCGCCTCACCGCGCGCCCGCAACAAGATCCGCTCGCATTTCACCAAGGAGCGCCGCGAGGAGGCCATCGAGCAGGGCCGGGAGCAGTTGGCCAAGACGATGCGCAAGCAGGGCCTGCCGTTGCAGCGGCTGCTCTCCAGCGAGTCGCTCGGCTCGATCGCGCTGGACCTGCACTATGCGGACATCTCCGCCCTGTACGCGGCGATCGGTGAGAACCACGTCTCGGCGCAGTCGGTCGTGCAGCGGCTGATTCACACCCTCGGCGGTGAGGAGGGCACGACCGAGGATCTGGCCGAGTCGACCCTCCCGGGGCTGCCCGGTGACAAGGGCGAGCGGCGCCGTTCCGGCGGCCGCGGCCGACCCGGTGGCGATCCCGGCGTGCTGGTCAAGGGTACTGACGACATCTGGGTCAAGCTCTCGCGCTGTTGCACCCCGGTTCCCGGGGACACGATCGTGGGCTTCGTGACGCGCGGCAGCGGGGTGTCCGTGCACCGCAAGGACTGCGGCAACGTCGAGGCGCTGATGCACCAGCCGGAGCGCATGGTCGAGGTCGAATGGGCGCCGACGGCCAGTTCGGTCTTCCTGGTCTCCATCCAGGTCGAGGCGCTGGACCGGGCGCGGCTGCTCTCGGACGTCACGCGGGTCCTGTCCGACCAGCACGTCAATATCCTGTCGGCGAACGTGAACACCTCGCGCGACCGGGTGGCCATGTCCCGCTTCACCTTCGAGATGGGCGACCCGAAGCACCTCGGCCACGTGCTGAAGGCTGTGCGCGGCATCGAGGGCGTATACGACGTCTACCGAGTGTGATGTTGTCATGACGCAGCGATATGATCGGCCTGCTGATCAACCAGAGGAGGTTGAAGTGACAGCAATGCTTGAGCAGGCCGTTCCGGTTCTCCTGGAGATCAATGTGCCTGAGCGATTCAAGAAGGCCGAGATCATCGGGGGCAACATCATCATGAGTCCGCTTCGTTCAGCGCACAATCTGACTCTTCATCGGCTCATGTCACAGCTCGATCAGCAGTTGCCGGCCGATATGCTTTATACCTCTGACGTGCTCACACCGTTCGAGATCGAACAGCACGAGTACTGCCCCGACATTGCCGTGGTCCCCAGAGCGGAGGCTGAGGACAACAACATCTCAGTCTGTGACCCGGCTTGGATCGCTTGCGTCTTCGAAATCATCTCACCGACCACGCGTGACTTCGACTACGGAGTCAAAGTAGGCGTATATGCCCGCTCCAGCATCGCCGAATACGTGGTCTTCGATCCCTACACGCGCTCGGCGACTCGTTACGCGCAACCCGAGGACGGCGAGTACACGCTGCGCCAGCTGATTCACTACGGCAAACCGGTTCACATCGAACGGCCGTTCCCGATCGTGATCGAGACGGCGGGTCTGCCCGTGGATCCCGCAGCCGGATAGCTCCTCGGTGAGAACGCGATCCGGCCGCCCGCGTTATCTCGGGCGGCCGGATCGATTGATTCAACCTGGCGGGTATTAGAGGGCGTTTGGTCTGGTTTTGGGGTCAACCGTCACGATAGTTAGACGTCCGTTTTGCCCGAGAAGTCGGGTACCAGACAGCGAATCGGCCAAGCGGCGGCGCTCGCAAGGCGCCGGAACACCCTCATACCGGGTTGTCTGTGGGTGTTTCGGCAACGCAGCGAGCGTCGTCGATCGGCCGATTCGCCCCCAAAACCAGACCAAACGTCCTCTTAGTCCTAACGGGTGAACTCGTCCAGCGCGGCCTGGGCCTGGGCGAGCCACTCGTGCCGCGCCGCGAGCGCCGCCTCAGCGTCGTCGATCTTGCGCTGCTGACCGGCCGCGCGGGCCCGCTCCAACTCCTTCTCGAACTTCGCGATGGAGGCCTCCAACTGCCGCACCGTCGCCTCGGCGCGCGCCTTGGCCTCCGGGTTGGTGCGCTTCCACTCCGCCTGCTCGGCGTCGGCGACCGCGCGCTCGACGTCGCGCAGCGCGCCTTCCAGCCGCGGCTTGGTCTCGCGCGGCACCGGCCCGATCTCCTCCCAGCGCGCTTGGATGCCGCGCAGGGCGTGGCGGGCCGCCTTCAGGTCGGTGACCGGCAGCAGCTTCTGCGCCTCCGCCAGCAGTTCCTCCTTGCGGGACTGGTTCTCGCGGAAGCCCGCGTCCCGCTGGTCGAGATCCGCGTTGCGGGCCGCGAAGAAGGTGTCCTGAGCGTGCTTGAAGCGCTCCCAGAGCTTGTCCTCCACCTCGCGCTGAGCCCGGCCCGCGGTCTTCCACTGCTTCATCAGGTCGCGGAAGCGCTGCGCGGTGTTCGCCCAGTCGGTGGACTCGGCCAGGCTTTCGGCCTCCTCGACCAGCGCCTCCTTGCGGGCGCGCACCTCCTCGCGCTCGGCGTCGAGCTGCGCGAAGTGGGTCTTGCGGCGCTTGGCGAAGGCGGAGCGGGCGGTGCTGAAGCGGGACCACAACTCGTCGTCGGACTTGCGGTCCAGCCGGGGGACCTGCTTCCACTCGTCCACCAGCGCGCGCAGCCGCTCTCCGGTGGTCTTCCACTCGGCGGACTGCGCCAGGCTCTCCGCCTCCGCCACGATCCGCTCCTTGTGCACGGCGGCCTCGGCCTGCTGGCGGGCGCGCGCCTCGCGCTTGGCGGCGCGGCGCTGCTCGGCCAGCTCGCCGAGCTTGTCGAGCCGCTTGCGCAGCGCGTCAAGATCGCCGATCGCGTGCGGTTCGACCAGCTGCTCGCGCAGCTTGGCGATGCTCGCGTCGGCGTCCTTCGCGTCCAGATGCGCGGTGCTCAACCGCTTCTCCAGCAGCTCGACCTCGGCCTTGAGCCCGTCGAACTTGCGCTGGTAGAAGGCCAGGCCCTCCTGCGGAGTGCCGGCCGCCCAGGAGCCGATCTGCCGCTCGCCCTCGGCGGTGTGCACGAACACCGAACCGTCCGCGGCGACCCGGCCCCACTCGCTGGACGCCGCAGCCTCTCCTGGAGCCTCGCCCTGGGCCTGCGGCTGCGGTTCGGCGGTGGCGGTCTGCTCCGGCTGCTCCGGCCCCTCGGACACGGTGCCCTCCTTGGACGTGCGACTGTGACCATGATCGCGAGCGGCGACGCGCCCCTTGCGTCACGGTACTGCGGTGAACCGACGTAGTTCCATCTTCAGCCTCTTCGAACCCGGCCGTGGCGGCGCCCATCGGGCCGCCGCGGCCACGCTCGAAAAGCCCATTTTCACAGTGGCGCCGTTTTAACAACAGGCGCAGGGCACTCTACAAGCAACGACGGCCCCCGGGCAGTGGGAAATCGTCCGGGGACCGTCGGGTGGTCGGGCTGGGCGGGGTTACGACTGGGAGATCGTCACGGACTGGATCGTCACCTTCTCCTTGGGCGGAGTGTTCTGCGTGTTCGGGTCGGTCGGGCCGTTGCCCTGAGCGGCGATGGCCTGCAGGACGTCCATGCCCTTGGTGATCGTGCCGAACGGCGTGTAGTTCGGCGCGAGCGGCGAGTCCTTGTACACCAGGAAGAACTGGCTGCCGTTGGTGCCCGGCCCCGAGTTGGCCATGGCCACTGTCCCGGCCTTGTAAGTGACCTGCCCGGAGGATCCGGCCGCGCCGAAGTAGCCCAGGTTCTCGTCCTGGAACTGGTATCCGGGGCCGCCCTGCCCGGTGCCGGTCGGGTCACCGCACTGCAGCACGTAGATGCCGGAGGTCACCAGCCGGTGGCAGTTGGTGTTGTCGAAGTAGTTCTTCCCGGCCAGGTACTGGAAGGAGAACGTCGTGTACGGGGCCTTCGCGCTCAACGCGGTGAAGACGATGTCGCCGCGGTTGGTGTGGATCGTGGCGGTGTACGGCTTGGCCGCGGCGGTCGCGTCGAAGACCGGAATGCCCACGTTCTTCGCCGCGGTGCCGGTCTTGGTGTAGCCGGTCTTCTCCGCCGTGCTCGACGGGGCGGCGCTGGCCGCGGCCGATGCCGGCGCGGAGGCCGAACTCTGCGCCTGCGGCGTCGTCTTCGGGTTGGAGGAGGTCGCCAGGACCGCGGCGGTCGCGCCGCCGCCGACCACCAAGACCGCGACGGCCGTGACGATGGCGACCCGCTTCTTGCGCCTCGCCGCCGCCTGCTGCCTGGCGATCTTCTGCTGCACCCGCTCGTAGCGTGCCCGCTCCAGTGCCCGCTGCCGGTCCTTGGTGCTCGCCACTCTCGTCTTCTCCTTGCTCTCGTGTCCGCACTGCCTCGGATCGCAATGGCGGATCGCACTGCCTCGGATCGCACCGTCCACGCCGCGGCCCGCGTCGCTCGCGCCCGCGTGAAGTGTACGGGCACGTCCTGAAGACGCAACGCACTGCGCTAACCGGTTCGCGATCGAACGCGCGCCGCCGGTAGTCTTGGCTGACCACGCGGGTCACCCGACAGTCCGCCCGGACACGCCGAGAACAGGACGCACGTGCTCATCGCAGGCTTTCCCGCCGGTCCGATCGGCGCCAACTGCTTCGTCGTGGCGCCCGGGCCGAATGAGCGCTGCGTCGTGATCGATCCTGGTCAGGATGCGGTCCGGCAGTTGGATGACACGTTGCGCGAGCACAAGCTCAGGCCCGCGGCGGTGATCCTCACGCACGGGCATTACGACCACGTCTGGTCGGTCGCTCCGGTCTGTGGCGCGCACGACGTCCCGGCGTTCATCCACCCCGAGGACCGTTTCATGCTCTCCGACCCGGGAGCGGCGATCGGCGTGCCGTCCGGTTCGCCCTTCTTCGGCGGCGCAACTTTCACGGAGCCCTCCGAGGTGCGGGAGCTGAAGGACGGTCAGCGGCTCGGTTTGGAGGACCTGCTCGGCGTCGATTTCGTCGTCGGCCACGCCCCGGGCCATACCAGGGGGTCGGTGACTTTCCGGGTGCCCCGCGCCGGCGGCCCGCCGGACGGCTCCGAGCAGGAGGCTGACGTGTTGTTCAGCGGGGACCTGCTGTTCGCCGGCTCCATCGGACGCACCGACCTGCCCGGGGGTGATCCGCGGGCGATCCTCGAATCGCTCGCCCGCGTCGTGCTCCCGCTGCCGGACGACACGATCGTGCTGCCCGGCCACGGACCACAGACGACCATCGGCCGTGAACGCGTGTCGAACCCGTTCCTGACCCGGCTCAGGGACCCGGGTACCGCGCGAACCGGCATGTAGCGGATAGACGGGTAAACGCAGCAGTGAGCACCTACCAGGCCCCCAAGGGCACTTTCGACCTGATCCCGCCGAAGTCGGCGACGTTCCTCGCGGTACGCGAGGCGATGTCCGCGGTGGCGCGGCGCGCCGGATACGGCTACGTCGAGACCCCGGCGTTCGAGGACACGGCGCTGTTCAAGCGCGGCGTCGGCGAGTCCAGCGACATCGTGACCAAGGAGATGTACACGTTCACCACGCGCGGCGGGGACTCACTCACGCTGCGCCCGGAGGGCACCGCGTCGGTGGTACGCGCCGTGTTGCAGCACAACCTCGACAAGGGCGCGCTGCCGGTGAAGCTGTACTACTCGGGCTCGTATTTCAGGTACGAGCGGCCGCAGAAGGGCCGTTACCGGCACTTCTCGCAGGTCGGCGCCGAGGCGCTGGGCTCCGAGGACCCGCTGGTCGACGTCGAGATCATCATGTTGGCGGCCGAGGCTTTCCGCGATCTGGGGTTGCGCCAGGTCCGGCTGCTTCTCAACACGCTCGGCGACAGCGAGTGCAGGCCGGTGTACCGCGCGGCCCTGCAGCAGTTCCTGCGCGGGCTGGACTTGGACGAAGACACGCGCGCCCGTATCGACATCAACCCGCTGCGGGTGCTCGACGACAAGCGGCCCGAGGTGCGCGCGCAGCTGACGGACGCGCCGGTGATCGCCGATTACCTGTGCGACGCCTGCAAGGCGTACCACGAGGAGGTCAGGTCGCTGCTGTCGATCGGCGGCGTCGCGTTCGAAGACGATCCGCGGCTGGTGCGCGGCCTGGACTACTACACGCGCACGACATTCGAATTCGTGCACGACGGCCTCGGCGCGCAGTCGGCGATCGGTGGCGGCGGCCGGTACGACGGGCTGTCGCAGGAGCTCGGCGGCCCGCCGCTGCCCTCGGTCGGTTGGGCGCTGGGGGTGGACCGCACGGTTCTCGCGCTGGAGGCGGAGGGCGTCGCCGTCCCGGGCTCCGGGCGCGGCGTCGACGTGTTCGCGGTGCCGCTGGGCGAGGCCGCCCGGCACCTGCTCTTCGGCCTGGTGCAGAAGCTGCGCCGAGCCGGCGTCAGCGCCGATTTCGCGTTCGGCGGCAAGGGCCTCAAGGGAGCGATGAAGGCCGCTGACCGCTCCGGCGCGCGGTACGCGGTCGTGGCGGGTGAGCGGGATCTGTCCGCCGACGTGGTGCAACTCAAGGATTTGGAGAGCGGGGAGCAGGTCCCCGTTCCGATCGACCGGCTCGTTTCGACGATCAAGGAGAAGTTGTCGTGATCCGCACGCGAGAGGCGGGGAGCCTGCGGGCCTCCGACGCCGGAAGCACCGTCACCCTGGCCGGGTGGGTGGCCCGGCGGCGTGATCACGGCGGCGTCACCTTCCTCGACCTGCGCGACGGCTCGGGGGTGGTGCAGGTCGTGGTGCGCCAGGCGGCGGACGCCGCGGAATCGGCACCGTCCGAAGCCGTCCACGACCTGCGCAACGAGTACTGCGTGACGGCCACCGGAGTGGTGCGCGAACGCCCGGAGGGCAACGCGAACGCGGACCTGCCGACCGGCGAGATCGAGGTCGTCGTCGACACGGTCGAGGTGCTCTCGCCGTCCGCGCCGCTGCCTTTCCCGACCGACGAGCGCAAGAGCGCGAACATCAACGAGGAAGTGCGGCTCAAGTACCGGTACCTGGATCTGCGCCGTGACGACATGGCGTCGAACATCCGTATCCGGTCCAAGGCCACCAAGGTCATCCGGGACGTGATGGACCAGCTCGGTTTCCTGGACATCGAGACGCCGTACCTGACCCGCTCGACGCCGGAGGGCGCGCGCGACTTCCTTGTCCCGGTGCGTTTGCAGCCGGGCTCCTGGTACGCGCTGCCGCAGTCGCCTCAGCTGTTCAAGCAGTTGCTGATGGTCGCCGGGATGGAGCGTTATTACCAGATCGCGCGCTGCTTCCGGGACGAGGACTTCCGCGCCGACCGGCAGCCGGAGTTCACCCAGCTCGACATCGAGATGTCGTTCGCCGACCAGGAGGACGTGATCGCGGTCGGCGAGGCGGTCGTGCGGCGGGTGTGGCGCGAGGTCCTGGGCGCTGAGATCCCGACCCCGCTGCCGCGGCTGACCTACGCCGAGGCGATGGCGCGTTTCGGCTCGGACAAGCCGGACCTGCGTTTCAGCCAGGAACTCGTCGAGCTGACCGAGTACTTCACGGGCACCGGGTTCCGGGTGTTCCAGGCTCCTTACGTCGGCGCGGTGGTCATGCCGGGTGGCGCGTCGCAGACGCGTAAGGAGCTCGACGGCTGGCAGGACTGGGCCAAGTCGCGTGGCGCGCGCGGCCTTGCTTACGTGCTCTTCGACGCCGAGACCGGCGAGCCGCGGGGCCCGGTGGCCAAGAACCTCTCCGAGACGCACCTGGCCGGGCTCAAGGCGGCTGTCGGCGCGTCAGACGGCGACGCGGTCTTCTTCGCGGCCGGCAAGCGCACCGCCTCGCTGGAACTGCTCGGCGCCGCCCGGCTGGAGATCGCCCGGCGCTGCTCGCTGATCGACCCTGACGTGCAGGGCGCCGCGGCATGGAAGTTCCTGTGGGTCGTGGACTTCCCGATGTTCGAGCCGGTCGAGGACGAACAGGGGGAGCACGTCGGCTGGACCGCGGTGCACCACCCGTTCACCGCGCCGACCCCGCAGAGCCTGGAGACCTTCGACAAGGACCCTGCGACCGCGCTGTCCAACGCCTACGACCTTGTGCTCAACGGCTCCGAGATCGGCGGCGGGTCGATCCGTATCCACCGCAAGGACGTGCAGGAGCGGGCCTTCGCCGCGATCGGGCTGTCCGACGAGGAGGCGCGCTCGAAGTTCGGCTTCCTGCTGGAGGCGTTCAACTACGGGCCGCCGCCGCACGGCGGTATCGCGCTCGGCCTCGACCGTCTGGTCGCGCTGCTGACCGGCGCGGACACCATCCGCGACGTGATCGCCTTCCCGAAGACCGCCTCCGGCGGCGACCCGCTGACCGGCGCGCCGACGCCGATCACGCCGGCGCAGCGCAAGGAGGCCGGGATCGATGCGAAGCCGAAGGAGCCGGGCGAGACCGAGGCGGAGTGACCGCGAGCACGCGGCGGCGCAAGCTGACTGCGCGTCAGGTCACCTTGTCCAGGTCACCTTGCGCTGCCGTCCGGCGCGGCCGGCCGATGCACCTTCATACCTCAGAATGACGCCTGGAAACCTGCTGTACGCCACACTGGACGCGTATATGGATGCGAGTGTGGGGTAACCGCGGCGGGCGCGGTGACAGAGGGCCCCGTACGACTTGAGTTGGGGGACGAAGCACATGCGGCGTTGGGCGGTCGGCATCGTCCGTCGGTTGTGGCGGGAGATGGTCGGTTTCAGCATGGTCGGCGTCGTCGGAGTCACCTGCGACATCGCGACGTTCAACCTCGTGATCGGTGTCTTCCACGCGCCGAAGGTGTACGGGTCGGTCGCGGGCACGACGCTCGGCACGGTGGTCGGGTATCTCGGCAACCGGTTCTGGGTGTTCCGGCGCCGCGACCGCCGCCAGTCCGCCGCGGAGGTCGTCCTGTACCTGCTGGTCTCGGGCGTCGGCATGCTGATCACGGCGGCGTGCGTGGCTTTCAACGAGTACGTCCTCGGTTACACCTCGCTGCTCGCCGCGAACGTCGCGCAGTTCATCGTCGGGCAGGGACTCGGTACCGTGTTCCGGTTCTGGGCGATGCACAGGTGGGTGTTCCCGGAGGCCCGGGCGCTTGATTACGCGGCCGACCCGGCGGCGGCGCGCCCGGACGAGGAGCCGGCTACAGCGGTGCTGACGTCGTGTCAGCCCGCGGACGCCGTGTAGACGGGTGACGGTGACGTCCTCCCGCGTGCCGTTCCCACTTCATCAGGCCGAGGATGTTCATCGAGCCTGAGGTCTCGTTGCCGGTGCGCTCGAATGAGTAGACCGGCTTTCCGCCCTTGCCGCCCTTGCCGCCCTTGCCGCTCGTGCCGCTCGTGCCGGTCCGGATCATGACCTCGATGCCGCTGCCGTTGAGCAACGCCAGTTCGCGTGGGTGTTCAAGCATCGAAGCGCTTCGATGGTGTGTACCGGCTGTCGGCGGCTATATTTTAGGGAACCTAACTGTTACTGTGGCCGCGTCGAGTTTCCGTAGCCACGCAGCGGGGGTGGATCTTGAGCGTCGGGGGCGATCTGGGCGCGCAGCCGGCGGTCGCGCTCCCGCCTGTGCGTCCGCTCGCCGGGGCGCGGCACGGCAGGGTGGCGGTGAACCTGATCTTCGCGGTGCACGGCGTCATCTCGGGTACCTTCGCGGCCCGTGTGCCCTGGATCCAATCGCACATCCACGCCAGTCCCGGCGTGCTCGGGGCGGCGCTGATCACGGAGACGGCCGGAGCGCTGGCCGCGATGCCGGCGACGGCCCGCGTCGTCCATCGCTTCGGCGCCAAGACGGGTATGCGCATCCTGATCGCGCTGTATTGCGCGTCGTTGGCGGTGCCCGCGCTCATGCCCGGCGCCTGGTCGCTGGCCGCGGTGCTGTTCGTCTTCGGAGCCACGGCGGGCTGCGCGGATGTGGCGATGAACGGGCACGCGGTGCGGGTCGAGTCGCGCGCGGGCAGGTCGATCATGTCTGGCTTCCACGGGCTCTGGGCGGTCGGCATGATCGCGGGTTCGGTGCTCGGCGGCCTGGCTGCCGCGGCCGGGATCGGCGCCCCGGCCGAGTTCGCGGCCACCGCGGCGGCGTTCGCCGTGCTGGGTGTCGCCTCCTGCGCTCTCCTGCCGCCGAACGACCCGGCGTCGCCGGAGGTGGCCGCGCCGCATTACGCACTGCCGTCCAAGGCGATCCTGTTCGTCGGCGTCGTCGGGTTCTGCGGAATCTTCGCCGAGGGGGCGGCGAGAAGCTGGTGCGCGGTCTACCTCACGGACGTCACTCACACCACCGCCGCGCTCGGCGCCTACAGCCTGACCGGCTTCTCGGTGACTCTGGCGCTCGGCCGGTTGACAGGTGACGCGGTCGCCCGGCGGCTCGGCGCGGTGCTCACCGTGCGGATCGGCGGGGCGGTGGCCGTCGCGGGCATGTGCATGGTCGCGCTCGCGCACAGTCCTGCGCTCGGCATGCTCGGCTTCGCGGCAGTCGGGCTCGGTATCGCGACCTCGGTGCCGCTGGCCATCGCCGCTACCGGGCGGCTGGGCGGTAACGCCGAGTCGGCGGTCGCCGGGATCACCACGATCATGTACGCGGCCGGACTCGTCGCCGGTCCCTCGGTCGGGGCGCTGGGATCAGCGGTGTCACTGCCCTTCGCGTTCTGGGTCACCGCCGTGGTCACCTCGGGCATCGCGCTCTCGGCACGGGCACTGCGGCCCGCGTAAATCCATTCGCGGATCGCCACAGCCGGGGATACGTTGCGCTCATGACGTTTGACGTGCGCAAGGTCAACGATGAGGAGTTCGATGCGTGGAGCGACGCGATCGACATCGGTTTCTTGACGCCGCAGAACCGCGGCGACGGGCCACGCCGGCGTCGCTGGTTCGACCTGGATCGCTGCTGGGGGGCGTTCGACGCGGGAAAGCCGGTCGGCACGCTGCGCTCGATCGAGATGGAACTGACCGTCCCCGGCGGCGCCTTTGTGCCGCTCGCCGGAATCAGCGCCGTCACCGTCGCCCCGACGCACCGCCGCAACGGTCTGCTCTCCCGGATGCTGGCCGGCGCGCTGAGTGCGTCGAAGGAGCGCGGCGAACCTCTCGCCGGGCTCTACGCGGCCGAGTACCCGATCTACGGCCGCTTCGGCTTCGGGGCCGCCACGACCACGGCCAATTGGCACCTTGACGCGCGTGCCGCGACATTCGCGCGTGAACTACCCGGTTCGGTCGAACTCGTCGACGCGGAGACCGTCTGCGAGGAAGGCTTCAAGCTCTACGATCGGTTACGCGCTCTCACTCCCGGTGCGGTCAGCCGTCCCCGCGAGCTGTGGGAACGCCATCTCGGCCTGGTGCCGCGTGAGGGCGGTTCCGTGCCGAAACACGACCTCTACGCGCTGTGCCGCGACAGGGACGGTCACGTCGTCGGCTATATGCGTTACAAGTTCGACGAGGAGCGATGGACGCACGACCGTCCCGACAACGTCGTCGAGGCGAGGGACCTGTTCGCGTTGACCGTCGAGTACGAGGCCCGGTTGTGGAAGTACCTGGCCGACCACGACTGGGTGAGCGAAGTGCGCGCGCCGGTGATGCGCCGCGAGGACGAGTTGTGGCGTGAGCTGCTGGTGAACCGGCGCGTCGCCTGGGCCGACAACCAGGCGGACGGCGAGTGGATCCGAGTGCTCGACGCTCCCGCCGCGCTGGCCGCGCGCCGCTACGAGGTACCCGGGCGGATCGTGCTACGGGTCGTGGACAAGGACGGATACGCCGACGGCACTTTCGCCCTCGACGGCGGCCCGGACGGCGCGACCTGCACCGCCACCGGCGAGTCCGCTGATGTCACGCTGCCGGCCGCGGTGCTCGCCGCGATCTACCTCGGCGGCTTCACGGCCGGCCGGTTCGCCGCGCTCGGCATGATCGACGAGCACAACGCGGGCGCGGTGGCGCGACTGTCCGCCATGTTCCAGACCGCGATCGCGCCGTGGTCCCCGGTCGGCTACTGATGCGGCCCGGCCGCGTGATCGGACGGCCGCGCGCGTTGGCAGAGCCGCCAGGGCACCTAGGCCAGGCCTAGGTCAGGCCTAGGATGGGGACGTGGATGAGCGCAGGTTGGTGTGGACGGCGCCCGGTACCCTCGCGGACTTGAACGATCTGCCGCGGGACGCGCGCGCACAGCTGGAGATCGTCGAGATCCCGGCCGACCCGCTCGCCGACCAGCGGCTCGCTGAGGTGCGGGTGCTCATCCCGCCGCTGGTGCGCAACCAGGCCGACGACGGATACGATCTCAAGACATTGATCGCATCCGCGAGCCGGCTCGACCTGGTCCAGGCGCTGACCTCCGGCGTGGACTGGATAGTCGACCTGATCCCCGCCGAGGTCACCCTGTGCAGCGTGCGGGGCGCGTACGACGATCTGATGGCGGAGCTCATGCTCGCCGGGATCCTGGCCGTCTACAAGGAGATCCCGCACCACGCGGCCGCACAGGCGCGCGGCCGATGGGAGCCGCGCCAGGTGCGCGTGCTCGGCGGGTCGCGGGTACTGTTCGTCGGATACGGCTCCATCGCGCAGTGCCTTGAGAAGTACCTGCTGCCTTTCGGAGTCGAAGTGCGCAGGGTCGCCCGGCGCCCGCGTGAGGGCGTGGACGGGATCAGCGAACTTTCGGTCCTACTGCCGGGCGCGGACATCGTCGTCGTGCTCACGCCGCTGACCGCGCAGACCCAGGGCTTGATCGACGAGGAGTTCCTGACCCTGATGAAGCCCGGCGCGTTGCTGGTCAACGGCGCGCGCGGGCTGGTCGCGGACACCGAGGCACTGATCGCCGCCGCCGAGCGCGGCAAGGTTCGGGCGTATCTGGACGTCACCGACCCCGAGCCGCTGCCGGACGGGCACGCGCTGTGGTCCGCGCCGGGCGTCTTCATCACCCCGCACATCGGCTCGCTCGTCCCGGAGAACCGCGAGCGGGCGTTCGCCGTCGTCCGGGAGAACCTGATCAGCTGGGCGCGCGGTGAGACGCTGCGTAACGTCGTTGCCGGGGACTACTGACCCGCGGTCGCCACGCCGGCGGCCGGGGCAGGCGGGAGGAGCGCGATGCGGCGCTGGGCGGACCGTTCAACTCCACCACTGTGGCCCAGCGCGTCCGAGCGCGACGGGTTGCCGCTCAGTGCCGAATACGTCCGCCGTCAGCGCAGGCGCGGGCTGAGGCTCGTGCTGACGTGTGTCGCGGTATTGGTGCCGTGGACCGTGTTCCTGGGGCTGAGCCTGCCCGACCAGCACCGTGCGAACCACTGGCGGCTCACCTGGACCGGGTTCGACGGCCTGCTGCTGCTGGCCCTGGGGGCGACCGTGTATCTGGGTTGGCGCGGTCGGCAGGCGGTGATCCCGGGCGCCATCGTGACCGCGACCCTGCTGGTGTGTGACGCGTGGTTCGACGTGACGCTCGACCTCGGCACGGCCGGAGTGTGGTGGTCGGTGGCCTCCGCGGTGCTGATCGAACTGCCGCTCGCGGTGTTCTTCCTCAGCAGAGCACTGAGAATGATCTCGCTGACCGCGCGCCAGGCGTACGCGCGGCTCGGTATCGACGAGCCGCCGCCTTCCGTGTTCAAGCTGCCGCTGTTCGGGATCGCCCGGGAACCCGACCAGCGCTGAGGGTGTGACGCAGGCCACGTCACATTCCGGCGTGCCGCCTCGTCTTCGTCATGAACCACCGAGAAGACGAGGGAGCGGATCATGAAGGTACTGCTCGCCGGGGCGACCGGAACTCTCGGCGTGCCGCTGGTGCGCCGCCTGGCCGCGGCCGGGCACGAAGTCGTCGGCATCACGCGCACCGAGGCGGGAGCGGGGCTGCTGTGGGACCTCGGCGCGTCGAGCGTCATCGCCGACGCGCTCGACCGCGACGGCCTGCTGCGCGCGCTGCGTGGCGTCCGCGCGGACGCCGTCATCCATCAGTTGACATCACTCAAGAAAATGCCGCTGCGCCCGCGCGACCTGGAGGTGACCAACCGGCTGCGGGTGGAGGGTACGGCGAACCTGCTGGCCGCCGCCGCTGAGGTCGGCGCGCGGCGCTTCCTGACGCAGTCCTTCTTCGGCGGTTACGGCCTGCACGACGGCAGCAGGCTGCTGACCGAACAGGACGCGTTCGCCCCGGCCGCAGGCGGCAGGCTCGAACCCTCCTGGCAGGCGATGCGCTCCACCGAGCAGCAGGTGCTCGGCGCGCCGGGAGTCGAGGGGATCGTGCTGCGGTACGGCGGTTTCTACGGCCCGGCCAGCGTCGCCGGCATGCTTGAGAGCCTGCGCAAGCGCCAGATGCCCGTGCCGCGCGGCGGCGGTTCGTACGCGTCCTTCGTGTATATCGACGACGCAGCCGCCGCAACGGTCGCGGCGCTCGACAGGTCAGAACCCGGGCAGGTCTACAACATCGTCGACGACGAACCGGTGCGGTGGGGCGTGATGGTGGACGCGGTCGCTGCGGCGTTCGGCCTGCCCAGGCCGCTGCGCTTGCCCGGCGCGCTGCTGCGGCTGGCCGCGCCGTACGGCGGAGTGCTGATGACGCGGCAATCGCTGCGCCTGTCCAACGCCAAGGCGAAAGCGCAGCTCGGCTGGCGGCCGATGGTGCCGACCTACCGCGACGGTGTGCGGGCGCTGCTGCGTGAATTGCGGCCGGCCGACGATGACGCAGGGCGAAGCGATCGGGGCGATCGGGCGACCGAAGCGACTGGGCCGCGCGGGCGAAGCTGACGGGATCGCGCGAGGCGCTGCGCGGTAACACGGCGTAGACGAGGCCCACCAGCGAGGGCGAGACGGTGTAGGTCCGCCGGTTCGTACCGCGCGGCATCGTTTGCAAGTAGTCGTGGGATGCCAGTCGGCTCGTGGGGTGCCGCTCGGTTGGATGTTTGCCGGTAGTGCCTACCGCGGCAGGCTCATCCGCGTGGTGGCCGGTCCCGCTAAGGTAGGGGACCACCATGGCCGCCATGACCACGTCATCCGTCGCGGACCGGCTCGCCGAACTGCGCGGGCCGGTGCCGTCTCGCCACCACGACGCGCGTACCCTCGCGGCGCTGACCGCCAACCCCGGCTGCACGCGCCGCGCGGTGCTGGACGCGGCCGGAGTGGACAAGCGGGCGCTGGCCGAGCGGATCGGCTTCGGTCCGCGCTTCGGCCAGTCGCCGTTCGCGATCAGCCGGGGCAACGCCTTCGAACGGCTGGTCAAGTCCGACGGCGGTGCGGCGCTGCTCGCCCTGCTGCGCGACGAACTCGGCCTGCGCCCGGCCCAAGATGATCAGGGTCCTGACCAGCCTGTCGACGGCGCCGGCCCGGCGGATCCGGGCCTGATCGACCTGAGCCGCGGCGACCGGGAGGAGCGCTACCGGCGCACCCGTGACCTGGTCGTGGCAGCGGCCCGCGATCCGCAGGCGGCGCCGCTGCTGGCCGACCACCCGCTGCTGCGCTTGGAGGTCGGCGGCCGCGCCGCGTATGTCGAGCCGGACCTGGTCGCGCTGCGGGCCCGGGGCCGCGACGGCTCGCAGCGGTGGCGCTGGTATCTCGCCGAGATCAAGTCCTTCGCGGTGATCGACGGGCACGCCGACCCGATGAAGGTCGCCGAGGCCGCGACCCAGGCGGCTGTGTACGTGCTCGCGTTCCAGCGGCTGCTGGCCGGGCTCGGGCTGCCGGACGATCTGGTGGCTACCGACGTGGTGCTGATCTGCCCGAAAGACTTCGGCAACGCGCCGTGCGCCACGCTGATCGACGTGCGCAGGCAGCTGGCGGCCGTGCGCCGCCAACTCGAGCGGCTGCCGCGCATCGGTGCGCTGCTCGACGGTCTGGAGCCCGATCTGAGCTTCGACCTGTCCGCGGATGCCGCCGGTCGGCCGTCACGCAGCGCGGCGCAGCTCGGCGAGGCGGTGGCTGCCGTCCGGGCCAGATATGCCCCCGAGTGCATCTCGCGCTGCGACATGGCGTTCTACTGCCGGGACGAGGCGCGTGTCACCGGATCGACCGACCTGCTCGGACGTGCGGTACGCGACGCGCTCGGCGGGCTCGGCACGATGCGGGACGTCCTGGCCCTCAGCGAACGCGCAGCTTGTGCGAGCCCGGGCGGCTACGACAGTGCGGACAGCGGCTGTGACGGCGGCGATGTCGGCGATGTCGGCGACGGCGACTTGGCCGAGGCCGCGCGGCTGCTCAACGCCGCGCGCCGGGCCCGCCGCGAGGCACTCGCCCAGGCCGGCGTGAGCGCGGCCGGGAACGGCGGCACCGGGAAGCACGGGGCGAGCGCGTGAGCGCCCTGGCCGCGCTCGCCCGGGTCGAAGCGTTCGAAGCCGGGCGGGCCGTACCGCTCGCCACGGTGCGGCACGTGCACCTGTCCGCGCGGCCGCTGGTGTTCGTGCCCGTACTCATGGCCGGCGAGGCCGCGGCGCCGCTGGCCGCCCTCGTCGGCACGGACCGCACCGATCCGCGGCTGCTCGTCGTCGACCAGCCACGTGACCGCGACCAGCGATTCGTCTTCCTCGCCGAACTGGCGCGCATCGTGCTCGATCACGTGGCGCAGTGCCGCGGCGAGACCGAACTGGTGGAGGCCACGCGCAACCACGAGCAGTGGGAGCGCCACCTGGACGCCCCACAGCTGGTTGTGCCGAACCCGGGCGGTATCGAGGCGATGCGGCTGCTCGGGCGCTCTGCCCGGTTCCGCTCGGCGCAGGGGCCTTATCCGGTCGACCCGCTGGTGCCGGTGCTCGGGCGCTACCTGACCTGGTTCGCGCAGGATCGCGCGCCCACCGCGGGCTCCTCGGTGTGCCTCGCGCTGACCGAGGTGCTCGCGGCGCACTGGGCCACCGGGCAGAGCGCGCTGGAGGACCAGCACCTCGCCGCCCTGCTGGCCTGGATCGTGCCGGACCGCTTCGGCCCGGCAGGAGCGGGCCTGACCGGGCCGCAGGCCGCCGCGCTGGCCGAGGACCCGGACCGCTGGCCGTCCGCGGGCCCGGCGACGGACCCCGAGTTCGACACCGGGGTGCTCAGTGCGCTGATCGCCGCGCAACAGCGGGCCGAGGGCGATGCGGACGCCGCTCACGCCGCGCGGCGGGCCCTGCGCGAGGCGCTGCGCGGCCGGCTCCAGCCCACCTGGGATCTGCTGTGGCAGGGCCTGGACCTGCTGCGCGCGCTGCCGGAGGCCGGGCACGACGAGCACCGGTGGAGGGTGGACCGCGGCCGGTTCACCGACTTCGCCCGCGCCGTGGACGAGGGCGCGCCGCCGCAGCCGCGCCGCGAGTCGGCGGTGGCCGCGGCCCGGCGCCTCGCCGACCTCGAAGCCGCCCAGGAGGCCTACGACAAGCAGCGCGCGCTCGACGACCCGCTGATGCTCGCGGCCTACCGGGTCACCGGGGAGGCGTTCGCCGGGACCGTCGTCGCCGTCGACGCGGAACGCCGCGACACCAGCGGCCGGACCCCGAAGCCGCGCCCGCGCGTGTGGCTGCGCACCGCCGACCAGGTGGTGCTGCGTCAGGGTACGAAAGTGGCCTGCCCGCAGCGGCCGAATCAGCGTCCGTCGATAGTGTCGGTCACCCGGCAGGGCGCGGACTGCGTCGTCGAGCTCGAACTCTCCAACGACATGGGACGCAAGGCCGTGCCGGACGAGGGTTCCGTGCCCGAACCGGGCGAGTCGCGCTGTTACGCGACGGTGCTGGCCGCGGAGTTCTTCCCGCCGCCGCCGCTGCCGGACCCGGAGCAGACGCCGTGGACGCACGGCGGCCCGCCCGCGCAGTACACCCCGGCCGGCGCCGACCACGACGAGGACTGGCACTGATGACCGGATCGTCCGCCGAACGCTCCGCCGCCGCGCGCGCGGTGATCGACGCGGTCACCGCGGACCTGCTCGGCGCCGGGCATCGCGGCGTCATCGTGGACTCCCCGCCCGGCGCGGGCAAGTCGACCCTCGTGGTCGAGCTGGCCGGACGGCTGGCGGACACCGGGGAGCCAGTCATGGTGGTGGCGCAGACCAACGAGCAGGTCGACGACCTGGTCGATCGGCTGGCCGCCGCGCACGGCGCTCCGGGGTCCGGCAGGGGCCTGACGATCGGCCGGCTGTCGGCGTCCGGATACGTGCCGACGCAGCGGGTCGCGCGCCACACCGGTGGCCCGCACGCGGCCGACGACTCGGTCACCGTCGCGGGCAAGGTCGCCGACCTCGGCGCGCCCGCGGTGACCGTCGCGACCGCCGCGAAATGGGCCAGGACCGCGCAGCCGGAGCGGCCGGCCGGGGGCTGGCGCTGGGCGATCCTCGACGAGGCGTACCAGATGCGCTCGGACGGCCTGCTGGCGATCGCCCCGCGTTTCGCCGACGGCACCGCGCTGTTCGTCGGCGATCCCGGCCAGCTCGACCCCTTCGCCACCATCGACGGCGAGCGCTGGGCCGGATCGCCCTGGGATCCGACCGACAGCGCCGTGGCGGTCGTGCGTGCGCACAACCCGCGGCTGCCGGTGCACCGCCTGCCCTACTCCTGGCGCCTGCCGGCCACCGCGGCGCCGCTCGTGTGCCGCGCGTTCTATCCCTTCACCCCTTTCGAGGCGGGCAGCGCACCGCAGGACCGTGCGATGAAGCTGCCCGGCGCGGCAACGGTCGCAGGGCCCGCCGATTCCGGACCGATCGATCAGGCCCTTGATCTCGCCGCGGAGACCGGCTGGGCGCTCTACGAGCTGCCGGCCCGGCACACCGTGCGCACCGACACCGAGGCGGTGGACGCCTGCGCCCGCCTCGCGGCGCGGCTCGTGCGCCGCGAGGCGAGCGTATTCGACCCCGGATACCCTGGGGGCCGGCCGGTCACCGCGGACCGCGTCGCGATCGGTGCCGCGCACCGCGACCAGGCGGCGGGAATCCGCGCCGCGCTGGACCGGCACGGCGCGGACCTGGCCGCGGTGACCGTCGACACCGCGAACCGGCTCCAGGGCCGCGAATACGACGTCTGCATTGTTCTGCATCCCTTGTCGGGCCGGCGCGACGCGACCGCGTTCCACCTGGAGACCGGTCGGCTGTGCGTGCTGCTCTCGCGGCACCGGCACGCGTGCATCGTCGTCTCGCGCGCCGGCATCCCCGAACTTCTCGACGCGCATCCGCACACCGAACCGGTCCACCTCGGTGTGCCGGTGAAGTTCCCGGACGGCTGGGAAGCCCATCAGGCGGTTCTCGCGCACCTCGGCGGGCACCGCGTGACCGCCGCTCGGTGACCTCAGCCGCCGGAGTCGACGGTCGTGCCGGCGACGCGGCTTCGGAAGCGGTGCAACAGCTCACGGGCCGGATCGCTGTCGGGATCAAAGGTCTCCCACACCTCCCGGCGTCCCGGATTCAGCAGGTCGACCATCACCGCCCAGTGGCAGTGAAAGCAGAAGTACACTTCGGCGCGCGCCACCGACGCGTCATGCAGGCGTATACCGAACCGCGGCGTGAAACAGCGCATCCCCCCGCTTTCGGGCAGCTGCTCGATCAGTCCGAGTACTTCCGCGAGTGCGGCGCCTTCCCACAGCGTCACAGCATCTTCGAGCGCACCGCGCCAGTCCTTGCGCCAACCGGGTTCGACCGACGCTACCTCGGCCAGCGATATCTCGCCGGACGGAACTACAAGCCGCATGCGCCCTATCATCTCGCGGCAGCGTGCTCAGTGTGCTCAGTGTGCTCAGCGGATCGCGGCGAAGCGCGACCTGTCCCCATACGGCGACCGCGTCCCGTGCGCCGCGCCTCACCCGGCCCCGGGTACGGTGGCGGAATGCGCCTCCTGCCGAGCCTGACGAGTGCGACCGCCGATGAACCCGATGCGATCCGGATGGCCGGCCGCGCCCTTACCCGCGCGCATCTGTTCGATGCCGCGCACGCGGTCGCTGCGCGCATCACCGGCGCTGAGGCGGTCGCCGTGCACGCGGCGCCGGGACTGGAAACCGTCGTCGCGGTCGTCGCAGGGTTGCTCGCCGCAGTGCCCGTGGTGCCCGTACCTCCGGACTGCGGACCGGCCGAACGTGACCACGTGCTGCGCGACTCCCGCTCCGCACTGCTGCTGGCCGCCGACGCCGATCTGTGGCCCGACTGCGGCCTCGAAGTCGTGCCGGTCGACGCGGCCGCGCGAGCCCCCGGCCATGTCTCCTTCCCCGAGCCGTCACCCGACTCGCCCGCGCTCATCCTCTACACCTCGGGCACCACCGGGGCGCCCAAGGGCGTCCCGATCACCGCGCGTGCCATCGCGGCCGACCTGGACGCGCTCGCCGACGCCTGGCAGTGGACCGCCGAGGACACCCTCGTGCACGGCTTGCCGCTCTTCCACGTTCACGGCCTCGTCCTGGGCGTACTGGGCGCGCTGCGTACCGGTTCGCGGCTCGTGCACACCGGTCGGCCGAACCCGGCCGGCTACGCGGCGGCTGCGAGCAACGAGAGCGCGCCGGGCACCCTTTATTTCGGTGTACCGACGGTCTGGGCCCGCACCTGCGCCGAGCCCGCCGCGGCCAGGGCGCTCGCGTCCGCGCGGCTGCTGGTCTCCGGTTCGGCCGCGTTGCCCGCGCCGGTCTTCGCCGAACTCGAGGCGCTCACAGGGCACCGCGCCGTCGAGCGATACGGCATGACCGAAACCCTCATCACGCTCTCGACGCGCGCGGACGACGCGGGCCGGCAACCGGGCACGGTAGGACGCGCGGTCACCGGCGTCACCACGCGCCTTGTCGCCGAGGACGGCTCCCCGGTCGCGCACGATGGCAAGACCGTCGGTGAATTACAGGTGCGCGGTTCGACCGTCTTCTCCGGTTACCTCGGCCGCCCCGACGCGACCACGGCGAGCTTCACCCACGACGATTGGTTCCGCACCGGCGACATGGCGGTGATCGGCGCGGACAACATCCACCGCATCGTCGGCCGCGCGTCCACTGACCTGATCAAGTCGGGCGGTTACCGCATCGGTGCCGGCGAGGTGGAGAATGCGCTGCTTGCGCATCCCGCCGTGCGTGAGGCCGCGGTGATCGGCGTGTCGGACGACGACCTCGGACAGCGCGTCGCCGCGTTCGTCGTCGCGGACGGCGTTACCGAATCTGATCTGATCGACTTCGTCGCGCGGAGCCTGTCGGCGCACAAGCGTCCCCGCGCGGTGACTTTCGTCGAGGGACTGCCGCGTAACGCAATGGGGAAGGTGCGCAAGGACCTGCTTCGGCGCTGATCGGCACCGATCCGCCACACTTGGGCAATGTCGTTGCGCCCCGCGCAGCCAACGGTTTGAATGCCCGTGATGACTGATCTGATCACGACCCGTCTCGTCCTGCACCCCTTGACTCTCGCGGAGGCCGCGCGCGTCGTCGGCGGGGTCGCCGGGCCGGACGACGTGTGGGCGGACGGCTTTCCCGGCCACGGAGACCGCGACGCCGCGCGCATGGCGGTGAACGCCGCCAAGGCCAGGGCTGAGGCCCGCCTGGCCGCCGTGCCGCCGGTGCAGCCCGATCACGATCCGTTCACCTGTTACCGCATCGACCGCCGCATGGACGGCACGGCCATCGGCACCATCGGATTCCATGGGCCGCCCGATGCGAGACGGCAGGTCACGATCGGCTACGGGCTGGTGCCGATGAGCTGGGGCAACGGCTATGCGACCGAGGCGGTGCACGCGCTCATCGACTTCTGCCGCGCCCACGCCGATGTCGCCAGCCTCGCGGCCGACACGAACCACGACAACGCCGCGTCGCAGCGAGTGCTGGTCAAGTCAGGGTTCCGGCTCGTGCGCCAAGATCGCGAACTGCTCTACTACGAGCTCGAACTCGACGGGTAGCACGCAACGCCGAGGCGCGCTCGGGTTTGGCCCGTGTTATCCGCGCGCTCTTGTGCGGCTCCCGCCGAACCTACCGCGTTTGCCCGGCCTGGCCGCGGGCGTTCGCCACGGCGGCTGAACCGCTGATCGAACTCGCCCGTCCAGCCGCATTCCGGACACGCGAAGGCCACCAGTGCCGACCCCGCCGCCGCGGTGGCGATCTCCTCGCCGTCGATGCTCACCTGCGGAATCCTGCTGCCATCAGGGTTGGCAGGCAACTGTTTCACTTGATCGTTATCAACCGATCAAGCCGATTGCGGTCCGCCTGCCGCAAGAAGTGCCTCAAGCGCCGCCGCGACGCCGTCCTCATCGTTCGATGCGGTAACGCGGTCTACCACGGCAAGCACATCCGCGTGCGCATTGGCCACGGCGTAGGCAGTACCAGCCCATGTCAGCATCGGCAGGTCGTTCGGCATATCACCGAACGCGACGACCTGCGCCGCGGCGATGCCGAGCAGTTCGCAGTGCCACGCCAGCGTTCCCGCCTTCGTCACCCCGGGCGGTGCGATCTCCACCAGGCCGCGGCCGCCGGAGTGCGAGGCCTCGGCACGGTCTCCCAGCACCGCACGCGCAGCCGCGAGCATGGCGTCGGCCGCCGCCGCGTCATCGCGCGCCAGCACCTTGACATAACGGCCGCCGGCCGGCCGCGCCGCGGCGAGGTCCGCGGTGACGGTGCGGTTGTGCGCGGAGGCCAAGCCGGGCCGGAACGTCGGCTCGCTGAACACCTCTCCGCCGGTCTCCAGGGCGAAGCCGGTCCCCGGCGGCAGCACGGCGCGCAGATCGGCGATGATCGAGAGCGCCTGCTCGACCGTGAACGAGTGCACCAGGCGCGTGAGACCCGTCACGACGTCGAGCACCGCCGCGCCGTTCGCGCAGATCGCCGTCGCCGTGCAGCCGATGCGCCGCGCCAACTCCAGCACCATGCGCTGCGGCCGCGCCGTGACCAGGAGCACTTCGACACCCGCGGCCGTGCACGCCGCGAGTGCCGCGCACGTTCGGTCCGAGACGGTGCCATCCGAACGCAACAGCGTGCCGTCGAGGTCGGTGGCCACCAGACGCGGCAGCGCCGCGCCCGGCCTCCGCGTCGCCTCGGGTATCAGTTCGGAATCCAGGTTCACCTCTGCATCTTGTCAGGCGCCCGCAACCGCTCGGGCGCGCATCCTCGCGGCCGTGTCGTCAGACGGCGTTGACGGTGATCTCGTGGTAGCCGCTCGCCCCGTCCGGCACCACGTCCCGCACCGCCGAAGTCTGCACCGTTCCCGTGCCGTCAGTCGCGCGCACGGCGACCCGATGGCTGCCGCGCGGCGCGTTCTCCCACTTGTACGACCACTGGCGCCACGTGTCCGGCGTGTCCGAAGCCGCGAGCGCCGCCTCCCGCCACTGGCCGTCGATCCGCACCTCCACGGCCGCGACGCCCCGGTGCGTCGCCCAGGCGGTGCCGGCGAGTGTCACCGTGCCCTGCGACACGGACGCGCCGTCGCCCGGCACGTCGATCCGCGACGCGGTCTTCACCGGTGCCTGCTGCGCCCATCCGCGTGCCACCCAGTAGCCCGCGCTCGACGCGAAGGTCGTCAACTCCAGGTCGACGACCCACTTGGTCGCGGAGACGTAGCCGTAGAGGCCGGGCACCAGCATGCGGCACGGGAACCCGTGCTCGATCGGCAGCGCCTGGCCGTTCATCGCCACCGCGAGCATCGCCTCACGACCGTCGAGCACCGCGTTGACCGGCGTGCCGATCGTCATCCCATCGCTCGACGTCGCGAGAATCTGATCGGCCCCCGTCCTCACCCCGGCTTGCCGCAGCAGCGGAGCCAGCGGCGTGCCGATCCACCGCGCGTTACCGCAGTAAGGACCGCCGACCGGATTCGATACACAGGTCAGCGTGAGATCGTGTTCCTCCAACGGCAGCTTGAGCAACTGTTCGAAGGTCAGTTCCAGCGGCCTGGCCACCATCCCGCGGATACGCAACATCCACTTCGACGGGTCGATCTGCGGTACCGACAACGCTGTGTCGACGCGGTAGAACGAGGCGTTGGGTGTGAAGAACGGGCCGAGTCCGGGCACATCAGGATGGGTTGCCGCAGTGACCGGAGGCAGAGGTCGGGCGGGTACCGGAATCTTCACCGCGGCGCGCGCGGGAGCCGCGTTGTACCGCGAGTCGATCCAACTCTTCGCGCCGAAGCCGCCGACGGCCGCCCCGGCCGCCGCGCCGAGCAGCGCCCCGAGGAAGCGGCGCCGCTCGGTCGGGCCGGCGTCCTCGGCCGCGCTCTCGGCGGCCAGCCTGGTCAACCAGAGCAGAACCCACACCGCGACGGCGCCGGCGCACAGCGAAGGGAACAACGAGCCGGTGTTCGCGGCGGGACGCGTCGCCGCGGCGAGGATCCCGATCACGCCGAAGCCGGCGGCGATGAAGCCGGCGGCCGTCAGGTGCCGCCGCGCGAGCACCCCGGCCGCCGCGCAGATCAGCGCCAGGACCACGTACACGCCGGTCAGCAGCGCGGACTTGTCGTGCGTGCCGAACTCGCGGATCGCGAACTCCTTGACCGCGGTCGGCGCCAGGTCGATCGCCCACTCGCCGACCGCCACGCCCGGCGCGCTGGCCGCGCCCGCGAAGACCGCGACCAGTTCCCCGGCCGCGAGCGCGCAGGCTCCCGCGACCAGTCCGCTGAGCGCGCCCAGCGCGATCCCGCCGAATCCCGCGCGGCCGAACCGTTTGCGACCGCCCACCACCACCGCGTCGTCCATCTTCTCGGGTGCCTCGCTCGTCTTCCCACCGCCGGGCCGTCATCCGCTTCCATCCTCTCCCACGGCCGGGCCGGGACCAGGGGTTCATTCCTTACGATCCGCGGAGGCTTCGCCCGGGCGGGCCGGATCGCGCGCCGCCCGGGCCGCGAGAAGCCGTCACACCCGATCCGCCGGTTCCCCGCGCGTTTGTCGGAGGGCGCGGCTACGGTGGGCGATATGACCGATACCCTGCTGCTCGCCGGGACCCGCAAGGGCCTGCTGCTCGCGCGCCGACGTGGCGGATCCTGGCATACCGAACCGCTCGCCCTGCCGATGACGGCCGTCTACGCGGTCGGAATCGACGCGCGCCGCCCCACTCCCCGGCTGTTCGCCTCGGCGACCAGCGAGCACTGGGGTCCGACGATTCTGCACTCGGACGACCTCGGCGCGAGCTGGAGCGAACCGGACCACGCGCCGGTGGCGTTTCCCAAGGACGTCGAGACGGCGCTGGCCCGCGTCTGGCAGATCCAGCCGGGCCCGTCGAGCGATCCCGACGTGATGTACGCGGGCACCGAACCGGCCGCGCTGTTCCGCTCCGAGGACGGTGGGATCAACTTCGAACTGGTGCGGCCGCTGTGGGAGCATCCGCACCGCCCGCAGTGGGGCGCCGGCTACGGTGGCCAGGCGATCCACACGGTGCTGCCGCACCCCGTCGACCCGCGGCGCATCCTGATCGCGCTGTCTTCCGGCGGCGTCTACCGCAGCTACGACAGCGGGGAGAGCTGGGCTGCGGCGAACACCGGGATCAAAGCCACCTTCCTGCCCGAGGAACAGCGTTACCCCGAGTTCGGCCAGTGTGTGCACAAGGTCGCACAGGACGCTGAGAACCCGGAGCGGCTTTACCTGCAGAACCACAACGGCGTCTACCGCAGCGACGACTGGGGCGGCACCTGGGTCTCCATCGCGCAGGGCCTGCCCGGGGAGTTCGGCTTCGGGATCGTCGCCGATCCGCACCGCGGCGGGCACGCGTACGTGTTCCCCCTGGTCTCCGACTACTCCCGGTTCACCCCCGACTTCCGCTGCCGCGTCTACGGCACCACGGACGCGGGGGAGAGCTGGGCCGAGGTCGGCAGCGGCCTGCCGGAGAGCGAGTTCTACTCGCTGGTGCTGCGTGATGCGTTCACCGCGGACGCCGCCGACCCGCTCGGGCTGTACTTCGGCACCCGGTCCGGCGAGTTGTACGCGGGTGGCGCCGGGCGCTGGGAGCGAGTCGCCTCCAACCTGCCCGACGTGCTGTCCGTGCGCGTGCTCGCGCTTGCGTGAACGGTCGGGGCGGGCCGCGGGCGCGGCCGGTGTCGTGGGCCTGATGCCGAGTTCAGGAGGCGCGGCGAAATGACCGATGGGATGGACGTCACCCTGCACGTTCCCGGCGCGCTGGCCGGATACGCGGGCGGACGCCGGGAGGTAAGGGTCGCGCTCGGCGCGGGCGAGCTGGCCACGACCGTCTCCGGCGTGCTCGACCGTGTGGCCGCCGAGCTGCCCGCGCTGGAGCGGCGGATCCGCGACGAGAACGCCGCGATACGCCGCCACGTCAACGTGTACGTCGACGGCGCCGATATCAGGACTCTGTCGGGTGCGCAGACCACGGTGCCCGCGGGCGGTGTCATCGACGTGATCGCCGCGGTGAGTGGCGGCTGACGCATCGGCCGGCCGGCCGGACGGGTCCTGGCCGCCTGCCTACCGGCGCGCCGGTAACGCGCTGACCGCGCCGTTCGCCACGCCGCTCAGCTTCTCCGGGTTGACGATCACGTAGGCCCGGGTGATCAGGCCGCCGTCCACCACGAAGGCGATCACGCCCACCGCGGCCCCCGCGCCGTCGAGCGCTGCCAGGCCCGGTTGCCCGTTGACCTGCACCTCGCGCAACCGCAGGCCGGTGCGCGGGCCGCCGGGCCACTTGGCCACGATCCCCGCGACGAGCCGCGACACCCGCTGCGCCGTGGCGACCGGCCGTCGGCCCGCGCGCACCACCCCGCCGCCGTCCGAGTGCCACACCACGTCGGGGTCGAGCACCGCCATCAGGCCCGGGATGTCGCCGTTGAGAGTGGCCGCGGCGAAGGCCGCGACCGCCTTGCGGTGCTCGGCGCGGTCCACCCGGCGCGGCCCGGCGTCCTCTCGCACGCGCCGCCGCGCCCGCGACGCGAGCTGCCGAACGGCCTGCGGGCTGCGCCCCAGCGCCTGCGCGATCTCGCCGAATTCGAGTGCGAACACGTCGTGCAGTACGAAGGCCACCCGCTCGGCCGGGCCGAGTTGCTCCATCACCGCGAGCATCGCGTAGGAGACCGATTCGCCGAGCGTCGCGGCGTCCTCGGGCCCCGGCTCCACCTGCGCGTGCGACACCTGCGGCTCCGGCAGCCACTCGCCGAAATACGCCTCGCGTCGCGCCCGCGCCGAACCGAGCTGGTCGTAGCAGATCCGGCTGACGATCGTGGTCAGATAAGCGCGCGGATCGCGCACGGCGGACTGGTCCGCGGCCTGCCAGCGCAGCCACGCGTCCTGCACCGCGTCCTCGGCGTCCGCCAGCGATCCCAGCAGCCGGTACGCGACGGCGGCGAGGTAGCGCCGGTGCTGCTCGAACTCGGTGCCCTCGCTCGCGCTTTGCTCCCCGGTCATCAGCCCGCGCCTCACCGTCCCGGCCGCGCCATATCGCGCCGCACCGTCGTTCGTCCCCGGTTCCACTTGTCACCGTATCCGACCGACGTTGACCGGGTCTCGGCAACGTAGCCCGGCCGTGTTTCTGATCGCGTGCCGCCTCCCCGGCGGGTGCGGGCAAGCGCGCAGTGAGTGCTGAGAAAGGTCCCCGCCCTTGGGTAGGTACTGGCCGTATTGGTCGCAGGCCGCCAGGACGCGCCCGTACCAGCCGCCCTTGCCCGAGCCCGGTCCGCGGTCAGGCCTCGACCGGCGTGATCGCCATGCCGATCGACTGGAGCCGCTCGAGCGGTTCGTCGTAGCCGCGTTCCAGCGAGTCGACGTCGAGGAGCACGGAGGGTCCCTGCGCGATCGATGCCGCGATCACCGACGAGTAGCCGGTGCGCACGTCGGGCACGTGCACCTGCGCGCCCACTAGTTTCGACGGGCCGTGCACCACGGCCGAATGCAGGTGGTTGGTGTCGTGGAAGCGGCAGGCGTTGCCGCCCAGGCACATCGGGAACAGCTCGATCTCGCAGCCGAGCTTCTTGAGCGCGTCCACGTAGACGAACCGGTTCTCGAAGACCGTCTCGTGCAGCACCGACAGCCCGCGCGCCTGGCTCATCAGCACCAGCAGCGGCTGCTGCCAGTCCGTCATGAAGCCCGGGTGCGTGCCCGTGCTCACCGCCGCCGAGCGCAGGCCGCCCGGCGCGGAGGCGGTGATGTAGGACTCGTCGATCTCGAACTGCGCGCCCATCTTGCGCAGCGTCTCGATCGCGGTGACGAGCCGGTCCTGAGCGCAGCCGTGCACCCGCACCTGACCGCCCGTAAGCAGCCCCGCGACCAGGTAACTGAAGGCTTCCAGCCGGTCCCCGGCCAGCCGGGTCGCCGCGCCGTGCAGCCGCTCGACCCCCTCGATCAGGATTCTGCGGTCCGGTTGCAGCTGAATGCCGGCTCCCATGCGCTGCAGGAACAGCGCGAGCTCCAGGATCTCCGGTTCGACCGCCGCGTTCGTGATCACGGTGCGGCCCTCCGCGAGCACGGCGGAGAGAATGACGGACTCCGTCGCGCCCACGCTCGGATAAGGCAGAGCGACCTTCGTACCGCGCAGCCGCCGCGTGACGGCGTGGATGCCCGAGTCGTCGACCGTGATCTGAGCACCCATCGAAGTGAGCGCCTGTATATGGAAATCAAGGGGCCGCGGACCGATCTGGTCGCCGCCGACCATGGGCACGAACGCCTCGCCGGTGAGGTTGAGCAGCGGACCGAGCAACAGCACCGGGATGCGGTTGCGTCCGGTGAAGGTCTGCGGCACCGCCGACTGCGGCGCGGCGGTCCGCTCGATCCGCAGGATGTCGCCATCCCGCTCCACGGAGCAGCCGATGGCACGCAGCATCTGGGCGGTGATCTCCACATCGCCGACCCGCGGCGCGTTGCTGATCGTGCAAGGCCCGCCGCCCAGCATCGCAGCCACCATGTGCTTCGTCACCGCGTTCTTCGAGCCGCGCACGGTCACATCCCCGCGCAACGGCCCGGCGGGGTCGATCTTCCAGCCTCTGGTTCCCATGGGGATCATTGTGCCCGGGCCGCGCGCGGGAGGTGGCGAATCGCGTTATCGGCGGATGACGCCGGAGGAGAACCGGTGTGTGGTCCGATAGCCGGTCCGCACGTAGATGCTGCGCGCGGGTTCGTTCGGGTGGTAATGCGCCAAAGTGCACAGCTTCTCGCCGCGCTCGAAGACGCGACGGGTCAGGGAAGCCGTGACGGCGCCGCCGAAGCCCCTTGCGCGCTGCACGGGATCTGTCGCGATCGACGCGAGGTATGCGATCCCGGAGATACGTCGCGTCAACGCACCGACCGCCAGCAGTGTGCCGGATGCTTCGTCGCGCACGGCGACCCACTCATCGACCAGTGCATAGTCCGCGCGGACCGAGTGGCGCGGGTTGACCCGGTCGAGGAAAGCCTGGATCTGCGGCCGGTCCTCGATCGTGGATACCCGTGACTCCGCGGGTTGTGCGGGCGGCGGCGACCAGGTGGCCATCAGGTCCCAATCACTGTCCGCCTCGTCTCCGGGTTGCGGATCGGCGTTCCACCGGGCCAAGGGCACGCCGCGCGGGACCGTCACCCCCGAGATCCGCGCGCCGAGGTCGGCCACCGCCGCGTCCACGAGGAACGGCGCGGCCCGCGGTTCGCCGACGACGCTCAGCCAGCACGCCGAACCGCTGTAGTCGTCGGCGGCGGCGAATGCGAACCCGCCCTCCAGCGACCAGGCCGCGATCGCGCCGCCACGGGTCTCGCTGATCACCATCACGTCGTCGGGCGCCGCGGCGTGCAACTCGGCAGCGGTCAGTCGCCGGACCGAGCAGATCCCCCTCACGATCGACGATTCTTCCACGGTCACCGGGCCGCATTACGCTCGGGTATATGGAGCCCGAGACCCTGTTCGACGCCGTCGGCCGGGAGCGCGCCGAGGCAGGCGCCCCGCTGGCCGCGCGGATGCGACCGCGCACGCTCGACGAGGTCGTCGGCCAGGCCAAGCTGCGCCGTCCCGGCTCCCCGCTGCGCCGCCTCGTGGAGGCCGCGCCCGGTTCGCGCGCCGTGCCCGCCTCGGTGATCCTCTGGGGTCCGCCCGGTACCGGTAAGACCACGCTCGCGCACGTGGTCGCGCGCAGCACCGACCGGGTGTTCCGCGAACTGTCCGCGATCAACGCGGGCGTCAAGGAGGTGCGCGCCGTCATCGACTCGGCGCGCCGCGAGCTGGGCATGTCCGGCCGCGAGACGCTGCTGTTCCTGGACGAGATCCACCGCTTCTCCAAAGCCCAGCAGGACTCGCTGCTGCCCGCGGTGGAGAACCGCTGGGTCACGCTGATCGCGGCGACGACGGAGAATCCCTACTTCTCGGTGATCTCCCCGCTGCTGTCCCGCTCGCTGCTGCTGACCCTGGAACCGCTGGACGACGCGGACGTCGCCACGCTCGTCGACCGCGCCCTCGTCGCGCCCCAGGGGCTGGCCGACTCGGTCACGCTCGACGGCGAGGCGCGCGCGCAACTGCTGCGGCTGGCCGGCGGCGACGCCCGCAAGGCGCTCACGGCGCTGGAGGCGGCGGCGGGCGCGGCCAGGGACCAGGGTTTCGGCTCGGTGACGGCCGAAGTCCTCGCGCAGGCGCTGGACCGGGCCGCGGTGCGCTACGACCGGGACGGCGATCAGCACTACGACGTGGCTTCGGCGCTGATCAAGTCGATCCGCGGCTCCGACGTCGACGCGGCGCTGCACTACCTGGCGCGCATGATCGAGGCGGGGGAGGACCCGCGGTTCATCGCGCGCCGGCTGGTCATCTCCGCAAGCGAGGACATCGGCCTGGCGGACCCGACCGCGCTGCCGACCGCGGTCGCGGCGATGCAGGCGGTGTCGTTCCTCGGCTGGCCCGAGGCCCGCATCACGCTCGCCCAGGCGGCCATCGCGCTGGCCCTGGCGCCGAAATCGAACGCCGCGATCAAGGCGATCGACGCGGCGCTCGCGGACGTGCGCGCGGGTTCGGCCGGTCCGGTGCCGCTCCACCTGCGAGACGGCCACTACAAGGGAGCTGCGAAACTCGGCCACGCGCAGGGGTACGTGTACCCGCACGACCTGCCTGGCGCGGTCGCCGCGCAGCAGTACGCTCCCGATGCCGTCCACGGCAAGCGGTACTACAACCCGACCCGGCACGGCATCGAGGAACGCTACGCCGACCGCGTGGAGAAGATCCGTGCCCTGCTGGCCGGGGAGAGCAGCGGCCCGCGTCCCGGTTCCGGCCAACCGAAACCGGATGACGGAGCCGGCCCGGCCTGACCCGCCGCGACGGTCACGTTTGCCGGTCGCGCGCGGTCAGACCGAGCGCGTCAGCCGCCTGCCGGAACACCGTGAGCGCCCGGTCGTCGAAGAGCACGAAGCTGAGAAGCTCCACGCTGGTCGGCGTCTGCGACACCGCGCGCAGCGCGATGAGCGCCGCGTCGTCGAGCGGCCAGCCGTACACGCCGGTCGACACCGCCGGGAACGCGACCGAGCGGGCGCCGAGTTCGTCCGCGACCCGCAGGCTGTTGCGATGGCAGTCGGCCAGTAACGCGGAGCGGTCCTCGCCGGCCGAGAAGACCGGCCCGACCGTGTGGATCACCCAGCGCGCCGGCAGGTTGCCTCCGGTCGTCGCGACAGCCTGCCCGGTCGGCAACCCACGCCCGTACCGTGAGGCCCGCAGCGCCCTGCACTCCGCCAGGATCGCCGGCCCGCCTCGCCGGTGGATCGCCCCGTCGACCCCGCCGCCGCCGAGCAGTGACGAGTTCGCGGCGTTCACCACCGCGTCAACATGTTGCTCGGTGATGTCACCGCGCACCAGCGTCAGGCGGAACCGCGACTGCCCCGCACCGGCGCCATCCTCGCGCCCCGGCACCGTCATGAGTTGACCGGCTCCCGTCGCGACGCGCCGCGACGGATCAGCAGGTACACCTCGCAGCCGAGGCAGAAGTCGAACGCGGCGTTGAGGAACGCGGCGGCCAACGCGAAAGCGGTGAAGACCAGGCCGAGGGCGTCCACCCCGGACAGATAACCGATGGTGCCGAGCGCGGCGAACGCGAAACCGACGCCCTGCGCGAACGTCGGCGGCGCCGGGTTCTCCAGCTCCGCGGGCTTGGGCAGGCTCGGCCGCACGAGCCTGCGGTACACGTGCCCGTAGGGCGCCAACTTCAGCCCGGAGAAGGCGCCGAGGGCGAAGACGAGCGTCTGCGCGGCCAGCAGCCAGCCGTTGCCGGTGAGCAGTACCACGGCCAGCACTGCCGTGGTGATGACTGCTCCGAAGCGGGGTCCGCGCGGGTCGATGAAAGCGGGGTCTTGAACCTGGACGTGGGAAGACATCAGTGCGCTCCGAAAGGGGCGTGGACGTGCGGGGCGGGAATGTGCGGGGCGACCGGGCGAGCCGGAGCCGGCCGAGATCGCGACGACGGCGGGACAGCCGGGAGTGGAACAGCGGGGAACCGGCCGGCTGTCGGACTAGCGCACGCAGCCCGGACACGCGCAGGTGCAGACGCGGCAGTGATCTACCGCGCGCCTACGGGTGAGCAGCTTCCCTCGCATGTATCTATCGTACGGAGACGTCAAGCGCGGCAAGAACCTGATCTTTACGCGGCACGCCCGATGCCCGTGCGGTGATCCGCCCGGCGGCGTCCAGCACGAGCGTCGTGGGCGTGCGCATGACGCCGACCTCGCGCACGAGATCGAGGTGGGACTCGGCGTCGACCTCGATGTGCTCCACCCCGTCGATCTTCGCGGCGACATCCGCGAGGATCGTGCGCGCCGCGCGGCACGGGGCGCAGAACGCCGACGAGAACTGCACCAGTGTCGCCCGCCTGCCCAGCGCGGCGCCCAACTGCTGCGCGGTCAGCGCGGCCTGCTCGCCACGCGCCGCAGGCGAGCGCCGCGCGTCGGCGTCGCTGTCGACTTCCGCGCCGCGGATCGGCATCGTCTCGTCCGTCGCCGGCTGGAGCCGCATTCGTCCGTCCGTGCGCCTGCGCCACAAACCGAAGGCGCTCGCCAGAACGAGCACGACGACAAGGACGATCAGACCGGCTTCCACGTTGGTATCCAAGCACGACGGCCTGCGCCTCTATTCCGCCGTCTCATGCGTGCGTCTGATTCGCGCCGTGCCGTCAATCAGGGTCCGGTTACTCGCCCGGCGCCGCGCTCGCCGCGCACAGCGCCTCGCCGAGGGGCGTTACCGCAGCGGCCGGTTGCGGTACACGGCGCAGCCGCCGGACGGTGACCGTCGCCGCCGCGGCCAGCGCTCCGGCCGCGCCGACCACGCCGACGGAGGCGAAGCCGAACGCGGGCGAGGAATGGTCGATGACGGCGCCCGCCAGGGGCGCGCCGACCGCGTTACCCAAGGTCAGCGCGGCGGCGTGTAGCCCGAGAGCCTCGCCGCGCGCGGACTGCGGTACTGCGTGGCTTACCGCGACCACGGTCTGCGAGACGGTCGGCGCGCAGACGAGGCCCGCCGGGATCAGCGCGAGTGCGAGCAACAGCCAGCCGTGCGCCATGCCGACCGGGATCGTCGCCGCGCCCAGCAGCGTCATCAGCGTCAGCATGCCGAGCGGTCGGGGGACCGCGCCGTGCACGAAACCGCCGACCAGCGAGGCGGCGCACCACAAGATGATCGTCACGCCGGCCCACTGGACCTGACCGTGCGCGCGCAGCACGGCGACGATGGACACGTCGGTCCCCGAAAGCACGACCGTCGCCGCCGCCGCGACGAACAGCACCAGGAGGAAACCGGGGCTGAGCCAGTCGCGCCGGTCGGGGCGCCCCTGCGCCGCGCCGGTCACGGGGCTGCCGTCTTCGGCCGCTTCATGCGCGGTCATGCGCGGGTTGTACGTCCACATGACCGCCGCGGAGAGAGCAAGCGCCACCCCGACCGTGCGCAGCGTCGAAATCCCGTCGCCCAGCTGTGTGATCATCAGCACGGCCAGCGCCGGTCCGACCATGAAGCTGACCTCCACGGCCATCGAGTCCAGCGAGTACGCCTGCCTGCGTTGCTGCGGCGGAACCCTGGCCGCCAGCGACTGCCGTACCAGAGCCATGATCGGCACCTGGAGCAGCCCGCCGACGGTCGCCGCGGCGACCAGCGCCGGGAAAGGCAACAGCGGGGCCGCCGTCCAGAAGACCAGGGCCGCGATACCGGTCACGCACAGCACCGGCCGCGGACCGCGCCGGTCCACCGCTCGGCCGAGCAGCGGTGATCCGACGGCAAGCCCGACCGTGAACGCGGCGCTCGCCCCGCCGGCCGCCCCATACCCGAGATGACGGTCCAGCACAACGCTGAGCGTCAGCGCGGTACTGGTGGCCGTCCCCGGGATCCGCGCGGCGAGCGCGACCAGCATGAAAAGCCGCATCCCCGGAATCCGGAGCACGGAGCGGTAAGGGGCGAAGTGCATGACGGTCGACTACCTCCGGGAGGATCCTCCCAGACTCGCCCGGCAGTGCGCCGACATGGCTGCGCAAGAACGCTTGGCCGGAGGCTCCCGCGAGGCTGCCACGAAGTCCCCACGGGACTCAGGCAGGTTTGACAACAAGCGTTGGCCAACGATGATGGACCTGCATCTGCCCGAACAGTACGAGGCGAACGGAGCCGCCCATGTCCACCACGGCACCCGAACCCGGTCGCGCAGCCGGCGCGGCGAGCGCAGCGCCGACAGACGACAGGCCACACCCCGTGCGCCATTTCACGGACCGCTCGGCTCAGACGCGCGCCGCGATCCTGGCGGCCGCGCGCGCCAGGTTCGCCGCGGACGGCTACGAGAAGGCCACCATCCGCGCCATCGCGGCGGACGCCGGTATCGACGCCTCGATGGTCATCCGCTACTACGGCAGCAAGGCGCAGTTGTTCGAGGCTAGCGCGGCGATCGACCTGGCGCTGCGTGAGACGGTGGCGGCCGACGCGGGCCCCGAGCGCGTCGCGCAGGACTACGCGCACGCCTTCATGACCCGGTGGGAGAGCGGCACCAACGAGGTGGAACAGCTCCTGATCCGCACGGCGTTCACGCACAAGGACGCCATCGGCCAGGTGCAGCGCATCTTCGACGAGCAGATCAAGCCCCCGATCCTCGCCGCGCTCGCCGGCGACGCCGACGCGGAACTGCGCGCCGCGCTGGTGATGACCCAGACGCTGGGCCTGGCGATCTGCCGCTACCTGCTGCGTCTTAACCCCATCGCGGCCGCGGACCCGGCAGACCTCGAACGTGCCGTGCGCGACGCCGTGAGAATGCATCTGACGCGCCCGATGCGCGACGAAGAGTGACGGCCGGCTGCGTAGACGAGGCCCGCGTCGCGGGCCCGGCCCATAGCGCGCCGGCAATCTCGCCGCAGCCGCTCAAGTGAATTCGACATCTTCATCACCCCGGGCGGGCCGCGCCGGGGGGAATGTGCGCCGCTCGGATCCGGCGCTGGTCCCGTGTTGTTGCGGCCCGGCTGCGTGATCCGGGGCGTCCCGATGGCGCGCGGGGGCTCTTGGGCGACCGGTCATCCAGTCGCGAGCGCGAAACGCGATAGTGTTCTGCGCCGACGGGCAAAAGGGCGAAGGGACGGATCCCAAGGTGTCGGCAGGAGCAGTCGTCGGGCTGGTATTCGCTATCTTCTTCGCGGTCGCAGTCGTGTTCCTGTGCTTCGTGCTGCTACGCCTCGCCGGGGTGCTCAAGGAGACCCAGAAGCTCGTCGCCGGAATCGCGGACCAGACCGTGCCACTGCTCGGCGAGGTCACCACCACCGTGGTCAGCGCCAACCAGCAGTTGGTGCGCGTCGACACCATCACCGAGAACGTCGCCAACCTCTCCGGCAACGCCTCCGCGCTCGCCTCCACCTTCTCCGCGACCGTCGGCGGTCCGATGATCAAGGCGGCGGCGTTCTCCTACGGCGTGCGCAGCGCGCTGGCGAGCCGGCGCAAGGCGCAGGTCGAGAAGAAGGTGCGCGCCGAGCTCAAGTCGCAGCGCAAGGCCAGGAAGGACTAGGGGGCAGCTGATGGGCAAGCGGGTCTTCTGGATCGCGTTCGGCGCGGCCGCCGGCATCCTCGTCGTGAGGAAGGCGTCCAAGACGCTGGGCAAGCTCACCCCGTCCGCTCTCGCCGAGGGCGCCGCCGGGCTGCCCGGCGTGTTCGGCGAGGCCTTGCAGGGCTTCGCGGACGAGGTGCGCACCGCGGCAGCCGAGCGTGAGTTCGAGCTCTACCGCGCCCTCGGCGTCGACGCGGCCGAATCGGCGGACGGCCATGGGAAGCACCTGCGATAGCGCGCGTCCCGTGCGGAAAGGCCGACCGGAACCGTCTGCTCCTCCGCCGGTCTGCCTGTCCGCTCGGCGCGACCGGTCGGGGCCGGAGGACCGGATAAATGGGACTAAGACCGGTCCGCCACCTGAGACAATGACGCACGTGCCCGGTCGCCCGCGGGCATGTGCACCCCGTCCGACGAGATGCGCCCTGACCGATTAAGTTGTAGGACCGACCGTTCCGAGAGGCACTGGACCGATGGACTCCGCAGAAATCCGCCGCCGCTGGCTCGACTTCTTCGTCAAGCGCGGACACGCCGAGATCCCGTCCGCCTCCCTGATCGCGGCCGATCCCACCCTGCTGCTGGTGCCCGCGGGCATGGTGCCGTTCAAGCCCTACTTCCTCGGCGAGCAGGAGCCGCCGGCGCCGCGCGCGACGTCGGTGCAGAAGTGCGTGCGAACCCCGGACATCGACGAGGTCGGCAAGACCACGCGGCACGCGACCTTCTTCCAGATGTGCGGCAACTTCTCCTTCGGCGACTACTTCAAGGAGGGCGCGATCGCCTACGCGTGGGAGCTGATGACCGGCTCCGTCGCGGACGGCGGTTACGGCCTGCCGGAAGAGAAGCTCTGGATCACCGTCTACAAGGACGACGACGAGGCGTACCAGATCTGGCACGACAAGATCGGCGTCCCGGCCGGGCGCATCCAGCGCCTGGGCATGGGTCCGAACTTCTGGTCCATGGGTGTGCCCGGCCCGTGCGGCCCCTGCTCCGAGATCAACTACGACCGCGGCCCCGAATACGGCGAGGAGGGCGGCCCGGAGGTCAACGGCGAGCGCTACCTGGAACTGTGGAACCTGGTGTTCATGCAGTACGAGCGCGGACCGGGCAGCGGCAAGACGGACTTCCAGATCCTGGGCGACCTGCCCGCCAAGAACATCGACACCGGCCTCGGCCTCGAGCGCCTTGCCACGATCCTGCAAGGCGTCGACAACCTGTACGAGATCGACACCTCGCGCAAGATCATGGACAGGGCGGCGCAGCTGACCGGCGCGGTCTACGGCAAAGACCACAGGGCCGACGTCTCGCTGCGCGTCGTCACCGACCACGTGCGCGCCGCGACGATGCTCATCGGCGACGGCGTCGTCCCCGGCAACGAGGGACGCGGCTACGTGCTGCGCCGCATCATGCGCCGCGCGATCCGCAACATGCGGCTGCTCGGCACGCACGACCCGACGATCCACGAGCTCGTGGCGGCGAGCGTCGAGGCGATGGGCCCGCAGTATCCGGAGCTGATCACCGACCACAAGCGGATCGACGCGGTCGCGGTCGGCGAGGAGAAGTCGTTCCTGGAGACGCTCAACACCGGCACGACGATCCTGGACACGGCGGTCACGGCGACGAAGACCTCCGGCGGGAAGCAGCTGAGCGGTGCGGACGCGTTCAAGCTGCACGACACCTTCGGCTTCCCGATCGACCTGACCCTGGAGATGGCGGCCGAGCAGGGCCTGAGCGTCGATGAGGAGGGCTTCCGCCGGCTGATGTCCGAGCAGAAGGCGCGGGCGAAGGCGGACGCGAAGGCGAAGAAGACCGGGCACGCGGACCTTTCCGCGTACCGCCAGCTGTACGACATCACCGGCGCGCCCGAGTTCACCGGCTACGGCGAGACCACCAGCGAAGCCACGGTGCGCGGCCTGCTGCTCGGCGGCTCGGTGGCGACCGAGGCGTGTGCCGGCGAGGAGATCGAGCTCGTGCTGGACCGCACCCCCTTCTACGCGGAGGGCGGCGGCCAGCTCGCCGACCACGGTCTGGTCCGGCTCAGCGGCGGCGCGCTGGTCGAAGTGCTCGATGTGCAGAAGCCGGTCGGGGACCTGATCGTGCACCGCGCGGTAATCCGCGACGGCGACGTGACCGTCGGGCAGCAGGCCGAGGCGGTGGTCGACGTGAACCGCCGCCAGGCGATCTCCCGGGCGCACACCGCGACGCACATGGTGCACCGCGCGTTCCGCCAACTGCTCGGCGAGACCGCCACGCAGGCAGGCTCGGAGAACTCGCCCGGCCGGTTCCGGTTCGACTTCGCGCACCCGCAGGCCGTGCCGCAGTCCGTCCTGGCGGATGCAGAGCAGTTGGTGAACGCGGTGCTGATCGACGACCTCGCGGTCACGGCGCAGATCATGTCGCAGCCCGAGGCGAAGGCGATGGGCGCGATGGCTCTGTTCGGCGAGAAGTATGGCGACCGCGTGCGTGTCGTCTCGGTCGGCGACTGGGCGCACGAGCTGTGCGGCGGCACGCACGTACTGCACACCGGACGCCTCGGGCTGGTCAAGCTGCTGCACGAGTCCTCCATCGGCGCCGGAGTCCGGCGCGTCGAGGCGCTCGTCGGCGCGGACGCCTACGACTTCCTCGCCCGCGAACACGTACTGCTCGCGCAGGTCTCCGAGCTGGTGAAGACCCGTCCGGAGGAACTTCCGGACCGGATCGCGGGCATCGTCGGGAAGCTGCGGGACGCGGAGAAGGAGATCGCCGCGCTCAAGGCCGGGCAGGTCCTCGCGGTCGCGGGTGAGCTGGCCGCGGGGGCGGTGGACGTGCACGGCGTCGCCTTCATCGCACACCGCGCTGCGGACGGCACTTCCGCGGACGACCTGCGTAAGCTCGCGTTCGACGTACGCGGCCGGCTCGGCTCGCGGCCCGCGGTCGTCGCGCTGGCGGCGGCGTCGAACGGGCGCCCGCTGGTCCTGGTGGCGACCAACGAGACGGCGAGGGATCATGGTCTCAAGGCCGGGGCGCTGGTACGCACCGCGGCCCAGACGCTCGGCGGTGGCGGCGGCGGCAAGGATGACGTCGCGCAGGGCGGCGGCACCGACCTGGGCGCGCTGGACGCGGCGCTCGAAGCGGTGCGGGCACAGGTCGCCGCGGCCGGGCGCGGATAGCCGGACGTCGTGATCAGGACGTGGCACCGGGGCGCGGTGAACCGGAGCGCCCCGCCGTACGTCCTTGACGGTCGGTGTACCAGGACGTAGTCAGCGACACAGGGAGAACGGTCCGTTGTGAGAGTGGGCAAGCGGCTCGGCGTCGATGTCGGAGCGGTCCGGATCGGCGTCTCCGTCTGCGACCGGGACGGCCTGCTGGCCACGCCGGTGGAGACGGTGAAGGCGGGCGAGGGCGACCTCGCCCGCCTCGCGGCGCTGGCCGCCGAGCACGAGGCGACCGAGGTGATCGTCGGCCTGCCCCGTTCGCTCTCCGGGGCGGAGGGTCCGGCGGCCGTCAAGGCGCGCCAGTTCGCCGCCCGCCTCGCCCGGACAATTCGGCCGATACCCGTGCGGTTGGTGGATGAGAGGTTGACAACCGTCACGGCGACCCGTGGACTACGCGAGTCGGGAGTTCGCGGTCGCCGCGGCCGCGCTGTGGTCGATCAGGCCGCCGCCGTGGTGATCCTGCAGAACGCGCTCGACGCCGAGCGGGCCTCTGGACGGCCGCCCGGCCACCTGTCCGCGGCCGACGACGACGTCGCGCCCCACGCCCCGGTTAAGGAGTTCGAGGCTTGAGCGACGACGGTTGGTTCGGCGACCTGGAGGAACCCGCACCCCCGCCCGGTTACGCACCGGGCCGGGGACGCCGTGCGGCCTCAGGGCGTGAACCGCAGCCCGGGCAGTCCGGCCAGTACCCGCGTCAACCGGGGGCATCCGGTCAGTACGCGCAGGACCAGTACCAGTCGAATCAGTACGCGCAGGACTACTCTGTGCAACCGCAGGCATCGTACTACGACGAACTGGGTCCGCGCTCGACCCCGCCACATGCGTGGGACTCTTCGCAGCAGCAGGCGTACGCGGACTCGATCGGGCATCAGCAACCGTCGTACCAACAACCGTCCTACGAGCAGCAAGCCTACGAACCCCAGTCCTACGAGCAGCCGGCGTACCAGGAGCCGTATCAGTCCCGGCAGCAGTACGACCAGCAGCAGTCCTACGAATCGCAGCAACCGCAGCGCGCCCAGCCGCAGTACGGCGGCCAGCGAGGTCAAGCGCAGCGGCCGGCCCAGCCGGCGCGCCCGTCATCGGACCCATACGCATCCGGCTCGTACGCATCCGGCTCGTACGGGACCGATGCTTACAGCTCCGATCCCTACAGTTCGGGTTCGTACGCATCCGGCGCGTATCCATCGTCATCGGAGCCGTATTCGCCCGGTACGCAGGCCACGGATCCCTACGCATCAGGCGGATACGCGCGCCCGGCACGGCGGCCTAACGGCGCCAGCCCGGGTGACAGCGGCGCCAGCGCAGTCGGTTCCACCAGCGGCGGATACACGCCGACCAACGGCACGCGAGACCCTTACTCCAGTGGCCAGTATCCGGTCGATCGCGGCGGCGGCGGCGGCCGGCCTGCACCCGGCCGCGGCTCGGCCAACGGCCTCCAGACGCCCGGCTCGGCGCCGACTCAGGTCCAGGACCCGTACGGGCGCCGCCGCGGGTCCGTCGAATCGACCGGCGGCTACGCGCAGTACGAGGACGATGACGAGTTCCCCGACTCGGCCCGCACCTCCCGACGCGCGTCCGGGTATCCCGGCGAGACCGATAACCGCGCTGAGGGTGCGCCGCGCAGCCGGCGCCATGGAGTGGAAGCCGATCCGCTGTCGCGGGACGAGCCGGACGACGACCGGTTCAGACTGATCGACGACGACGATGACGCGGATGACGGCGAGGCGGGCAAGGGACGCAAACCCAAGCAGAAGAAGGGCCGTAACTGCCTCGCCGTGTTCCTCGCCTTCTCGGTGATCGCCGGCGGTCTGGGCTACGGCGGGTACAAGGGCGTGCAGTGGTATCAGAGCAAGTACGGCGCCCCGCCGGACTACGTCTCGACCACCGGTACCGGCGCCAAGGTCGATGTCAACATTCCCTCCGGCGCCGGCGGCCGGACGATCGGCGCGAAGCTGTTCGACGCCGGTGTGATCAAGAGCCAGCGCGCCTTCACCAACGCCTGTAACGCCGAGCCCAAGTGCGCGAACATACAAGCCGGCACCTACCTGCTGCCGAAGGGCATCAGCGCCGCGGCGGCCGTCGCGGACCTGCTCGACCCGAAGAACCAGGACAGCAAGTCGCAGCTGATCACGTACGGGGGCGAGCGCGCCGCCCAGGTCTTCGCCGCGCTGGAGGCCAAGACCAACTGGAGTGACGCCGACATCCGCGCCGCCATCGCCGGCGGGAAGATCGATCTGCCGGCCTGGGACACCGGCCAGCCCGGAGCGAAGTTCCCTTACGCGCACATCGAGGGCTTCATCGCCGCCGAGACCTATGTGCTGACCGATTTCAAGACCCCGGCCGACCTGCTCAAGAAGATGGTCGACGACCAGCTCGCGATGTTCAACCAGGAGAACATGACCGCCAAGGCGGCCGCGCTCCGGTTGACCCCGTACAAGCTGCTGATCATCGCCTCGCTGGCGCGCGCCGAGGCCGGCTCGAACACCGCGGACCTGAACAAGATCGCGGGAGTGGTGTTCAACCGGTTCAGCAACCCGGCGCTGTTCGCACACCTGGGCTTCGACACCTCGACCCTGTACGGCATGGGCAACACCGGTACCGTGCCGGACAACAGGGACACCGCGAACCCGTACAACACCAGTGTCTTCGGCATCAAGGGTCTGCCACCGGGTCCGATCGACAGCCCCGACCAGGCGTCGATAGACGCGGCGCTGAACCCGAACCGCGCCAACGACTACCTGTACTTCTGCGCAACTCCCGACGGAGTCCAATACGCTCAGAACAACACCCAATGGCGGAGCCTGGGCGTCAAGTACAAGGGGCTGTGCGGGTCGGGCTGATGACCGTGACAGGGGTGCGGCTGCAAGCCGCGGTGCTCGGTTCGCCGATCGCGCACTCGCTCTCGCCCGTGCTGCACGTGGCGGCTTACCGCAGGCTCGGGCTCGCCGGGCGCAGCTACGAGGCATTCGACGTGGACGAGGCCGCCCTTCCCGGGTTCCTGGACGAGTTGGACCCGGGGCGGTGGTGCGGGCTATCGCTCACCATGCCGCTCAAGCGCGCGGTCATCCCGCTGGTCCACTCCGTGAGTGAGACCGCGGTCTCGGTCCAAGCGGTCAACACGGTGCTGTTCGAACACGACGGAACGCGGCGCGGCGAGAACACGGATGTACCCGGACTGATCGCCGCGCTCGCGGAACGCGGTGTCACGGGCGTGGACGAGGCTGCCGTGCTGGGCGGTGGCGCGACGGCGGCATCCGCACTGGCCGCACTCTCTTCGATCGTCCAGACCGGTGATGTCGACATCTACGTGCGCTCGCCGAAACGGGTCGAGCAGTTGTTGCCGGTCGCCGAACGTTTTGGCCTGCGACTGCGCGTCCACGGCTGGTCGGATGCAGGCGATGCGCTGAAAAGCCCGCTCGTGGTCAACACGACTCCCGCGGGCGCTGCGGACGAGTTGACGAGCCGGATGGTTCCTGCGGCCGGCACCTTGTTCGACGTGCTCTACCACCCTTGGCCGACCCCGCTGGCCGCAGCCTGGCAGTGTGCTGGTGGTGTCGTATTGGGCGGGCTCGACCTGCTCATCCACCAGGCTTCGTTGCAGGTAGAGCTGATGACGGGCGCCGACCCGACTCAGCGGGCCGCTGTGGTCGAGGCGATGCGCGTCGCCGGGACTGCTGCACTAAGCGCGCGGGGATAGGGGCACTACACCGGGCGGTCGATGGCGCGTCGCCTGGCGTCGTCTGAGCCGCTACTGAACCGCACCGCGGCGCTGGTCAGGTGTGCAGCGACAGCCCGGTCAACCGGCCCTCGGCCGAGATCTCCACCGTGAACGAGCCGATGCCCTCAGCGGCGACGACGATCCCGTCCGGAACCCGGCTCCATTCCCAGCCGTAGTGCTCGACGTATCCGAGTACGCACTCGGCGTCGTCTTCCCCGAACGTGGCGGCGCCTTCCATGACGAAGCGCGGCACGGTACTGAGCCTCGGCTCCGCGTTCGGCACCTCGGAGCCGCAGACCACGTAATACGCGCGCGCATCGCCTAATCCCGTGCCGCCGGGAGACGCGCTGTGCTCCGCACTGTGGCCGATGTAGCCGCGTGCGCCCAGCAGGCCCATGGAGGTCCAGGCCAGCATCTCGGCGGCGTCTTGCGGGCTGTCCGGCGCATCCGCGATGCCGGAGAGGTCGAAGGCGGGCGTGGTGAGCTCGGCGACGCCCTCTCGTTCGCCCAGCGCACGTAGCCGCCGCGCCTGCTCGGTGATCTCCGGGTTTCCGCCCCAGGCCGCCGGATCTGCCCATGCCCACGTCCATACGCCCGTGGAGGAGAGCATGCCGAGAGCGTCGACGGGGAACTGTCGGCCGGACTGCCGATAGACGCGCGTCGCGTGATCGACCGACCAGTCACCGAGCGGCATGAAGGCGAGAAATGCCTCCAACTGCTCGGTGACCCACGCCGCGTGCCGGTTGCCGGCGGCGTTGAAGCGCGCGCTGAACTCGGGCAGTGCCGCGACCGGTGCTGTAACCGCTGCCGCGGGTGATGGGAGCGCAGCCGATGGGTTGCCGGTCGGCACAGCCGCCGCCGTCGGCCGGACCGGTGCAGGTTCCGGTGGCACCGGACCTTGCGCTCGCACCGGCTGGACATTCAGGGTCGCCAGGATCTGTGCCGCGGCGGCCTGCGCGGCCTCTGGATGCACGGGACCGAGCGTGTACTTGCGAGACCTGATGTGCGCGAGCAACTCGGGCTGCGGTGGAAGCTGGTGCAGGCTGAGGTAGTAGCCGACCGCGGCCGGCCAGATCCACGTGCCGTCGCTGTGGAAGACGCGCGGCACGTTCGGCGGTGCGCCGGGCACCAACTCGTCGCGCGTGGTTCCGGGCGCGGAGAGCGCCACTGCCGCCCTCGTCAGGTACGCGACCAGCGCCGGAATCTCGCGCGGGTCCAGGTTCTGCCGGTTGATCAGCAAGCTGCCGTCGGGATTGACTCCGTCGAACACTCGGGCTACAGGGAAGGTGGGCGCTCCGGCCGGCTGGCCGGAAGGCGGGGTTTCAGTGTCCTGTCGCGGAACTGTCTGCGACACGGCCGGTCCGCCGCCTGGCGTCGGGAACGAACCCAGATTCGGATCGATCGGCGGCGGCACCAGCGGGGGCAACGGTGCCGGACCCCTGGCGGACGCCTGGTCCGCAGACTGCTGCGATGCGAGTACCGCGTCGTGGTAGACCTGAGGCGTGGTACGCGTCGTGTCCCCGGTACCTGTCGCCGCGCCGCTGTAGCCCCCTGCGACCGACATCCCAACTCCCCACTTCACCACACTCGCCACCGCTGCGGGACTGGTGAGTCTCCCATTGCCGAGGGCGACGAGCAATTCCTGGTGGTGCCGCGTGCGGCACTTTCGCCCGGTCGGCGCAGTGGCGCCGATGCGCACGTGGCCTCCTCTGATCGTCGGAAGATATACGACCTGTGGACAACGCGTTCCGTCAGCCGAGCGCGTCATGGGATGATCGGCACATGTTGCGTTGGCTCACCGCAGGGGAATCGCACGGTCCCGCGCTCGTCGCGATCATCGAGGGGCTGCCGGCCGGCGTGCGCACGTCCACTAAGGCGGTCTCGGACGCGCTCGCCCGCCGCAGGCTCGGCCACGGCCGCGGCGCCAGGATGAAGTTCGAGCAGGACGAGGTCGCCTTCCTCGGAGGCGTGCGCCACGGGCTGACCCAGGGCGGACCGGTGGCGATCCGCATCGGCAACAGCGAGTGGCCGAAGTGGCAGACGGCCATGTCCGCCGACCCGATCGCCGGTCCGGCCTCGCTCGACGAGCTCGAACCCGGCTCCGCCGAGTTCTCCGCCACCGGCGCGGGACAGGCCCGCAGCGCGCCGCTCACCCGGCCGCGGCCCGGCCACGCCGACCTGGTCGGCATGCAGAAGTACGGCTTCGATGACGCCCGGCCGGTTCTGGAACGCGCCAGCGCGCGGGAGACCGCGGCGCGGGTGGCGCTGGGCGACGTGGCGCGTGCCTTCCTGGACCAGGCCGCCGGTATCCGAGTCCTGTCCCACGTCGTGCGCCTCGGGCCGGTGGTCACCGTGGAGGGCCTGCTGCCGCGGCCCGGCGACCTCGAACGCATCGACGCCGACCCGGTCCGCTGCTTCGACCCGGAAGCGAGCTCGGCGATGGTGGCCGAGATCGACGCGTGCCACAAGGCCGGTGACACGCTCGGCGGCGTGGTCGAGGTCCTCGCGTACAACCTCCCGCCGGGCCTCGGCAGCCACGTGCATTGGGATCGGCGGCTCGACGCGCGTCTCGCCGCCGCGCTGATGAGCATTCAGGCGATCAAGGGAGTCGAACTCGGCGACGGCTTCGGCCTCGCCGCGATCCGCGGTTCGCTCGCGCACGACGAGATGGAGCCCGGCCGGCCGGGCGTGCGTCGCCGCTCTGGGCATTCCGGCGGCACCGAGGGCGGCATGTCCACTGGAGGGCCGCTGCGGGTGCGCGCCGCGATGAAGCCGATCGCGACCATCCCGCGCGCCCTGGCCACCATCGACACCGCTTCCGGTGAGGCCGCGGTCGCGCACCATCAACGCTCGGACGTGTGCGCGGTTCCCGCCGCGGGCGTGGTCGCCGAGGCCATGGTCGCGCTGGTGCTGGCCGAGGCGCTGCTGGAGAAGTTCGGCGGCGACTCGGTCTCCGAGACCGCGCGCAACCTCGCCGGTTATCTCGCCGAGGTGCGCACGCGCGGCCTGGAGGTGCTGCGGTGAGTCCGCGGGTGATCCTCGTCGGGGCCCCCGGCTGCGGTAAGAGCACCGTCGGCGCCTTGCTGGCCGAGCGGCTCGGTGCGTCTTTCCGCGACACGGACGCGGATGTCGAAGCGGCCGCCGGCATGACCATCGCCGAACTGTTCATCGAGAAGGGCGAGCCCTACTTCCGCGATCTTGAGGCCGAGGCGGTGCGCGCCGCGATCGCCGGCCACGAGGGGGTGCTGTCCCTGGGCGGCGGCGCGGTCGTGCGCGAGGAGACCAGGCTGGCGTTGCGTGGCCAGCGCGTGGCCTATCTGGAGATCGATCTGGCCGAGGCGGCGCGTCGGGTCGGCCTGAACACCGCGCGCCCGCTGCTGCTCGGCAACGTGCGCGGGCAGCTCGGGCAGCTGCTCGAACAACGCAGGCCGCTGTACGAACAGGTGGCCACCATCACCGTCTCCACCGTCGGCCGGTCCGCCGAGGCGGTCGCCGATCTGATCGTCGAGGAGCTGCCCGCATGAGCGCAACGACCACCGTCAAGGTCGGCGGCGAACGCCCGTACGACGTGCTCATCGGCAGCAATCTGCTCGGCGAACTGCCGGCGCTGCTCGGTGACAAGCCCGCCAGGGTCGCGGTGATCCATCCGAAGGCGCTGGCGGCCACCGCCGAGGCGATCCGCGCCGACCTGGACGTGGCCTACGAGACCGTGACCATAGAGGTTCCCGACGCGGAGGGGGCCAAGACCGCGCAGGTACTGGCCCATGTGTGGGCGGTGCTTGGCCATTCCGGCTTCACTCGCACCGACGCGATCGTCGGCGTCGGCGGGGGAGCGACCACCGACCTGGCCGGGTTCGCGGCCGCCACCTGGTTGCGTGGCGTGCCGGTGGTGCAAATCCCCACCACGCTGCTCGGCATGGTCGACGCGGCGGTCGGCGGGAAGACCGGTATCAACACCGCCGAGGGGAAGAACCTGGTCGGCGCCTTCCATCCGCCGGTGGGCGTCCTTTGTGACCTGGCCGCACTGGAGAGCCTGCCGGGCGACGATTACGTCGCGGGCATGGCTGAGGTGGTCAAGTGCGGGTTCATCGCCGATCCCGCGATCCTCGACCTGATCGAGTCGGACCTGGAAGCGGCCAAGACGCCGGGCGGCCCGCACACCGGCGAACTGATCCGCCGGGCCGTGCAGGTGAAGGCCGATGTCGTCTCGGTCGATCTGAAGGAGGCCGGGCTGCGCGAGATCCTCAACTACGGCCACACCCTCGGCCACGCTATCGAGCGCAACGAGCGGTATCAGTGGCGGCACGGAGCGGCGATCTCGGTGGGAATGGTGTTCGCCGCCGAACTCGGCCGGCTCGCCGGCCGCCTGGACGAGCAGACCGCGCAGCGCCACCGCGATCTGCTCGGCGCGCTCGGACTGCCGCTGGCCTACCGCGCCGACGCTTGGCCGCAACTGCTGGAGACCATGCGCATCGACAAGAAGGCCCGGGCGGACCGGCTGCGTTTCATCGTGCTGCAGGGTATTGCGAAACCCGCCGTGCTGGAGGCTCCCGACCCGCAGTTGCTCGCCGCCGCCTACGCCGAGGTCTCCCGCTGACCTGCGGGCGGGAAGAGCGCCGCCGACCGACCGCTAGACTTGGCGGTCTGCGATGAACGCAAAACCTTAGTCTCACGCTAGGAGTGACCCGGCCGTGGCCACGACCAACGACCTGAAGAACGGCATGACGCTCAACCTCGACGGCGAGTTGTGGAACGTCGTGGAGTTCCAGCACGTCAAACCGGGCAAGGGCCCGGCGTTCGTGCGCACCAAACTCAAGCACGTGCTGACCGGCAAGGTGGTCGACAAGACCTTCAACGCGGGCATCAAGGTCGAGACGGCCAACGTGGACAAGCGCACGATGCAGTACCTGTACAAGGAGTCCACGGACTTCGTGTTCATGGACACCGACACCTACGACCAGATCCAGGTGCCGGTCGAGACAGTGGGCGATGCCGCGAACTTCCTGTTGGAGAGCGCTGAGGTCACTGTGGCCACGCACGACGGCGTTCCGCTGTACGTCGAGTTGCCGGCTGCGGTCGAGTTGGTGATCACGTACACCGAGCCGGGTCTGCAGGGTGACCGCTCGACCGGTGGGACCAAGCCGGCCACGGTGGAGACCGGTTACGAGATCCAGGTTCCGCTGTTCATCTCGACCGGCGAGAAGGTCAAGGTGGACACCCGCGAGGGCAAGTACCTCGGCCGGATCAACAACTGACGTGGCGACCAGGAGTAAGGCGCGGCGGCGAGCACTCGAGGTGCTGTTCGAGGCGGACCTCAAGGACGCGAACCCGTCGCGCATCCTGGCCGACCGGGTCGCCAGGTCCCAGCAGATGACCGCGCAGGACACCGACCCGCGTATCGGTGAGTACACGATCGAGCTGGTCAACGGCGTGGTCGAGCACATCGACCGGATTGATTCACTGATCGAGACCTACTCCATCGGCTGGCCGCTGGACCGGATGCCGACCGTGGACCGCAATGTGCTGCGGCTCGGCGTCTTCGAGCTGTTGTGGGGGCAGGACGTGCCGGAGGTGGTCGCCATCGACGAGGCGGTCTCGCTGGCACAGGAGCTGTCCACCGCGGAATCGCCGCAGTTCGTCAACGGGCTGCTCGATCGGCTGCGGGAGTTGAAGCCGACGCTTCAGCGCTGAGCGAGCCGCAGCGGGTTGCCGCGGGGGTCTGATCGGCTTGTCGAGCTGCTGGTTTGACGTGGCGTTCGGCCGCGCGTAACGTAAGAAGACGTCGCCGAGTCCGGATCACCACAGCGCATGCGCTGTCTGACCAGGCCGGCGGGCTAAATCCCTTCCTCCTTCGGATTGCGGCCGGATCTCCGTCTGCGTGACGGATTCGGCGCCACCGTCTCCTCGCGAAAACGGTGGGAAAAGCAAGGCTGAAGATCTGGTAGAGTAGGGATCACCGAAAGAGAACACCTCTCCGGGGCTGAAAAGCTCTGGGGATGCGGTGTCTGTTTCTTGAGAACTCAACAGTGTGTCGATTATGTTTACGATGCCATTAGTTTTTTTGGATGGTTGTTGTTGTCCCGACCCCCGTCGGGATGGTTTCAGCCGGGTTTCGGATTCTTTTTTGGAGAGTTTGATCCTGGCTCAGGACGAACGCTGGCGGCGTGCTTAACACATGCAAGTCGAACGGATCCGGGGTTTCGGCCCTGGGTGAGTGGCGAACGGGTGAGTAACACGTGGGTAACCTGCCCTTGGCTCTGGGATAACTCCGGGAAACCGGGGCTAATACCGGATATGACCATAGGATGCATGTCTTGTGGTGGAAAGTCTGTGTCTTGATTGGGCGCAGTTCGGTCAGGGATGGGCCCGCGGCCTATCAGCTTGTTGGTGGGGTGATGGCCTACCAAGGCGTTGACGGGTAGCCGGCCTGAGAGGGCGACCGGCCACACTGGGACTGAGACACGGCCCAGACTCCTGCGGGAGGCAGCAGTGGGGAATATTGCGCAATGGGCGGAAGCCTGACGCAGCGACGCCGCGTGGGGGATGACGGCCTTCGGGTTGTAAACCCCTTTCACCATCGGCCAAGCCTTGTGGTGTTCCATGGGGTGAGTGTAGGTGGGGAAGAAGCACCGGCTAACTACGTGCCAGCAGCCGCGGTAATACGTAGGGTGCGAGCGTTGTCCGGATTTATTGGGCGTAAAGGGCTCGTAGGCGGCGTGTCGCGTCGGGAGTGAAAGCCCGCTGCTTAACGGCGGGTTGGCTTCCGGTACGGGCATGCTGGAGTGCGGCAGGGGAGACTGGAATTCCTGGTGTAGCGGTGGAATGCGCAGATATCAGGAGGAACACCGGTGGCGAAGGCGGGTCTCTGGGCCGTTACTGACGCTGAGGAGCGAAAGCGTGGGGAGCGAACAGGATTAGATACCCTGGTAGTCCACGCTGTAAACGTTGGGCGCTAGGTGTGGGGCCTGTTTCCACGGGCTCCGTGCCGGAGCTAACGCATTAAGCGCCCCGCCTGGGGAGTACGGCCGCAAGGCTAAAACTCAAAGGAATTGACGGGGGCCCGCACAAGCGGCGGAGCATGCGGCTTAATTCGATGCAACGCGAAGAACCTTACCAGGGCTTGACATGCACGGTGCAGGGTCGGAGACGGCCTGTCCTTTGGGGTCGTGCACAGGTGGTGCATGGTTGTCGTCAGCTCGTGTCGTGAGATGTTGGGTTAAGTCCCGCAACGAGCGCAACCCTCGTCCTGTATTGCCAGCAACATCCTTCGGGGTGGTTGGGGACTTGCGGGAGACTGCCGGGGTCAACTCGGAGGAAGGTGGGGATGACGTCAAATCATCATGCCCCTTATGTCCTGGGCTGCACGCATGCTACAATGGCCGGTACAGAGGGCTGCGATGCCGTGAGGCGGAGCGAATCCCGGAAAGCCGGTCTCAGTTCGGATCGGGGTCTGCAACTCGACCCCGTGAAGTCGGAGTCGCTAGTAATCGCAGATCAGCAACGCTGCGGTGAATACGTTCCCGGGCCTTGTACACACCGCCCGTCACGTCACGAAAGTCGGTAACACCCGAAGCCCATGGCCTAACCGGTTTTCCGGGGGGAGTGGTCGAAGGTGGGACTGGCGATTGGGACGAAGTCGTAACAAGGTAGCCGTACCGGAAGGTGCGGCTGGATCACCTCCTTTCTAAGGAGCTTTCATCTGCTGTGCGCGTGCTGTAGTGGTGCGTGTGTGGTGGTGGCGCCGGTCGTGCCCGTGTGGGTGCGCGGTGGTGCTCGTGGGTGGATCGTCGTGAACGCTGCTCGTGTCTTGTCTGGTTGTCTTCTCCTGCGTGTGTGGGGGTGGGTGCGGGGCG
>NZ_JAGSXH010000339.1 GCF_018283645.1 Actinocrinis puniceicyclus | reverse complement strand
TATTGAGCCGTGTCTCTTCGCTGGCTTGGTCGTTGGTTGAGCTGTGAGACTTGAGAACGTGGACGCCCGGCGCATTCCGCCGCAGGCGCAAGAGGATCTTCGCCGTCGGGTGGTGTCCGCGGTGGAGCGCGGGATGTCGCAGGTCGAAGCGGCAGAGGTCTTCGACGTCTCGACCCGGTCGGTCTCGCGCTGGTGGAACGCGTTCCGGCGCAAGGGATCCAAAGCCCTGGCCAGCGGCAAACCAGGTCAGCGGCCCGGGGTGCAAAAGGCACTGTCCAAGGCGCGGCAAAAGGCCCTGTGCCGCACGATCTTGCAGCAGACTCCGGCACAGGCCGGCGGCGAGGGGCTGCTGTGGACCCGGGCCGAGGTGGCGGCCCTGATCATGCGCCGGTACCGGATCCGGCTGAGCCTGCCGACAATCGGCAAGTACCTGCGCTCCTGGGGCCTGTCCCCGCAGCGCCCGGTGCGCCGCGCGTACGAGCAGAATCCGGCCGCGATCCGCGCGTGGCTGACCGAGACCTACCCCGCGATCCTCGCGAAGGCGAAGGCCGAAGGCGGGATCGTGCTCTGGCTCGACGAGTCCGGGATCTCCTCGACCGCCGAACTCGGCACCACCTGGACGATCACCGGGCAGACCCCGGTGCTGCCCAAGACCGGCCAACGCTTCCGCGTCAACCTGATGGCCGCGATCAACAACCAGGGCAGGCTGCACTTCACCGTCTACCAGGGCTCGCTGACCGTGGCGCGCTACCTCGCGTTCCTGGACCGGCTGGCCACCGACTACGCCGGATCCCGCGTCCACCTGATCGCCGACCAGCACCCCACCCACAAGGCCAAGACCGTCACCTCGTGGCTGGCCGAGAACGACCAGCGCATCGTCCAGCACTTCCTGCCCGGCTACGCCCCCGAACTCAACCCGGTCGAACTGCTCAACGGCGACACCAAGCGCGAGGTCGCGAACAAGGCAGCGCCCCGCAACCGGCTCGCCATGGCCGCCGCCATCAGAGCCCACCTACACCGCCTCCAGAAGCAGCCCACCCGCGTGATCTCCTTCTTCCACAAACCCGAGGTCACCTACGCAGCAGCCTGACCACGAC
>NZ_JAGSXH010000338.1 GCF_018283645.1 Actinocrinis puniceicyclus | reverse complement strand
CCGAGCAGAACGAGTCCTGCGCGGCCGCGTTGGCGACACCGCCGGCGCTGACCACGCCGATGTCCCTGGTCGAGTTGTCCGAGGAACGCCGCACCTGGTACAGCGGGCCGTTGTACGCGGCGTACAGGGCTCGGGTGGTGGAGTGCGCCGCGACGCACGGCGTGCCGCCCGCCGCGTAGATGTCACACGGACCCTGCGAAGCAGCCTGCGCCGGGCCCGTCATCACGGCGCTGCCGACCAGCCCACCGAAGGCCACCGCGGCAGCGGTTCCCAGGCGGGCCAGCCGAACGCGGCGCGTCGCACCGAGTGCGTGGCTTGTCCTTGCGCCTATTCTCATGCCGTCTCCCTGCTCTACGTTGAGCATTGACTCACACATTGTTAGCGCTAACATAACCATCCCGTCGAGGATGCCGGTCCACGACGGGATGCCCGAGCTGTTTCGGAATGCAGACGCTGCCTTACCGCCAGTGTGCTGTCAAGGACCCCCAAATCGCACAAATCCCCGTTGTGCGGCCCGGATGTGGATCCACCAGGACGGCGCACGCGGCGTCGGCCGCTGACACGCTGGAAGCCGCGCACACGCGCTCCCGCACAGCGTGCGGCGCACGACATGTTCGATACGGAAGACCAATTACCAACAACCACGGCAAGTTTCAAAGCGTCTTGACGCGCTTGACCGCCCCCGGTTACCTACTCATCACAGCCCTGCCGAGGCCGGATGCCGGACCGCTCGACGAGGCGCTGTTTCCGCGCGGCGAAGTGTCGCCGCTTTCCGCAGCGCGCGCTTTCCACGGACAGCGCGCACTGGGCCGTTTTTCACATCGAGCAGACTGCCGATCCGCGCCGACCAATGGAGGTCGCACATGCGCACGGGCGCAATCGATATCAGAACACATTCCTCGCGGCTGCGCGCACTGACCGCCGTCGCCGCGCTTGCCGCCGCCCCACTCGCGGCATTCCTGGCGGCGTCTCCCGCTCAGGCCGCTTCGACGCTGCGTGCGGCGGCCGAGGCGCAGAGCCGGTACATGGGTACCGAGCTGACCGGCAACATGGTGAACAACTCCACGATCACCAACCTGGCCGGCACCCAGTTCGACATGGTCACC
>NZ_JAGSXH010000337.1 GCF_018283645.1 Actinocrinis puniceicyclus | reverse complement strand
CCGCTGCCGGACGAGGACGAGATCCGCAAACGCCTGACCCTCGGCCAAGCCGTCGACAATCCGCTCACCCTCGGCCAATACCTCACCGAATGGCTGACCACCAAAGCCGACCTGGCCGGCGGCACCCTGATGTCCTACCAGATGCACATCCGCGTCCACCTCATCCCACACCTCGGGAAGATCCGCCTGGACAAGCTGCGCGTGAGCCACATCCGCGGCCTCGTCGACGCGATCGAAACGCAGAACACGAAGATCGAAGCGGACAACCTGCGCCGCGCCGCCCTCAAAGTCGAACTCGGCCAAGCGGTCGAGACCGGAGACACCGACGCCGCGCGAAGAATCAGAGCCCGGATCAAAGCCCTCGGCGCACCGCGGCGAATCACCGGCCCCTCCAGCGTCAAACGCATCCGCGCCACCCTCTCCTCCGCCCTCTCGGACGCGGTCGCGCAGATGCTCATCCCCGTCAACCCCGCCAAACTCATCCGCCTGTCCGGCGGACGCCGACCCCGCGGCCTGGTATGGACCCAGCCCCGCGTGGCCGCGTGGCGCAAGACCGGCAAGAAGCCCAGCCCGGTGATGATCTGGACCATCGAACAGACCATCGCCTTCCTGCACGCCACCCGCGGCCACCCTTTCGCCGTCGCCTACCACCTGATGGCCTTCACCGGCATGCGCCGCGGCGAAACCGCAGGACTGCACTGGCACGACCTCGACCTCGACGCGGGGGAACTGACCGTCACCTGCCAACTCGCCCAGATCGGCTGGGAAACCAAGCTGACCGCCCCCAAATCAGAAGACTCCTACCGCACCATCGCGATCGCCGAGCCCATGGTCGAGCTACTGCGGGCCCACCGCGCCAAACAGGAACGCGACCGCACCGCCATGGGCGAAGCCTGGCCGGATACGAACCTGGTCTTCACCCACCCCGACGGGCGCCGGTTGCACCCCGCGCAGTTGACCTACGAGTTCTACAAACTGGTACGCGAACACGACCTACCGCCGATCCGGCTGCACGACCTGCGCCACGGCACCGCCACCCACGCACTCACAGCAGGCATCGACATCAAGCTGGTGCAGGACCTGCTGGGCCACACCACATCATCGTTCA
>NZ_JAGSXH010000336.1 GCF_018283645.1 Actinocrinis puniceicyclus | reverse complement strand
GCCGGGCGGGGCACGGTGCCAGAGCCACAGCGGCTTGGGCGCCCCCTGGTGCGCCAAACGCTCGACGGTGATCCGGATCACGCTGCCCTCGAGGATCGGCAGGTCCCGCCCGGCCGGGTACCCGGCCCACGCCCCGGTGCGCGCCAGGGCCTGGTGCAGGCCGTGCCACGCCTGCACCCTCACCCGCCCGTACCGCTCGGCGTGCGCCTCGATGCGCTCCTCGGGCTCCGGCAGGCTCGCCGGGCGCGCGCACTCGAAACGCGCCCCGTGCCGCGGCGGGCGCCCGGCCCCGGGCACCGGGGCCGGGGCCCGGTGGTAGAACACCCGGTCCGCGCGCACCCGCCCCAGCACCTGCACCGCGCGGCCCTCCAGCGCGTGGGCGACCAGCGCGGCGGGATACCCCGAATCGAAGATCACCAGCGGCGGCACATCCCCCGCCCGCCACCGCCCGGTAGCCGAAAGATCATCCAGTAGCGCCTCGGCCTGCGCGATCAACACCCCGGTATGGTCCACCCCCGGCTCGATGCGACGCGCCTCCAACGCATCCACCCACGACGAGGCACCCCACGAGAGTCCCACCAGCACGCTGAGCGGCCACCCGGGCAGCAACCGGTCCCCGCCCGCCCCGCGCACCACCACCATCGACAAACCATCCACATACCGGGCGCCCGCACGCGGGATCGGGGTGACATCCACCCCGAACATCAACGGCTCACCCGCCCGGGCCGCCGGCAGCGCCCCGACCAGCACCCGGCGCAGCCGCGCGCCATCGACCCGGCCCTGAGCCAGCGCGTCGTAGACCATCGCGTGCCCCCGGCGGAACTCCGGCTCCAACGAGAGCTCCACCGGCGAGGACACCGGCCCCGGCGCGCACAGCAGCGCGTCGCACAGCTCGAACAACGCATCGGCCCGCCGCGTGAAACACCCGTATATCCCGGCGCGCAGCCGCCGCAGCTGCTCATGCCCGGCCCCCGCCGCGCCCCGCGTCTCGACCGCATCCCGCGCACGTGGCACCATAAGACCCACGGCCACCCGACCTTTCTTCGATTCCTTAGAACAGATCCGAAGAATGCCAGGTGGCCGTGCCCGTTGTCAGGCGATCACACCACCACGCCACAAAAGATCTTGTAGACCTCAAATCTCAAGCT
>NZ_JAGSXH010000335.1 GCF_018283645.1 Actinocrinis puniceicyclus | reverse complement strand
ACCTGTCCACGTTCTACGACGGCGCGCGGCCGAACGTGTCTGGCTACAACCCGATGCGCAAGCAGGGCGCCATCATCCTCGGCACCGGCGGCGACAACAGCGACGGCGCCCAGGGCACCTTCTACGAAGGCGCCATGACCTCCGGCTACCCGTCGTCGGCGACCGAGAGCGCCGTGCAGGCCAACATCGTCGCGGCCGGATATGGCAGCAACGGCGGCAGCACCGGTGGTGGTAGCACGGGTGCGTTGCACGCGGTCGGCGCCGGCAAGTGCCTGGACGATCCGAACAGCACCACGACGCTGGGCACCCAGCAGCAGATCTACAGCTGCAACGGTGCGGCGAACCAGACCTGGACGCACACCTCGTCCAACGAGCTGACCTTGAGCGTGGGCGGCAGCACCCTGTGCCTGGACGCGAACGGTAAGGGCACGACCGCGGGCACGAAGGTGATCGTCTACTCCTGCAACGGTCAGACCAACCAGCAGTGGATCCTCAACTCCAACGGCACCGTCACCGGTGTGCAGTCAGGGCTCTGCCTGGACGTGACCGGAGCCTCGACGGCTGACGGCGCCCTGGTCGAACTGTGGACCTGCAACGGCGGCAGCAACCAGCAATGGACCCTCGGCTGAGCCGGACAGCAGTCACGAGAACCCCGCGCAGGACAACAGGCGCATAAGAGAACACTGAACAACCCGCGACACCGACGCCGGGGCGGCGACACTTCACCGCGCCAACCAGCCGCCCCGGCCCGGCCGTCGTTGCGCCGCCGCCCGGCCGCACCATCGCCGGACGGCGGCCGACGGCGCCGAGTCCCGTTGCCCCACGCCCCGGGCTCGCGCCGGCGTCGAGCCGCAGTCGCGCCGCAAGAGGCCGACTTCGAGCACATATCCACCTGGCTCTCCACAGCTGCCAGAGCCGACCATGGGAGGTCGAAGATGACCCCGTACACCCACCCGAAGCCGAGACGACGCTTTCGCCTCGGCGTATTCGGCACAGTCGCCGCCGTGGCGGCGGCTCCCTTACTGGCGCTCGGCGTTGCGGGGTCGGCGTCGGCGTTGGGTAATGGGCTGGCGTTGACGCCGCAGATGGGGTTCAACGACTGGAACGCGTATGGCTGTAACGTCTCGGAGTCGTTGATCAAGGCCACCGCGCTGGC
>NZ_JAGSXH010000334.1 GCF_018283645.1 Actinocrinis puniceicyclus | reverse complement strand
ACTAGTGTCTTGCTTCTAAAGTCCGTTTACTAAGTGTATGCTGGGCGTATGCCACGAACCGGACGGCCGCGGGCCGAGTTGGTGTTGAGTGCCGGGGAGCGCGCCCAGTTGGAGCGTTGGGCGCGCCGGGCCACCTCGTCGCAGGCTCTTGCGTTCAGGTCGCGGATCGTGCTGGCCTGCGCCGTGCCCGGCGCGACGAACTCGCAGGTGGCAGCCGATCTGGGCTGTTCGAAGCCGACAGTGGGAAAGTGGCGTGGCCGGTTCGTCGAACAGCGCCTCGACGGCTTGGCCGACGAACAGCGCTCCGGGCGCCCATCCTCGGTCACGCTGGACCGGGTCGAGGACGTAATCGTGGCGACCCTCGAGTCGAAACCGAAGAACGCCACGCACTGGTCGCAGTCCTTGATGGCCAGGAAGTCAGGCCTCTCCCGCTCGACGATCGGGCGGATCTGGAAGGACTTCGGCCTGCAGCCGCACCGCACCGACGGGTTCAAGCTGTCCACGGATCCGTTCTTCGTGGACAAAGTCGTCGACGTGGTCGGGCTCTACCACGACCCGCCGGAGCACGCGGTCGTGCTGTGCGTCGACGAAAAGTCGCAGATCCAGGCCCTGGACCGATCACAACCGGTACTGCCGATGATGCCCGGCATGCCCGAACGGCGCACCCACGACTACCAGCGCAACGGCATCACCTCTCTGTTCGCGGCGTTCAATATCGCCGACGGAACTGTCATCAGCGAACTGCACCGCAAGCACCGCGCCGTCGAGTTCCGCAAGTTCTTGACCACCATCGACAAGACCGTCCCCGAGGGCTTGGACGTCCACATCGTCGCGGACAACTACGGCACACATAAAACCCCTGCGATCAAAGCCTGGCTCGCCAAACACCCCAGGTTCCACATGCACTTCACACCCACGGGCAGCTCCTGGCTCAACCAGGTCGAGCGCTGGTTCGGCCACCTGACCGACCAAATGATCAGGCGCGGCGCGCACGGGAGCGTCCAGGCTCTGGAGCAGGACATCCGCACCTGGGCGAAGGCCTGGAACCAGGACCCGAAGCCCTTCGTGTGGAAGAAATCCGCCGAGGAGATCCTCGAATCCCTGGCCCGGTACCTACGGCGCGTCACGGGCGAAGACGCACGAGACCAACTTAGTAAACGAAATTTAGAAGC
>NZ_JAGSXH010000333.1 GCF_018283645.1 Actinocrinis puniceicyclus | reverse complement strand
CTGGCTGAGCCGCTTGCGCTGCTGGGCGGGCTGGACACGGATTATCAGACCCCGACCTCCGGAGGGATCGCCAAGGCCCGGGCCCGGCTGGGTGAGGCACCGGTGCGGGAGGTGTTCGAGCAGGTCGCGGTGCCGGTGGCGGAGCCGGACACGCCGGGGGCGTTCATGGCCGGGCGGTGGCGGGTGCTCGCTGCCGACGGCACGGTGTTCGATGTGCCGGACAGCGAGGAGAACCGTGCCGCGTTCGCTACCCCGTCCGGCGGGGCGTTCCCGCAGGTGAGGGCGGTGCTACTGACCGAGTGCGGGTCGCGGGCCACGCTGGATGCGCGGTTGGCGCCGTGCAGCGGCAAGGGCACCGGGGAACGCACGGCGCTGCGGGCGATGGCCGGGACGGTCCAGGCGCTGGCCGAGGACCAGGACGTGCTGCTGACCTGTGACCAGGGCCTGTACAGCTTCAAACTGTGGTGCCGCTACCAGGACACCGGGGCCGGGCTGCTGTGGCGGATGGCCGACGGGGTGGAGATCGCGCATGTGGCGGACCTGCCCGACGGCTCCTACACGGCGTTGGTGTTCGACAAGGGTGCCGAGCGCAACCGGCGGGACGCGCTGATCGCCGCGGCCAGGGCCGGGGGGGACCTGCCGCGGGAGGGGTGCCGGCCGGTGCGGGTGGTGGAGTACTACGTCGAGGAGCGCGGCCCGGCCCCGCACCAGCGGGAGCTGTTCTGCCTGATCACGAACCTGCTGGACCCCGGCGAGGCGACCGCCGCCGAGCTCGGCGCGGCCTACCACCTGCGGTGGACCGGCTCGGAGGGCGCCAACAACGAGATCAAGAACGGGCTGCGCGGGCCGGGCGGGGTGCTGCGTTCGCACAGCCCGCAACTGGTGCGGGCCGAGATCTACGGATACCTGCTGGCGCACTACGCGATCTGTGCGCTGATCTGCGCCGCGGTCACCGAGCACAACCTGGACCCCGGACGGGTGAAGTTCACCAAGGCAGTCCGCCTGGTCCGCGCGCGCGTCGCGGATCCGCGGGCTTTTTCCCCCTGAGCACCAGCGGCTCCTGATCGCCCACACGCTCGGGAGGCTGACCCGCAAGCGGTCGCTGAACCCCAAGCGCAGGCACCGCAGCTTCCCGCGCGTGGTGAAACGCGCCAGGCGCAACTCCTGGCGGGTCAAACGC
>NZ_JAGSXH010000332.1 GCF_018283645.1 Actinocrinis puniceicyclus | reverse complement strand
TCCCCGAACCCCACACCAGGCCCCGGCAACGGCGCCGGTTCCGGCACGGGGAGCGGCAGTGCAGGCGGTGCTTCGGGCGGTGGTTCGGGTCGGCTTCCGGCGCCGCAGCCGATGCCGAGCCCGCCGGCCCCGTCCTCTTCCGGCCCGGCGTGGTGGGACATCCCGGGACAGGTCGAGCACGCGATCGACCAGTGGTTCGGGGACCTGGTCAAGGCCGCCCTGACCCCGATCATGAACCTGATCGGCAAGACCGTGCTGTCCAACCTGGACACCACCGGCGGACGCACCGGGCAACTGTGGACCGCGTCCCTGGTCATCGCCAACACGATCTACGTGCTGTTCGCCGTGATCGGCGGGCTCATCGTGATGACCCACGAGACCGTGCAAACCCGCTACGCGCTCGCCCAGATCGCGCCGCGCCTGGTGCTCGGCCTGATCGCCGCCAACACCAGCCTGCTGGTGATCGGCAAGGCGATCTGGTTCTTCAACGCACTGACCCAAGCCATCTGGGGACAGCCGCTGAACCCGGCCGGGATCGGCAACGCGCTGCTCGGCCACATCCTCGACTCGATCTTCCTGCCCGACGGGGTCAACCAGATCTTCCTGGTCCTCTCCGGCCTCGTCCTGGCCGTCCTGGCCGGCGCGGTGCTGCTGTCCGCCGCGCTGCGCACCGCCGCCCTGATGCTGCTCACCTTCGCCGCCCCCCTCGCCCTCTCCTGCCACGCGCTGCCGGGCCTGGACGCGATCGCCCGGCTGTGGTGGCGCGCGCTGGCCGCCGTGTTCGCGATCCAGACGCTGCAGGCCCTGACCCTGATCCTGGCGCTGCAGACCTTCTTCGACCCGAACGGCGACGTGCTCGGCGTACCCACCTCGGCGGGGTTCACCGACCTGCTGGTGTGCGGCGCGCTGTTCACCATCCTGCTGAAGATGCCCGGCTGGGTGCTGCGGGTCGCCCTCGGCAGGCAGCCGCGCTCCGCCGTCGCCGGGATCCTCAAGACCGCCGCCGCGGCCGCGATCGGCACCGCCATCGGGGTACCGGGCGCCGGCTCGGCGCGGATGCTCGCCGGACGCCTGGCCGGGCGCGCACTACACAACCGCATCGGCCCCGGCTGTGGGCCCGGTGGTCTGGGCGGAGGCGCGATCCCGCCCGGCAGCCCCGGCCCCAAGCCCCCGCGCGGACCACGAC
>NZ_JAGSXH010000331.1 GCF_018283645.1 Actinocrinis puniceicyclus | reverse complement strand
AAAGGACCCCGGCACCACCCCGGCCCGTGGAAACCAGCGCAGCCCGCTGCGACACGTCAAGACCCGGCCCTGCACCGTCAGGGACAAACCGGAACAGACTGGCGGATAGTCAACGGGATGCCACGGCTGAAACTTCGAGGTCAAGCACTTACCCCTGCGACAATGCCAACTATCAATACGATCCAAAAATCAAGTGGATGGGGCCCAAACCTTCGCTCCACGTACCGAACTTTGCCGTGGTTCAGGTAGGCACCGGGAGCTTTAGCTAGCGAAACTCCCGCCCATCCCATCGACGCGATGATTATTCCAATTCCAACCCGTATTAATATATCGAAACCAGTCGAATTGAAAGCAGATATTCCCAAACCGTATCGGACAGAAAATAAAGCCGCTAACCAAATCACCAGGGCCGAAAATGCTACGGCGAGCCAAGTGACGAACGCGAACCTAGCAGCCTCAACGACCGCAGCCGGGTCCGAAATGTCCCCATGTGCGACTCGCTGGCAGGCAGACCGTCTCGTGTCCACGACCGCTGTACGGCGTCGCAAGTCATCAACGCATTGACGTACAACGATCGCTCCAGCGTACTCGAGGTGTCGCATACGTCATTGACCTCCGCAGGTCGGCCCGCACAACGCCTGGGCACCAGTGAGGGCAAAGTCGCCCGCTCCGGTAATACCCAGTCCTGCGGTCGAGTTTAGACCATCGAAGTACAACGAGCGCCTCGTGACTTGCTGAGCACTCGACAAACCGGCCTGTGCCTTGAACGACCATGGTCGCGACTCTGCCGCCCTTGCAGCTGACCTCTCACTCGAAGAAGCAGTTTCAACGGATTTCGCTGTAGCTCTACTCATGCCACTTACGCCGAGACCGGCAATACCCAAGAACGTACTCGTTGCATCGAACGCGGTTTGCCAACCGGAGGTGCCAGGGTCCTTCAAATCGCGACGCGTAGCCAGCGCCGCCTCATACGTTGACGCAGCGTCAGCTGCGACCGCGAATCCGAACGTGATCCCGTCGATCCCTGGAATGCCAGCTGTAAGTACTGCGATCACATCGAATAGTGGGGCCGCGACCGCGGGTCTGTCTCGATAACGGTGCGGAAGCGAAACATCCGGTCACGAAGGGATGATTCGTATGACTAACACCGCTATTGACACCAACCAGGCGACGGTCGCAGGATCCGACGGTGTGAGCCTTGACTTC
>NZ_JAGSXH010000330.1 GCF_018283645.1 Actinocrinis puniceicyclus | reverse complement strand
GTAGCCGGTGAGCTCCATGGTTCCGCCGAGGATTTTCGGCAGGACGATGCGCTGCGGTGCCGGCGATACGGGGTCGCCGATGTTGATGTCGACGTGGAAGGTCAGGCGGGCCGCGGAGAGCGTCGCGGTGAGGGTGACGCGCACGCCGGGGTATTCGTGCTCGTCCCGGATCGGCTCCGCGGTTGCCGAGTCCGGGTCGATCTGTAGGCCGTCGTCGAGCGGGATCGCGGCGATCGCGCGTACCACCTCGCGCATGGCGTCGAGCTCGCCGGACAGGTGGTCCGCGCACAGGTCGATGTCGCGAGTTGGTCGGCGGGATCCGAAGGCGGCGAGCAGGACGCCGCCTTTGAGGACGAGGCGGTCGGCGTAGGGGGAGATGGTCAGGCGGGAGAGGAAGCCTTCGAGGGCGTAGAGCTGGTGGAGTTCGTCGGTGGGGCGGCCCTGTCTGCGTGCGAGGTTTCGTAGGTCGAGGTAGGCGCGGCCGCCTGTGGTGGCGCGGGTGGGGCGGGTGTCAGGCAAGGAGTGTCTCCAGGGCGGCGCGTAGCGGTGGCTGCGTGTGGGGGAACCGGGCGGCGAGCTTCAGGAGGGCTGTGGGTTGGCTGCCGGGCAGTCGCAGCCATCGTTTCAGGGCGCTGAGTGCCAGGTCGCTTCCTTCGCGGTGGCGCAGCCGGAACGCGTCGATGATGCTGCGTTCGGGGTTGTAGAGGCCGATGGAAAGGTCCGTGGTCAACGGCAGGACGTCGCGGCCGAGGTCGAAGGTGGCGGGTTGGAAGCTGTGCCAGATGGCGGGTGCACTCGTGGCGGGTCTCCACTGGCCGCGCGGAAGGGCGACGTCGATGCCCGGCGGGATCTCGTCGGTCAGTGCGTGCCTGGCCAGGGCGGTGGCCAGGCAGAGGGTCGCCCTGGGTGCCCGGACGGCGATTTCGATCAGGTCGATGTCAGCATTCTGGTCGGTGTCGGTGCGGTGGAACAGGCCGTGTCCGATCTGCTCGATCCGTCCCTCGTCGCGCAACTGGTAGAGGCGTCGTTTCGAGATGCCGACCCTGCGCGCTTCGGTGTAGGTGAAGTCCGTTGGCAGGGTGGTGTCGGTGCTGTCGCCCACGAGGCCTCCTCGGCGTGCGCGATGAGAGATGCGTACAGCTTCCTTGGGAATTATCCTACACAGGTCTGTCTGATGCGTAGAGGATCGTTCCCGAGCCATGCGTGAGCCGCCGAGG
>NZ_JAGSXH010000032.1 GCF_018283645.1 Actinocrinis puniceicyclus | reverse complement strand
GACCTGCGGGGACGGGGGCGGCGGCGCGGGGCGCAGCGGCCACGGCCGTGGGCTTCATCCCAGTGTCCTGCGTCACATCGACGCCGAGTTGCGCGCGCAGCGTGTCGATGCGCCCGGTGACCAGGAGCGCGCCCAGATCGATCCGGGCGGCGAACCGCGCTTCGAGGTCGCGTACCGCGCGCACCAGGCCCGGGTAGTCGACGCCCAGGTCGGACAGGCCGCTGCCGTCCGTCAGCGCCGCCGGCTCGATGCGGCGCCCGAGCGCGTCGCCGAGCGCCTGCGCGATCGCGCCGTCGACCTGCTCGCGCCGCCGCTTGACGGCGCTGCCGGGCCCTTCGGCCGCCGGCGCGGCGCCTTCCCGGGCGACGCTGGCGGCCAGCACGGTCAGGCCGAGCTCGAGGAAGTCGCGCTTGCAGCCGTGCCGCTGGATCTTGCCGCTGGTGGTCTTGGGGATGGTGGCCCGCTTGAGCAGCAGCACGGCGTGCGGGGAGACCTCGTGCTGTTCGAGCACGGCTGCGCGCACGGCCGCCAGCAGCGCGGCCGGATCCCGCGGCCGGGCGTCGGCCTCGAAGGCCAGCACCATCTGCTCGGTGTCGTCGAGTTCGACGGCGAACGCGGCCGCGGCGCCGGGGCGCACTGCGGGCGCGGCCTGCTGCACGGTCAGCTCGACGTCCTGCGGGTAGTGGTTGCGGCCCTGGATGATGACCACGTCCTTGCTGCGGCCGACGATGTGCAGCTGTCCTTGGCGCAGGAATCCCAGGTCGCCGGTGCGCAGATACTCGCCGCCCGGCTCGCCCTCGATGGCGGCGTGGAAGGTCTCGCGGGTCGCGTCGGGCCGGCGCCAGTAGCCGCGGGCGATGTTCGGTCCGGCGAGCCAGATCTCGCCGATGCGGTCGGCGGCGGCGCGCCGGCCGGTTTCCGCGTCGACGATCGCGACGCGCACGTCCTCGACCGGGGCTCCGCAGCCGACCAGCCGCGTGGCGGCCCGGGCGGGGCCGGCGGCCGGCTCGACCCGGCCCGTGCCGAGCGGCTCGGCGGCGAACGGCGTGATCGCGGGCGGGTCGGCGGCCTCGACCCCGGTGGCCATCAGCGTCGCCTCGGCCAGGCCGTAGCAGGGCATCAGGGCGCTGCGGCGAAAGCCGGCCGGCCCGAAGTACTCGGCGAACCGGTCCAGGGTGTCGGCGCGCACCGGCTCGGCGCCGTTGAGGGCCAGCCGCCAGCCGCTCAGGTCCAGCGTGTCGCGCTGCGCTGGGGTGACCCGGCGCAGGCAGTGTTCGAAGCCGAAGTTGGGGGCGACGCTGGTCGAGGCGCGGGTGCGCGAGAGGGTCTGGAGCCACAGCAGCGGGCGCGCCACGAAGGTCATCGGGGCCATCAGGTGCGCCGGGAAGCCGCCGTAGAGCGGGGAGAGGATGCCGCCGATCAGTCCCATGTCATGGTAGGGAGGCAGCCAGGAGACCATGGCGCTGTCCCGGTCGTGCCGCAGCCGCAGGTGGATCGAACGCAGGTTGCTCACGAGGTTCGCGTTGCTGACCATCACCCCCTTGGGCTCGGCGGTCGAGCCCGAGGTGTACTGGAGGAAGGCGAGCGAGCCGCCGGTGTCCGCCGGCGCCGCGCCGGGCTGCGGCCAGCGGTCGGCGGCCGCGTCGTCGAGCGGGTCGGTGGCGACCCAGCGCAGCGCGCCGAGGCCGAGTTCCTCGATCTGCTCGCGCTTGGTGGCGGCGAACCGGGCCAGCGCGTCGGTGGTCAGCGCGTGGGTGGCGCGGGCGTCGCGGGCGATCGCGGCCAGGCGGGGCATGCTCTGCCCGAACCGCTGCGTGTCCGGCGGGTATGCGGGTACTGCGATCGCCCCGGCGTAGAGGCAGCCGAGGAAGCAGGCCACGTACTCCAGGCCCGGGGGCAGCAGCAGCAGTACCGGCCGGCCGCGCAGCCCCTCGGCGGCCAGGTGCACCGCCACGGTGCGCGCGCGCCGGTCGAGCTGCCGGTAGGTGTACGAGTGCGCGTCGTTGTCACCGGAGCCGGACAGGAAGCGGTAGGCGAGCGCGTCGGGCCTGTGGCGCAGGTGGTGGCGCAGCAGGCCGGCGACGGTGTCCGGCTCGGATCCCTGCCAGTGCTCTTCGATCGGGTCTAGCGTCATGGTCGGCTCCGTGACGTGAGGTCGGTTCCCGGCGGGTGGGCAACGCGGTTACGGCTGCGAGCCGAGGCGGCGGTAGTCGGTCTTGCCGTTGGCGTTGCGCGGCAGGTCGTCGAGGCGGGTGGCCAGGTGCGGGACCATGTACGGGGGCAGATGCAGCGCGCAGTGCCGCTTGATCTCCAGCAGGCTCGGCGCGGCGGCGCCGGGTCGCAGCGTGAAGTACAGCGCCAGGCGGGTCGCGCCGCCCTCGCCGACGGTGACGGCCGCGGCGGCGGCGATGTCGGGATGCCGCAGCGCGGCCGCCTCGATCTCGCCGAGTTCGACGCGGTAGCCGGAGAGCTTGACCATGCGGTCCTTGCGGCCGCGGTACACCAGCCGCCCGTCCTCCCAGCTGACCAGGTCGCCCGTGCGGTGGCGGCGCACCCGGTGGTCGTGCGCGGCCGGTTCGCCCTCACGCCGCCAGTAGCCGGGGGTGACGCAGTCCCCTTCGACGACGAGTTCGCCGAGCGCGCCGGGCTCGCCGGCCTCGGCGACCGGGCGGTCGTCCGCGTCCAGCACGGCCAGCCGCGCGCCGCTGATCGCCGTGCCGATCGGCACCGGCTCGGCCCGGTCCAGGTCCGCCGCCCGCACCCGGTGGTACGTGCACACGTTGGTCTCGGTCGGGCCGTACAGGTTGTAGAGCGCGCAGTGCTCCGGCAGTACGCCGGCCAGCGCACGCAGTTGCGCGATCGGGAAGACCTCGCCCGCGAACAGCACGTAACGCAGGGATTTGACGCCCTCGGCGGTCAGCGCGCCCGAGGCGGTCAGCAGGTGCAGTATCGAGGGCACCGAGTACCAGACCGTGACGGCGTGCTCGCGGATACCCGCGGCCAGGGTATTGACATCCCGGGTCGCCGCGTCGGGCACGATCCACACCGCCGCGCCCACGGAAAGCGCGGTGAAGAGGTCGAAGGTGCTCAGGTCGAAGTTGAAGGACGCGTGGTTCGCGAACACGTCCCCGGGTCCGACCTCCAACTCGGCGCGGGCCCAGCCGACGAAGTTGGCCAGGTTGCGGTAGGAGATCTGCACGCCCTTGGGCGTGCCGGTGGAGCCGGAGGTGTACAGGATCGCGGCCAGGTCGTCGGGCGCGGCGGCGGCCGGCGGCTGCGCCTCGGCCTCGGCCTCACCCTGGGCCGCCCCGGTCAGCGCGGCCCAGGATCGCAGCGGCACCGGCGCGCTTGCGGGGTCGTGAACGTCGGCCTCTCGCCTCGGGCCCGCCTCCGCGTGCCCGACCGCTTCGCCGTCTTCGTCCCCATCCGCGTTCCCGTCCTCGTCCGCGTCGGTGACGATCACCGCGCGGACGCAAGCAGGAAGCTGTTGTCCCGTCAGGTCTGCCAGGTGGGCCCGGTCGGTGAACACCGCGACCGGCTCGGCGTCGGCGAGGATGGTGTGCACTCGCGCCGCCGGCTGCTTGCCGTCCAGCGGGACGTAGGCGCAACCGGTGTGCAAGGCGCCGAAGATGGCGGCGGCGTAACGCGGGCTCTTGCCCATCCAGATCGCCACGCGGTCGCCGTGCGCCGCGCCGAGGCCGCGCAGTGCCCGGCTCAGCGCGCTGACCTGCGCGGCCAGCTGCGCGTAGGTCATGGTCTCCCGGCCGACCAACGCGGGGCGCGCGGCCTGCTGCGGCGTGAGCGCGGCGGGCAGGTGAAGCAGGGCCGTGTCGGTCATCGCAGGGCCGCCCGGGACTGCCGTTGCGCGGGCAGCACGCCGGTCTCGCACGCGGCGTCGACGAAGATATCAGCGGCCTGGTTCAGGTCCTGCTCGGTGTGCTCGCTGGTGACGCTGACGCGCAGCCGGGCCTGGCCGAGCGGGACCCCGGGGAATACCACGGTCTGGCAGAACAGGCCCCGGGCGCGCACCGCGCGGCCCAGTTCCATCGCGGCCCGCTCGTCGCCGACGACGATCGGCAGGATCGCGCTGTCGCTGTGCTCCAGGTCGAATCCGGCCTGCAGCAGCCGGCCCCGCAGCAGCCTGATGTTGGACCACAGGGTTCGGATACGCTCCGGTTCGGCCTCGATCACGTCGATCGCGGCGATCAGTCCCGCCGCGACGCCCGCGGGGATGGTCGCGGCGAAGACGTACGAGTCCGCGTAGTAGCGCAGGTACTCGATCACGTCCTCGTCGCCGACGACGAAGCCGCCCATGCCGGCCAGGGTCTTGCTCATGGTGCCCAGTTCCAGGTCGACCTGGCCCTTGAGGTCGAAGTGCTCCGCGGTGCCGGTCCCGCGCGCGCCGAGCACCCCGGTGGCGTGCGCGTCGTCGACCAGGACGCGCGCGCCGTAACGCTTGGCCAGCCGCACGATCCCGGGCAGTTCGCAGATGTCGCCGTGCATGCTGAACACCCCGTCGGTGACGATCAGCGTGCCGGTGCCCTGGCCCTGGCCTCGTTCCAGGACGCGCTCCAGGTCGGCCATGTCGTTGTGCTGATAGATGCGGCGCGCGGCGCCGGCCAGCCGGCCGCCGTCCACGATGCTCATGTGGTTGAGCTTGTCCACGGCGAGCGTGTCGTAGTTCTTGACCAGGGCCGCGATCGTGCCGAGGTTCGCCGAGTAGCCGCCCGGGAAGACGATGCAGGCTTCACGCTGCTTGAACGCGGCGAGGCGCCGTTCGAGCTCCTTGTGCAGCACGTTGGTGCCGCCGATCAGGCGGCAGCCGGTGTTGGTGGCTCCGTAGACCCGGGTGGCGTCGCAGATCGCGTCGATGACGTGCGGGTGGTTGGCCAGCCCCAGGTAGTTGTTGGATGCGAACATCAGATATTCGCGGGTGCGCCCGGTCAGCTCGTCGTGTATCACGGCCCGGTTCTGGCAGCGCGACTGGAGCGGCATGCCGTACCAGTACAGCTGCTCCCGTTCGCGCTGACGCCGGTAGGCGCCGAAGCTGCGGGCCTTGGCGAACAGGTCCGGGTCGCGCTGCTCGACGAAGTCCTTCATCGAGCGCGGGTCCCAGGGGCCGCCCACGGCGCCCGGGAGCGCGGCGGGTTGGGGCGCGCGTTCGGGCCGCGGCTCGGTTCGGTGTTCGGGGCTCGTCTCCGGCCGGGCCGCGGGCCGGTATCCGGACCCATACTCGGTCCGGTGCGCGTTCTCGTACTCGTACTCGTATTCGGATCCGGCTTCCGGCACGCGTGCCGGTTCCGGGCGGCGCGCGGGCGCGGGCGACGGCGCGCCGGCCGGCCGGGTGCCGGTCAGCTGGTCGGCGAGCTCGCGCAGGGTACGGGCGGTCAGCGCGACCGCGGCGCTCTGCGGCAGATCGAGGGCCCGGCGCGCGTCCGCGGCGATCGCCGCGAGCACCACCGAGTCGATGCCCAGGTCGCCTTCCAGGTCGGCTTCCGGGTCCAGGCGGTGGCGCGGATAGTGGGTGTGCGCGACGGCCGCGGTGAGCACCGCGTCGAGTACCTCGTCGGCCCCCGGCCGGCTGACCGGGGCGGGTGCGTTCAGCGCCCCTGCGTCCACGGCCAGTTCGACCGCGTCGGCCAGCTCGCGGATGGTCGCGGGCCCGCGCGGCGCGGCGGCGCCGTCGGCGAGGCCGAACTGCTCGCGCACCTCGGCGAGGATCGATTCGAGCACGACGGAGTCGATGCCGAGTTCGCCCTCCAGGTGGCTGTCGGGCTGGAGGTGGGCGGTGTCGTACAGGGTGTGCATCGCGATGATGTCCACGACCCTGCGATAGACCGCGGACGGGGCGGCAGCGGGGGCGTCGAGGCTCGCCGTGCCGGTCATCGCAGGCTCCCGCTCTCCGCGCGCAGCCGCTCGACGAGGGCCGCGATGGCGCCCACGGTGCGGAAGTTGTCCGGCGCGACTTCCCGAAGCGGCACGGTGACCCGGTACTCGGACTGCACGTAATGGACGAGGTCGAAGATCTCGGTCGAGTCGATGATGTTCAACTCGAGCAGGGGCACGTTCTCGTCCAGCCCGGCGGCGTCGCCTTTCATCCAGGTGTCGGCGATGTAGGTGAGCAGTGACTGTGCGATCGTCATGGGCTCCTCGATCCGGTGTTCCTCGGTGCGCTGCGGTCGGGGCGAGGCAGGTCGGGCAGCTGGTGCTGCGGGTCGTCGCGTGAGCCGGGCCGAGGACGCGGGGAGCGCGGTGCGGTGCCGTGACACCTGCTGCTTTTGCCGCGGCGCGCCTGCTCCCGAGCGACGCCTGCTCCCGCTCGACAGGGTCCGCAGGGGTGTCCTCGATTCCCGTGCAGGCAGCCAGCGTCGCGGAGTCGCCTGACCAATCGCTGACCTGTTGCTGACCGGCCGCGCGCGAGGGCCGCCGGTTTGAAGTCACAGCGGGGAAGGCGCGCCGGCGCCCGGTACTCACCGGGAGGCTTCCGGCCGGCGCTGCGACGCGTCGCCGAGAGCCGGCGGGCGTTCAGCCGAGAGGGGTGATCCAATGGTCCGCGAACAGCGGGTGAACCGGCTGCGGCCCTGACGCCGTCCCGGAAGCGAGGACGGCGCGAGCACGACGCGAGCACGCGGTATCGGCCGGCGAACTGGCGGACGCGGGCTGCCGGGGAGTCATTGCAGCCCGCATCCGCCTACGGTGTCTGGCGAACGCGGGCGGGCACTGACACAGCACACGCACGGGCACAGACACGCGCACAGACACAGACGCGCACGGGCACGCGCACCGGTCGTCGGTGGTTCAGAGTGCGCGCGCCCGGTCGTCGGTGTTTCAGTTGCAGCTTCCGGTGCAGGGGACGAATGGCGCGGTGGAGCCCGTGATGGTGGTGGTACCGAGGGTGAGTCCGTTCGCGCTGGCGGTGAGCGTTATGGTGCCCGCGCCGGTGGCGCGCACGAGTGCGTAGGCGATGCCTTGGTCGGCCTTGCGTACGTTGCCGCGGAAGCTCTCCTCGGTCTGGCTGCCGCTGTCGACCGCGACGATCACGCCGGGTCCGCTGATGGTGAAGGTGATGGGCGCGGAGGAACCGGTCACGACCCGGCCGGAGGTGTCGGCGATGGTCGCCTTGACGTAGTCGACGTCATTGACGTCCGTGGACACCGCGGCGTGGTCGGGCGTGAGAAGGACCCGGGCGGCGGCGGTGCCGGTCGGCGGCGGGGAGGTATGGGGCGCGCCCCAGGTGGCCTGCCAGGAGTAGCCGATGGACCGCACGGTGCCGACCGCGTCCATCAGCCCGGCGGTGCTGCCCACGGTCGGCCACAGCCCGTCGGCCTCACCGAGGTAGTCGGCGCCGGTCCAGAGGAACTCACCGATCAGGCCGGGGTTGTTCTGCACCGTCGTCCAGTCGGATGTGCTGGTGCCCATCTCGGTGAGCAGCCCGGGACGCTGCGGGGACATGCTCATGGCCTGCAGCACGTCGTTGGGCCGGTAGTTGCCGCCGAACACGTCCAGGGTGGTGCGGGTGGCGCCGGTGACGTCGCCGCTGTCGGCCGGCCGGAAGAGGGCCTGGGTTAACGGGCGGGACGGGTCCAGCGCGTGGCAGATCGACACCATCTTGGTCAGCAGCGGCTCACGCGTCGCGAGGGAGTCGCGGATCTCGTTGCCGGCGCTCCACATCACGACGCTGGGGTGGTCCCGGTCGCGCATGACGATGCCCGTGGCGTCGACCTGGTACCAGGGCACTGATCCGGTGGCGCCGGGCACCGCCGGGGTGCCGGTGGGCGCGGAGGCGGTCCGGTTGAAGTAGGTCGCGTAGTCGCCGGCGTCGGTGTACTTGTGCTGGGTCCAGGTGTCGAAGAACTCGTCGAGGACCAGGAAGCCCATCTTGTCGGTCAGTTCCAGGAACGCGGGGCTGGGCGGTTCGTGCGCGGTACGGATCGCGTTGACGCCCAGGGTCTTGAGTTGCGCGAGGCGCCGCTGCATCGCCTCCTGCGGGGCGGCCATGCCCAGGGCGTGATAGTCCTGGTGGATCGCGACGCCCTTGAGCTTCACGCCGTGGCCGTTCAGGCTCAGTCCGATCGACGCGCTGAAGGTCAGGGAGCGGATGCCGACCGGCGTGATGTCGTCGTCGACTTCGGCACCGCCCACCATGACGTTCGTCGCCAGCGAGTACATATTCGGGCTGGAAAGGTCCCACAGCCTCGGGTTGCTCACCGGGATGTCGTAGCTGAAGCTCGCCGAGGCCCCGGCCGCGATCGTCTTCGCGGCCGTGGTGACCGCGGGCAGAGCGTTGCCGCTCGGATCCCTGAGCACGCCCTGCACGCTCACGCTCGCTGGCGCGCCGCCGCTGTTGACCACCGTGGTCTGCGCGTGGACCGTGGCGGCGGAAGTGCTCACGTTCGGCGTGGTGACGTAGGTCGCCCATTGGTCCACATGCACCGGGTCGGTGGCGATCAGCCGCACGTCGCGGTAGATCCCGGCGCCGGTGTAGTACCGCGAGGCCGGCTCAAGGCTCGTGTCGGTCTTGACCGCGATCACGTTGTCCGCGCCGGCGAACTTCACCGCGGAGGTGATGTCGTAGCGGAAGCCGGTGAACCCGTTGGGGTGGGTGCCGATGAATGCGCCGTTGACGTACACGCTGGCGTCGGCCATCACGCCGTCGAACTCGATGTACACCCTGCGGCCGGCCGGCACGCCGGCGAGCGAGAAGTGCTTGCGGTACCAGCCGATGCCGGAAGGCAGGTAACCGTCGCGGCCGGTGGTGGGCGCCGACTGCGAGAAGGGGTCAGCCGGCGGGTTCGGGCCCTCGATGCTCCAGTCGTGCGGCACGCTCAGGCCGCGCCAGCCGCTGTCGGCGTATGAGGCGGCACTCGCGCCGCTCGCGTCACCGTAGTGGAACAGCCAGCCGGGGTCGAAGTCGGTGACCATGCGCGACTGGCCGGGGCCCGTCGCGGTGCCGGTGGGCGTCGGGGTGGGCGACGCACTCGGCGTCGCCGTGGGCGTCGAGCTCGACGGCCCCGGACTGGAGACCGTGCCGGTGCACGTGGTGCCGTCCAGGGTGAAGGAGGTCGGGTCACCGGGGTAGGCGGAGCCGGTGTAGGTACCGTTGAAACCGATGCTGGCACTGGCGTTCGTGCCCAGCGAACCGTTGTAGGGGACGTTCGTCGCGGTCACGTTCTGGCCCGCCTGGCTGTAGCTGGCGCTCCAGCCCTGGCCCACCGCCTCGGTGCCGGGCAGGGTGAAGCCGAGCGTCCAGCCGGTCAGCGGCGAGGCGAGGTTCGTCACCGAGATGTTCGCGGTGAAACCCCCCGACCAGGAGTTCGCGGTATACGAGACCTGGCAGCCGCTCGCAGCGCTCGCGGCCGTGGTGAGGGTCAGCGTGGCCAGCCCGCTGGTGACGAGCACGGAAGCGATCGCGGCGGCCATCCGCCTGCGCGCCGGCGGCGCCGCGCCGAACCGGCGGACCGGGCGCCCGGTGGGTCCTGACATGGTTTGCGTTCTTCCTTTTCTGGGAGCTGATCGCGCAGTGCCGCGCCCCGGCCGACGCGCCCGATCCTGTCTCGGGACGCGTCCGGGCACAGGGCGCGGCACGGGCTGGCGGTCACGGGCTGGCGGTCACGGGCTGGCGGTCACGGGCTGGCGGTCACGGGCTGGCGGTCACGGGCTGGTGCAGGTGAGGGTCGGGATGGAGGGCGAGCCGGTGGCGGTGAACCCGAAGGTCGTCGACGCGCCGGCGGACAGCGAGCCGTTATAGGAGGCGTTGGTCACCGTCACCGCCGATCCGCTGCTGCTGAGCGTGCCGTTCCACAGCTGGGTGACGGCCTGGCCGCTGCTCAGCGTCCACTTCACCGTCCAGCCGTTGATCGCCGCGCCGCCCGCGGTCACCGTCACCAGCCCCTGGAACCCGCCCGGCCAGGAATTCTGGGTCTGATACGCCGCCGCGCACGCGCCGGCCGGGGGCGCGCTGGTCGGCGACGCGGACGGGCTGCTCGACGGGCTGCTCGACGGGCTGCTCGACGGGCTGCTCGACGGGCTGCTCGACGGGCTCGGCGACGCGGACGGGCTGCTCGACGGGCTGCTGGACGGGCTCGGCGACGCGGACGGGCTGCTCGACGGGCTCGGCGACGGTGAACCCGACCCGGTTTCGAAGGCGCCGAGGTCCGGTGCCGAACCGTTGTAGGGCAGGCCGACGTTGACTCCCCTGTCGATCAGGGTGCTGCCAGCGGCCAGGTGCAGGTAGGGCAGCGCGGGCAGGGAACCGTCCGCCTGGCGCGCGGCGTTCCAACCGGTCGTCGACACGCTCTGGAACTGCGCGTTGGACATGGTCACGTTCAGGTTCCAGGAGTTGTACGAGGCGTTCGTCCCGCCCATGTTCGAGGTCAGGGTGCCGCCGTAGGCGATGTTGTTTCGCAGGGTCCCGATGCCGATCGCCGCGCCGGACGAGGAGATGCCCAGCATGTTGAAGTCGGGGTGGTTGGCGTAGCCGGTGTTGTTGAAGAAGTCGTCGGCCACGGTGTGGTGGTTGGCGTAGAACCCGGAGGCGGAGTTGTCGAACGCGACGCTGTCCTCGACGGTGTGCTTGACGCCGTTGGAGACGTACACCCCGCCGTAACCGCCGGCCTTGAATCCGTTGCCGTTGCCCGACGGCGCCGGCGTGGTGCTCTCCGGCAGGTAGCCGTTGCGCCAGGACCACGAGTCCTGGATCGTCACCGACGAGTAGGCGTTGATCAGGTCGAACCCGTCATCCGAGTTCCACCAGGCGCGGTCGCCGCGAAAGACGTTGCCGGGATGGTTGGCGGAGATGTGCGCACCGAAGCCGTCGGCGTTCTGCCCGGCCCCGTCCGAGCTGTGCGGGTCGTAGTTGTCGTGCGAATCGCAGTTGAGCACCAGGTTGCCGCCGCCGTTCTGGATGAACAGGCCCGGCCCCATGTTGTTGTGCAGGTTCAACTGTTCGAAGACGTTGTCGCTGCCGGTGATCCAGATCCCCCAGGACTCGTGGTTCAGGCTGTTGTTCTGCGGAACCCCCTGCACTTCCAGGCCCTTGAGGTGCACGTAGCTGCCGGTCACGTCGAAGCCCTTGATCCGGCAGTCGTCGCTCACCCTCGAGAAGTCGAAGACCGGGTGCTCGCCGGGATAGGCGAAGTAGTTGATCGGATTCCCCGACGCGCCGCTCTTGTTCACGGTGATCGCGTTCACGATCGCGGTCTGGCTTGAGCAGCCGGTGTCCGCATGCGTGTACGTGTACGTACCGCCGCGGAAGTAGACCGTGTCGCCGGGCTGGGCGATCGATTGCGCGTGCGCGAACGACGCCCAGGGGGCGGACATCGTCCCCGCCGCGCTGTCACTGCCGCCCGGCGCGACATAGTAGCTCGCGCCGGCCGCGCTGCTCACGCCCGCGGTCCCCGCGACCAGCAGACCGGAACCGGCCGCGACCGCGCCGGCCAGCAGCGCCCGGCGAATCAGCGCTCTTACCTGGGTGCTGCCGTGGCCCCCGCCGCGGGATTCGATGTTTCGTTCTGACACTGTGATCAGGCTCCTTTGACTACGACAGCGCGTGAAGCAGTGTGTTGCCGGCGAGCACACCGAACCGGCGGTGGCGCCGCCCGGGTGGACCGGCGAATCCGGGGGCGGTGACGGGGCGACGTTCGCGCCACGGTTACCGCGAGCGTTCCCATGCCTCGCGCATGGCTGAAGCGTGAACATCAGCGGGCCGGCTTCAAACGAGCCCAGGGCCTCAACGGCGCCCCCTGCACCACCCGGTGAGACGTGACTGCACCGAATGGGATCGCTCCCAGCCTTCTTGACGAGGCTTGAGTTTGGTTACCGGCCGCCGGACTGTCAATCGCCAATCAACGCCCCAGCCGCCTGGAGGGTGGTCGGCGATTCCGGGCGCCGGCGCCTCCTTACCGGGTTGACCTGGCCTGGAAACAATGCCTGCGGCATGGTCGGACGCGACGCGCGGCGAAACGGAGATGAAACTTGCATGTGAGGTTTCGACCGCTTTCGATGTCGCTTACTGTTCAGCGTTGTCAAGGCAGACGCGCCTTTACGCTGGGAGCGATCCCAAACTGGTAAGCCCTTTTCACGCTGCCGCCGAAGGCGCTGCCCCGGCCCGACGCCGGGTCCGTCAGCGTACCGACGGACCCCGCGCGCACGATCGGACTAGCCGGTCTTGACCAGGTCGAAGTCGTCGGCATACACCCAGTTGCCCGCGTTCGCATCGCAGGCCACGCCGACTTGGATCGTTCCGTCGGTCACGGTGATACCGGGGATGCTCACCTGCGTCCAGCCGCCGATGGGCTGGCTGATCGAGCGGTCCAGCTCGCTGCCGCCGAAGTTCCTGGCGAGCAGGTTCGCGCTCTTCTGGCCGCCGCTGCTCTTGATCCAGGCTGAGAGCGTGTAGGTGCCGTCGGGCAGGGAGATGTTCTGGTAGATGTCGGCGGTGTAGCCGGAGGAGGAGTACTCCTGCATCGACCAGCGGCCGGTGTGCCCGCCGAGGTGGTTGCCGACGTTCGCGGAGCCGGTCCATCCGGCCATCGTGCTCTGCGAGACCCGGTCGGCCTCAATGCTCGGATTCAGCACGTAGTTGTTGCCGGCCCCCACGGACCAGGTGCCCGCGGCGGCGTCGAGGTTCCACTGGCTGAGCGAATGGAAGGTGGGGGTGGTGCCGTTGAAGGTGACCGGCAGCCACTGGTTGTAGCCGATGCCGTTTCCGGCGAAGTCACTCCAGCGGTCGCCGCCGAAGACGACGAACGACCCGGCGGAGCCGTTCACCGCGATCGCCAGGCCGGTCTGCGTCACATGCGAGAAGTCGGCGTCCGTGCCCTGCATCACGAACTCGGCGGAATACGAGCTGTCCACCTTCGAGGAGGTGATGCAGTAGGTGTGGGAGGCGTTCCAGCCGTGCAGGTCGGAGGAGCAGAAGTAGTAGGTTCCGGCGTGCTTGAACATGATGTTGCCCTCGCGCCCGCCCGAGGAACTGTTGTAGATGTTCGAGGCGGGTTCGACCTGCAGGAAGTCGGAGGGCCGCAGCCGTGCCACGTACAGGTTGGCGCGGCCGTTCTTGTTGCTGAACGCCAGGTAGGCCTGCCCGTCGTCGTCGACGAAGACCGACTGGTCGCCGGACATGCCGGTGGAGACGTTCCCGATGCTCGACTGGGTGCCCGCGAGGGCGAAGCGACCGGTCGGCGTGCCGGCGGTGGCGAACATCAGCCCGCTGCCCAGCTGGGAGACCAGCACGTACTTGCCGGTGTTGGGGTTGTGCGCGACGCCGATCCGGCCGACCCAGCTGCCACCGCCCACGTCCGAGGCGGTCATCACGTCGCCCTCGAACTTCCAGTGCACCAGATCCGTGGAGGAGTAGCAGGTGATCGCGTTGAAGGAGACGTCGCTGTTCTTCCCTGCGGCGGGATTGTCGTAGTAGGTGACCGCGCCGTTGTACTTCGCCCCGTACCAGTAGTACGTGCCGCCGACCTTCAGCACTCCCCCGCCCTGGGAGTAGATCGGGTTGCCGGAGGTGTCCTTCCAGAAGACATCGTTCTGGAGCGTCGCCGCGGCGGAACCTGAGGAAGGCGTGGGGCTAGGGCTCGTGCTAGGGCTCGGGCTCGTGCTCGGACCTGAACTTTCCGTGGGCGTGGGCGTGGGAGTCGGCGTCGAAGCACCCGTAGGCGTGGGGCTGGGCGTCGCCGAAGCCGTGGCGACCGCGCCGGTGCACGTGGTGCCGTCCAGGGTGAAGGAGGTCGGGTCACCGGGGTAGGTCGAACCGGTGTAGGTTCCGTTGAAACCGATACCGGTGTTGGCGTTGGTGCCCAGCGTGCCGTTGTAGGAGACGTTCGTCGCGGTCACGTTCTGGCCGGACTGGCTGAAGGTCGCGCTCCAGCCCTGGCCCACCGACTCCGTGCCGGGCAGGGTGAAGCCGAGCGTCCAGCCGGTCAGCGGCGAGCCGAGGTTCGTGATCGATACGTTCGCGGTGAAACCCCCCGACCACGTACTGGTGGTGTACGAGACCTGACAGCCACTGGCGGCGCTCGCGGTCGTGGTGAGGGTCAGCGTGGCCAGCCCGCTGGCGACGAGCACGGAGGCGATCGCGACGGCCGTCCGCCTGCGCGCCGGGGGCGCCGCGCCGAACCGGCCGACCGGGCGCCCGGTGGGTCCTGACATGGTGGGTGTCCTCTCTTACCCGAGCGTCCATTGCTGGTTGCCGCCGCCGTTGCAGGTCCACAGCTCGACCGGCGCGCCGTCAGCGCTCGAGCCACCGGTGACATCGAGGCAGAGCCCTGACTGCACGCCGGTGACCGTGCCGTTCGAGTTGAGCTGCCACTGCTGGTTGCTCCCGCCGTTGCACGACCAGATGATCGCCTCGGTCCCGTTCGTCGTGCCCTTCTTGTTCGCGTCCAGGCAGAAGGTGCTTCCCCCGACGGAGACGGTCAACTGGCCCGCGGAGGTGTGCGTCCAGGTCTGGCTCGCGCCGCCGTCGCAGGAGTAGATCTGCATCTGCGTACCCTGCGTCGTGGTGCCGTTCGGGTCGTCCAGGCACTTGCCGGCCGCCACGGCGTGAAGTTCTCCCGTACTGCCGCCTCCCGCGCCGCCGGTGCTCCCGTTCACCACGGTCGGCCAGCCGGTCGAGCCCCAGGCCAGATGGTCGAGGCCGAGTTGCGCGGTGCCGTTCAGGTTGGCGTCGTAGTAGTGGTAGACGAGCACGTCGCCGTCGCTGTCGTGCATGACGCTCTGCCCGCCGGGGCCGATCACGTAGTCGTGAGTGCCCAGGATCTGGGTTCCGCCGCCGGAGGTCGAGGCGACGCCGCTCTCGTCGGTGAAGGGGCCGGTCGGGTTGGTGGCGCGGGCGACCATGATGCGGTAGGTGCTGGCGGTGCCCTTGCAGCAGTAGTCGAAGGAGGTGAACAGGTAGTAGTAGCCGCCGTGCGGGTAGATGTAGGCGGCTTCCAGCGCATCAGGGCTCGGCCGCTGCGCGATGCTGTAGCGGGTGGTGTTGCCCGCCGACTGCTTGCCGGTCGCCGGATCGATCTGGATCATCTTGATCCCGGACCAGAACGAGCCGAAGGACAGCCACCAACGCCCCGAGCCGTCGACCGTGAGGGCGGGGTCGATCGCGTTGTAGTCGCCGCCGGACTGCGACGAGTAGACCAGGCCGTGGTCGCTCCAGGAGCCGGGAGCGCCGGTGCTGCTGGTGGCCAGGCCGATCGCCGAGTGGTTGGAGCCGAAAGAGGAGACGGCGTAGTAAAGCCAGTACACGCCGTTGTGGTACGAGACATCCGGAGCCCACAGGTCGTTCCAGCCGCCGTAGGCCGTGGCCCAGCCCGCACCGCCGGGCAGCACCTGACCGTCGGCGGACCAGTTCTTGCGGTCGGTGGAGGTGCTGATCTGGATGCCGCCGCCGGTGTAGTACAGGTAGTAGCGGCCGTCGGCGGTCTTCACCATCGACGGGTCGTGCGCGTACGTCGAACCGGAGATTGTCTCAGGGTACGGATACGAAGCGGCCGAAGCGGCGGTCGTCAGGCCCGGAACGAGGGCGAGTGCGCTGAGCACGGCGCCGCCCAGCAGCGCTGCGCCACCGCGCAGCAGCCCGGGTCGTCGCGGAACATGCATGGGTCACTCCTGATCTGTGAAAGTGCCGGAACGGTAAGACCTGTGCTGAGGCGCGCTGGCGAGCACCGCCGCTCCCGCGGAACGGGCGTCGGTGGCAGGAGCCCGCGGACGACGTCCGCGGGCTGCGAGGCGCGCGCCCGTATCCCTCGATCGCAGCGGAACGAGACACCACCGCGGCCCCGCCCTGACCAGACCCCGGACCTACCGCCGGCCACCGATTGTTAGCGTTAACATCCGGCGGCGCGGCGGTACACGGTGATAATCGGCTCGTCGTGAGGCTCGGGGCCCGCCTGCAAATCAGGGGCCGAGGCTCTGCCGGACGGTGCCTCACCTCGCGCGGCCTGTCAACCGCCCCCGCGTCCATGCCGGGCCCGCTGCGGGCCCGCGCGACGGCGCGGTGTGAGATCACGGTGCGCGGCAGAAGCGATGTGACGACGTCCGGCCGCCGCGCACGATGCTCGTTCCCGCTCGTCGTCGCGCCGGCTGGAGCGGTCCGGGTGGCGGGCGACCAGAACCGGGCCCGCGATGTTCGACTCGCCCGACCGGAATCCGAGCACGGCGCGACGTCGCAGGCCGGCCTGAAAGTTACGCTCGCCCCGCCCCTTTCCGCGCGCCCGCGGCCCGGTGCGGCGGCCGCTGGGATCGCTCCCACAATTCAAGTTCGACCCTTGTTGCAAGTTTCAGCAATCTGAGACCTGTGGGAGTTGTGCGGGCTCCGACGTCTTGCCAGTCCAGTTCCCCTGGTGCCACACTCCCGGCGAAACGACGGCGCGCCGGGCGAGGAAGCATGCTGCGAAGCAGGTCCTCGCTCCCCCACAGTTCTGGGAGCGTTCACAGTAACCGGGAGACATCATGAGTGAGCTGTCCATCAGCAGACGGACTCTTCTGCGGGCCACGACCCTCGGCGCCGGCGCGCTGACGCTCGGGCAACTGGCTTGCGCACGCCCGGCCGCGGCGGCGGCGGCGTTCTACAAGGGCGCGGATGTCAGCTGGGTGCCGCAGATGGAGGCGCAGGGTTACTACTGGCTCGACGCCGGCGGCGTGCGGCGGGACATTCTGACGATCCTCAAGGGTTACGGCCTCTCGGCGATCCGGCTGCGCACCTTCGTCAATCCGTCCAGCGACCCGGTCAACGGGCACTGCAGCATCAACGAGACCGCGGCCATGGCGGTGCGTGTCCGGGACGCCGGGATGGCGGTCAACATCGACTACCACTTCAGCGACACCTGGGCCGACGAGGGCCATCAGTACGCGCCGGCGGCGTGGGCGAACATGAGCTACAGCCAGATGCTCTCGGCCATGAAGAGCTACGTGAACAGCAGCATGAACGTGATCAAGAATGCCGGGGTGACCCCGACCTGGGTGCAGATCGGCAACGAGATCAACTCGGGAATCTGCCACCCGGTGGGCACCAGCTCGATCCCGGCGCAGATGACCGGGCTGCTCAACGCCGCCTACGACGAGGTCAAGCAGGTCTTCCCCGGCGCGATCGTGATGATCCACCTGGCCTCCCCGCAGCGCTCCTCGGTCCCCGCGTTCTTCAGCGCCTACAGCTCGCACGGCGGCAAGTGGGACATGAACGGCTTCTCCTCGTACGGCAGTGCCGACCTGGCGGCCGGCCTCGTGGCCGACATGAAATCGGTCTCCGACGCCTACGGCAAGCCGTTCATGCAGGTCGAGGTAGGCGGCCCGGCCAGCAGCCCGTCCGGCACCGAGACCACCGTGGAGAACTATCTGACCGCCCTGGTCAACAGCGGCGGTCAGGGCTGCCTGTACTGGGAGCCGGAGGTCTACTCCCCGTTCACCGGCTACGGCATGGGCGCCTGGGACTCATCGACCCGGGAACCGACCGCCATCATGAACGCCTTCACCGCCGTGGGCGGTGGCGGAGGGGGCACGACCCACGTGCTGCTGCGCAACGCGCGGACGGGACTGTGCATCGACGGAGCGGGCCTGACGTCCAACGGAGCGAACGTGGAGCAGTGGAGCGAGACCAACAGCACCAACCAGCAGTGGTCCGTCGAGAGCGACGGCTCGTACGTGCGGATCAGAAACCGGGCCACCGGCCAGTACATCGACGGTGCGGGCGCGACCTCCAACGGAGCACCAGCCGAGCAGTGGAGCGACACCAACAGCACCAACCAGCAGTGGACCCAGGTCGCCGACGGCGGCAACGTGCGGTTCCGCAACCGCGCCACCGGCCTGTACCTCGACGGGCTGGGCAACACCGCGAACGGCTCAAACCTCGGTCAGTGGGCTGACACGGGCAGCACCAACCAGCAGTGGACGGCGATCGCGGCAAGCTGAGCGCCTGACATAAGGGATCGAACACGCCTCGGGTGGCGGCTTGACGGCGCGCGGGGCACTACCATGGACTTCCATGATCGTATGGCTCAACGGCACCCACGGCGCGGGCAAGACGACGACCAGTGCGCTCGTGCAGCAGTTGATCCCGGATTCACGGGTCCTCGATGCCGAGAAGGTCGGCGAGACCCTCATGGACATCAGGCCCGGGCTGTCCGACACGGACAACTTCCAGCACTGGCCGCCGTGGCGGCCGCTCGTCGTCGAGACCGCCCGCCACGTCCTCGAATACACCGGCGGCACGCTGGTGATGCCGATGACCGTCCTGGTCGAGCAGTACTGGCGTGAGATCAGCGCCGGCCTCGCCCGGCACGCCATCGAGGTACGTCACTTCGTCCTGCACGCCGACCAGGACACCCTCCGCGCGCGCATCGAGCGGGACACCGTCCTGGGCCCCTCCGCATTCCGCCTCAAGTACCTCCAGCCCTACGCCGAGGCGGCCCGCACGTGGCTTCACGCCGAGGCCGAGGTGATCGACACCACGCATCTCACGCCCGCCCAGGCCGCACTGAAGGTCGCAGAGGCCGTTGCCGCCGGCGCGCAACGCCGAGCCGCCCCGTCGCCGTGACGGCATGACGGCGGAACGCGAGTCGCGCGGTGGTCGCCAGTGCGACCACCGCGCGGACACCGCATACCAGCTGCCTGATATAGCTGCGCCGGCGGCCGCTCCCGTCGCCGGAGCGTCAGTCAGCCGTCCGTCCTGACCGCCGGCTTCCCGACCGTGGACTGAACCCGTCAGCGCGGGTTGAAGTCCTGGTTGGTGCCGGGGGCGTTCTTGCAGGGCCACTGGTCCAGTTGTTGGCCGGTGTTGCTGCCGTTGCCGTAGACGTCCAGGCACAGGCCGCTGTTCTGGTTCTTGAACTGCCAGGAGCCGTCGGACTGCTGCTGGGCCAGCCACTGGCTCGCGGCCGAGCCGCTGACCGGCTGCTGGACGATGTCCGGGGTGCCCTGGGCGGTGGAGGAGTTGGCGACGCTCACGTCCTGGCCGGAGTTCTGCGCCTGGATCTCGCCGTAGCCGCCGGAAGTGGGCACGAACTGGAACTGCTGGTTGGACTGCCCGTTGCAGGTGTACTGGTCGATCGCCGCACCCGAGTTGCTGGTGTTGCCGTACACGTCAAGACACAGGCTGTCGTTCGCGACCACCAGCCGGTGATAACCGCTCGGGAAACCACCGCCGCTGCCGCCGCTGACCGTCCACGTGAACGACGCGGACCCGGACGCGCCGGTCGTGTCGGTGGCGGTGACCGTCACGTTGAAGGTCCCCGACGCGGTCGGCGTACCGGAGATCAGACCCGAAGAGGAGATCGACAACCCCGCCGGAAGACCCGACGCGCTGTAGGTCAGGCTCTGGCCGGCCGCAGAGTCGCTGCCCTGGATCTGCACGCCGCCGATCGCGGCACCCACCGTGCCGGTCTGGGCACCGGGGTTGGTCACCGTGACGGTGTTGCCGCTCACCACGCCGCCCGGGATGACGTAGGTGACCAGCGAACGCGCCGGAATCGTCGCCGAGAACGCGCCGCCGTTCACGCTCGTCGTGCCCTGAGCCGCGATGGTGTTCGAGCTGTTGGTCAGGTACGGGGTGACCGTGGCGCCGTTGGCAACTCCGGTGTTCGCCAGCGAGTAGGTGATCGTGTCGGCACCGCTGCCGGTGTTGAGAGCCACGATCGCGAGCGAGCCGTCAGTGTTCTTGTACGCGCTCAGGTCCACCGCGCCGTTGGAACTGCTCGCACCGATGCGCACGGCACCGGGGTGGATGTAGCGGCTGTAGTTGCCGAAGGCCCACAGCCGGCCGGTGGGCATCACCGAACCGCCGCTGAACTGCACCAGACTCTCATTGTCGCCGTTGCCCGAGGTGCTGCCCCACCAGTAGAGGTACGCGCTGACGTTCGCGCCGGTCAGGCCCTGGTGGATGTGCTGGGCCCAGGTCATCCCGGAAGCGTCGGAGCCGTTGTCCCAGGCGGAGTTGAAGCCGTCGAAGGTCGACCACTCGGTCTCCCACGCCTGCTTGTTCCAGCCCGGAATCGGCGAGGTCGGCGCGCCGCTGTACCCGTGGCCGGTCACCACCGCCGTGTCCGCCAGCGCGGTCGGATCCGACTCGATCGCGGCGGCGTACTGGCCGGCCTTCGGCCACCCGGTGGGGGCGCAGCAGGAGACCTGGGTGGACAGCCCGGAGTTCTTCACCGTCGGCCCGAGCACGTCCAGCAGGCTGGCCATCTGCGCCGGGCTCATCGTCATGCTGTCGTAGTTGGTGCTGTAGTCGGGCTCGTTGGAGGGGCCGACGAAGGTCAGCGGCACCCCGCCGGCGGCGTAGTCCTTGGCGTACTGCACGAGGTAGTTCGCGTACGCCTGCCGCCAGTCACCGCTGGAGCAGGAGGCTCCCGCGGTACCGCAGACCTGGCCGCCGTTGACGGCCGAACCGTTGGTCTTCATGTACCCGGGCGCGCTCCACGCGTCGGCGTACACGTTCGTCACCCCGAACCGGCTCTTGATCTGCTGGGCGAACCACAACTGGCCCTGGTCCTGGTTGGTCTGCGCCAACGTCTTGTAGCTCGGCGTCGCGTTCGGCCCACCGGGATTGTTCGGCTCGATGCTGTTGCCCGAATCCGCGCCGATCTCGTTGCGCAGGATGGTCAGCCCCGCCCCGGTGGTCGGGCTGTACAGATCGGCCAGCACCTGCTGCTGCACCGACGAGGAGGCGTTCATCACCGCGCTCGCCTGGCCGAACGCCTCAGACGCGCCGAAGCCGGCAATCGTCTGATACGTCGTCGCGCCGTTGATCGAAGCGCTGTCGGCCGCGAACGCCGGGGCGGACGGGAGCACGACCGCCAGCGCGCACGCACCGATCACGCCCAGGCTTACCGTCAGTGACACGCCTACGCGGCGATCCGTGCGTCTTCTCGATACGGGCATGCTCCCGCTCCTTTCCACTACGAGACTTACATCAGGCCTCTGCTAACCAGGTGGATCGCCGCGAGCGCGCTGGGAAAATGAGTAGGATCCCTGCCGGCAAAGACTTCTGATTCGGGTAGCTCAGCTTCAGACTCATATCGTGTCGAACATGCGTGGGCGCTCTTCCTGTTCTGGGCGTCACGCAGCCGCGGACTTCGGCAACTGGCCGCCGGGCCGGGTGAGATCTGCGGTTGTGAGGTTACGTCCTAGTGTCGAACCGATACCCTGCTGCGATCCAGGCGGATGCTAGAGCCGGGGGTATGAGCGGTCAATGACGCGCAAGGCCGGACCCGACCGGGCGATAGCGCTGACGAGCGGCCTGGGCGGACGCCCGAACAGATTCCCGGGCGCGCGCGGGCTGCGCAGCAGTAGCAACGCGGTTCGCGAGGTCACTTCAGCTGATTGATAGATGAACACTGATGCACCGAGCGGGGTGAGGCCGGCACCGAAGGGGGAAACTGCAAGTTTCACGATCAGTCTGACTCATACCGCGTTACCCGCGAGCATGAGACCGATTGCCAAGGACGCCTCCGGCGAACCGCTCGCCATCTAAACGGCCCAGGCGGGAGCGGCGCCGGGTTTGCGCGCGCCGATCGAACCGGCCAGCGTGATGTCGGCGCGCCCGGCGACGCCGAGCTTGCGGTAGGCGTGCGTCAGGTGCTGCTCCACGGTGCTGACCGTGATGAACAGGCGCTTGGCGATCTCCCGGTTGGTCAGGCCCTGAACGACCAGGTCGGTGACGCGGCGCTCGGCGTCGCTGAGCACGCCGGCGGCCGTGTCCGCGTCCGCGGGTTCCCGCTCGGGCCGCTCCGCGTCCTCGGCGAGCAGCGTGCTGATCCGCTCCGCCCGGCACTCCCGAGCGATGTTCCAGGCCTGACGCCCGATGACCCGGGCCCGGCGCGGCTCACCCAGCTCCTGGTACGCGACGGTCAGGTCGCACAACGTCAGCGCGAGCAGGTATTTGTCCGCGCTTTCCTGCAGCGCGTCGGCCGCCGACCGCAGCAGCAGCGGGCGCTGCCGCAACTCGTAGCTGCCCGCCAGAACGCGCAGCGCGTTACCGTGCGCCCGCGGGAAGGTCCTGCGGTCGCAGCGTTCGAGCTGTTCCTCGAGCAGGCGGCGGGCCCGGTCCCGGTCGCCCACGGCCAGCAGCGCCTCGGCCGCGTCGGCACGCCAGGACAGCAGGCCCGGCGCGTCGATCTCCCACCGGCGCATCAGCTCGCCGCACGCCAGAAAGTCCGTGAGCGCGCCGTCCGGATCCTCGGTGGCCAGATGGTAGCGTCCGCGTGCCCTGATGTAGTGCAGCCCGTAGCGGCTCTCCAGCATCGCGCCCGGCACCGGCCAGCACAGCATCTGCGCCGCCTCTTCGGGCCGGCCCATCTCGGTCAGCGCCGTCAGCAGGCTGCCAAGGCAGGCACCGAGCGTGACGCCCCAGCCGGTGGCCGGGATGATCGCCAGCCCTTCGCGGGCATAGCGCTCGCCCGCCGGCAGATCGCCCTGACGCACACTGATCTCCGCGCGGATCGCGCAGAGCCGGGCGCGCCGGCTCGGCGACTCACGCTCGCGCGCCGCCTCGATGAGCTTGTCGCACCAGGGCGCGGCGCGGCGCGACTGCTCGCCGTAGGTGAGGGCGAGCAGGGCCGACTCGACCGCGTCCATGCCCATGCTCTCCAACCGGGCCCGCCGCAAGATCCGCTCCGCCTCATCGACGACCTGCTCGGACGGGCCGCGGGTGAGCACCGCGTCGAGCGCGGCGCACGCGCCGAGCCGGTGGCGCAGTTCCGTGCTCGCGGCCGCGGGACGGTGCCCGGCGGCGGGCTGGGCCTCCGGCACGTACTTCAGCAGCGGGGCGAAGGACGAGCGCAGCCACGAACGCAGCACGCGCAGGTCGGCGGTGTTCTCCGGGCCGGCGGACAGGTCGCCGGCGGCGACGCGTGTGAACACGCGGACCGCGTCCTCGGTGCGCGCGTGCCAGAGCAGGGCCCTGCCGAGCACGGTGGCGTCGGCGACGGTCAGGGTGCCGTCGTCGAGCGCGCCGAGCAGCTCATCAAGGTACTGCGCGGGCACGGCCGGGTTCAGCCGCCATTGCGCGCGCATCAGCATCATCGTCAGGCGCGGCCGGACCGTCTCGTCTGCGCATGCTGCGCGGGCCAGGCGCAGATACCCGATCGCGGCGCTGACCCGGCCCTCGGCCAGTGCGCTGCGCGCCGCCTCCTCCAGCACCGGCACCGACCACGGGGCGCCGGCCCGGCCCGCGGCGCTCAGGTGCCCGGCCACCTCGGCGACGGGTCGCCCGGCGCCGTGGGTGATCTCGGCGGCCGCCTCGTGCAGCCGGGCCCGCTCCGGCGCGCAGACGTCGGCGAGCACCACGGCGCGGGCCGCGCAATGCCGGAACCGGCCGTCCACGGTCAGTCCGGTGCGGTTCAGGGCGCGCAGCCCGGCGGCCGCGGCCGCCGGTTCGAGGCCGAGCAGCCGGTCGAGCGGGCCGTCGCCGTCGAGCACGGCGACGCCGCGCGCCACCGCGTACATCAGTGAGCTGCCACGACGCAGGCAGCCGAGCACGGCGCGCGCGTATCCGTCGCCGACGAAGAGGGCTTTGCGCGCATCGGCTTCGGTGTCGGCTTCGGTGCGGGCAGTGCCGGTGGGCGTGGCCGCGCTGGGGGTAGCGGCGCTGGGGGTGGCGTCGGCCGCGATGGCGCGGCGCGCCGACTCGCGTTGATCGTCGAGCAGTCCCTCGGTCAGCAGCGGATTGCCACCGCCGGCCTCGAAGCACTGCGCGGCCACGTCCTCTCCCGGTTCGCCGCCGAGTCCGGTACGCAACAGTTCCGCCACGCCGGCGGCCGTGAGCGGCGCGAGCTCCAGTACCCTGCCGTGCGGCTGACGCAGCACGTTGAGACGGAATCCGGAGTCGACGGGCTCTGAGTCGCCGCCGTGGCCGAACACCAACGCGATCCGGGTGCGCGGGATCCGGCGCAGAAGGTATTCAAGGCAGGCGAGCGACGCGCCATCGGCTTGGTGCACATCGTCGACCACGATCACCAGAGGCGTGCGCTCGGCGATCGCGACGAGCCGTCGGCAGAACCGGTCGGCGACGCGCGCGCTGACCGGCGACAGGCGCGCGCTCCCCCGTGCTTCGGCGCCGGCGTCGGAAGCACCCTCGGCCCCGGCTTCAGCGTTGGCTTCAGTCTCGGCGGCGAACTGCGTGGCGCCGCCGGTGACCAGTTCCTCCAGGAAATGCCTGTCCGGCTCGTCAAGGCGCGCGCCGACCAGCAACTGGGCGAGCACGCCGAGCGGCAGGCCGGCCTCCGCCTCACAGCCGGTGCCGGTGAGCGTGAGCGCGCCTGCCTCGGCGGCCCGGCTGACGAAGACGTCGAGCAGCGTGCTCTTGCCCACGGCCACCGCGCCGCAGACCAGGGCCGCCCCGCCGCGCCCGGCACGGGCGCCCTCGTACAGTTCCGCCAGCAGCGCCAACTCCTCGGCGCGCTCCACAAGCTCTACCATGCTGGTTTCCCGATTCCCCTCGTTGGGCGCTTCAGCGCGCGGCGGCCGGGCTCGGCACAGGCACAGGCACAGGCACAGGTGTAGGTGTAGGCACAGGCCCAAGGTCACATCGAAGCGGGCACCGGGGCCATCGACTCCTCGTAGCGGGCCACCGCGGCGCGCACCGCCGTGTACGTGGCGACTTGCTCGTCGCGGTGGAGCCCGGCGCCCCACACGGTGCGTCCGTCGACAAGGCAGGATGCGTAGACGGCCACGTCGCCGGCCCGCGCGCCGGCATCCGGGCACGCGTCGAGCACGTTCACTTCGCGGATCAGCACGCCCCACGGCGCGAGCGCCCCGACCAGGTCCTCGGCGAGCGGGGTCCGGCCGCGGCCGGCCGGCGGATCGACGTAGATCGCGGCGAGGATCGGCTCGCGACCGGTGGTCAGCGGCGTCGGCTCGTCCCACACGCGCACGTAGACGGACTCGAAGCAGGCGCGCAACCGCTCGGGCGTCACCTCGCCGCCGCTCTGCTCGGCCACCGCCTGTACGTGCCGGGCGAAGTCGATCTGCAACTCGCGCGGCAGTCGCAGGCCATGCCGCGCGTTCATCAGGTAGGCGATGCCGCCCTTGCCGGATTGGCTGGTGATACGCACCAGTGCGTCGTAGGAGCGGCCCACGTCCTCCGGGTCGATCGGCAGATAAGGGATCCGCCACTGCTGGTTGCGCAGCGTGGTGCCGGTGTGCAGCGTTCGGGCGCCGGCGTCGGCGAAGCCCTTGTTGATGGCGTCCTGGTGCGAGCCGGAGAACGCGCTGTAAACCAGGTCCCCGACATACGGCTGGCGCGGATGGACCCGCTGCCCGGTGCACTCCTCGACAATCGCCCTGATCCGGTCGAGGTCGGAGAAGTCGATGCCCGGGTCCACGCCCTGGGTGTAGAGATTCAGGCCGAGCGTGATCAGATCCACGTTCCCGGCTCGCTCACCGCCCCCGAGCAGGCAGCCCTCCACCCGCTGCGCGCCGGCGAGCACGGCCAGTTCCGCGGCGGCCACGGCGGTGCCGCGGTCGTTGTGCGGGTGCACCGAGAGGCACACGTGCTCGCGGCGGCTCAGGTTGCGCTCTAGCCACTCGATCTGGTCGGCGAACACATTGGGCGTCGCGCGCTCGACGGTGGCGGGGAAGTTGAGGATGATCTCCCGGCCCTCGCCGGGTTCCCAGACGTCCATGACGGCTTCGCACACGTCGAGGGCGAAGTCGGCCTCGGTCTCGTTGAACAGTTCGGGAGAGTACTGATACCGCACCTCGGTGCCGGGCAGCAGCCGCTGGCAGCAGGCGGCGGTCAGCCGCGCCCCCTCGACGGCCAGTGCGCGGCACTCGGCGCGGCTCATGCCGAAGACCACCGAGCGGAAGGTGGGGCAGGTGGCGTTGTACAGGTGGATACCCGCGCTGCGGGCTCCTCGCAGCGCCTCGACGGTGCCGCGGATCAGCTCGGCGCGGGCCGGCACGAGGACCGAGATCAGCACGTCCTCCGGGACGCGGTCCTGCTCAATCAGCATTCTGATGAACTCGTGGTCGGCGGCGTCCGCGGACGGGAAACCGACCTCGATCTCCTTGTACCCGATCTCGACCAGCAGCTCGAACAGCGCCAGCTTGCGTTTCGGGCTCATCGGCTCGATCAGGGCCTGATTGCCGTCGCGCAGGTCCGTCGAGAGCCAGCGCGGCGCGCGGTCCTGGGTGCGGCCGGGCCAGGAGCGCTGCGGCAGATCGACCGTCGGAAAAGGCCGGTAACGGCGGTGCCCGTCTTCCCCGCTCATGGCACATCCTCCTCGTTTCACGACTCGGTGCCTTGATCCGAAGCATCAGCGGCGCCGAAGAGGCGAACAAGGGCAGTGCGATACTCGATATGGCGGGACGATCACAGGTTCGGCCGCGGGGATCGAAAGTTATGCCCCCACAGGTACCTTTTCGGCCGCCGGCGGGCGCTGCGCCGCGCCGGCCGCGCAGAGCACGATCGCGGTGAGGATCAGCTCGTCGCGCACCACCCAGCGTCCGGTGAGCTCCGTCAATTCCCTGCCTTGAAGCACCGGTCCCGCGGTGAGCAGCCGCGCGGTGAACTGCCCCTGCTCGGGGTCCACGGCGATCGCGGCGTCCTCGAAGTCCAGCCAGCGGCGCGTGAGCGGGTACCAGGTCTTATATACGGATTCCTTGGCGCAGAAAAGCAGCCGGTCCCAGCGGACCGCGGGACGGGTGCGGGCGAGCCGGTCCACCCAGAGGCGTTCCCGCGGCAGGCTGACGGCTTCCAGCACGCCGCCGGGCAGCGCGGCGTTTGGCTCGGCGTCGATGCCGAGTCCGGCGATCTGCACGGAGCGGGCGACGACCGCTGCGCGGTAACCCGCGCAGTGCGTGATACTGCCGATGATCCCGCGCGGCCAGAGGGGCTCGCCGCGGCCTCCGGACAGGATGGGACCGGGAGGCACGCCGAGCCGGGCCAGAGCGAGCCGGGCGCAGGCGCGTGCGGTGACGAACTCGGCACGCCGGGAGGGCACCGCGCGGGCGACGTACTCGTGCTCGCCGGGCAGCAACTGCTCGTCGAGGTCCTCGCGGGTGTCCGCGCACTCGGCCGGCGGCGGCACGATCTCCTCGATCAACGCCCGGCCCGGACCGCGGCGGCGTGGCCGCGCGGGCGGGGTCTGATTGCTGTCCATGCCCACCAGCGTAAGCACCCGCCCATGCGCCGCAGAACCCTGACGGGCATTCTCCGGGGTCGCGCCCCGGCGGGTCCGGGCCGATAGTGGCGCCGGACCCGGCGCTAGGGGCTTCATCAAGCCCATGCCTTCAACGCACTCGACCAGTGCATTCGATCCACCACGACATCCGCACAGCCAGGCGGCACCACCGCCCACGATCAGCGCACCGAACGTTCCGCATAAGCCTTCTCGGCACAGGCGAGAGTTTCCACGCACTACGGCTGGTGCGGAATGCAGAAACTGCCCGTGCCACCCGCCCCCAAATCAGCCAGCGCGGGGTCCGGGTCGCCCCAGTACCTGGTGCCCAACAAAGCCGAGTAGCAGGTCGAGTCCGGCTGAGTGAAGCCTGAATAGCAGAATGAGAACGTCGTTTGCCGCGAACTTCCCGCCGGCACCGTTAACGCGGTCTTCGGGGACCAGTAGACCCACGAAGAAACGGAAGCATGGAGCAGGACGTAGTACACGCGGCCGTTGCCCGTGTTCGACACGGTGACTGGCACGGAGAGGCAGAGCCGTTCACCACTGAACGAGACGAACGAGACCTCGCCGTACGTGATTGTCGCCGATGCCTTGAGGTTGGACGAACCGGCCGCGCTCGTCGTCTTGGAAACCGGCTTCGGCGTGCTGGCCGTGACGCCCTGGGCCACCGCAGCGGAACTCGTCCGGGACGGCGTCGGTGACGGCGCTGCCGCGGTCGGACTCGCGGAGACGGACGGCATCGCACTCAGATCCGCTGACGCACTCGCACTCGCACTCGCGCTCGCGCTGGCCGCGACCGACGAGACGGAGTGCGCCGTCGCCGCTGCCCCTCCTGGACCCGCACACGCGCTGACGCAGCAGACGAGCACAACGATTGCGGCGCCTGCGACAGCGCGCAGCGGCGATCTGTTCCTGGACAAGGAGCCCTCCCACCCGATCAACGCGCGGCGCGCGACGGGCCAGCATAGCGAAGTCGGTGCGGCAGCGGACGACCCCTCCCGCCCCGCGCAGTCCCGTCAGCCGTATTCGTAGAAGCCGCGGCCGACCTTGCAGCCGAGCGCGCCGTCTTCGAGCATGTCGAGCAGCACGCGGCAGGGCCGGCTCGCGGCGTCGCCGGTGCGCGTGTAGATCTCGTCGAGGGTGCGCACCAGGCTGTCGATGCCGATCAGGTCGGCGGCCCGCAGCGGGCCCACGGCGTGCCCGTAGCAGCAGCTCATCGCCGCGTCCACGGCATCCGCGCGAACCCCGTGGCCGAACAGCCCGGCCGCCGTGTTGATCATCGGGTACTGCAGCCGGACACCCACCGGTGCCTGTGGCGACTCCACCAGGCGCAGTCCGAGCGCCGCGATGAGAAAGCGCGCCGCGTCCATCGCCTCGTCGGAGGTGTGCCGGCCGCGGGACACCTCGACCGTGCGGCTGCGGAAGACCGGATTCGGGAAGTGGGTGGCGACCAGGTCGAAGGGCCGGCCGGACCAGTCGGCGAGCTCGTCGATCGGGATCGCCGAAGTGCATGAGGCGAGCGCGGTTCCGGGCTCGAAGACCGCGCACACCTGAGCGAACGCGCGGGTCTTGGCGACGGCGCTCTCGGTGACCGCCTCGACCACGATCGTGGCGCCACCTCCGTCCGCCAGCGACACGCTCGTGCTCAGCAGTCCCCCGGCGGCCGCCGCTCTCGCGCCGACGGCCCGCGCGAGCTGCGTGCGGGCCCGGCCGAGCGCGCTGTGCTCCCGGTCCACCAGAACCACCGGGATGCCGCGGGCGACGGCCTGGCAGGCCAGGTTCGCACCGGTCACCCCCGCGCCCAGGATGGTCAGTCGCAACGGCTGCGCGCGGTGCTCCACGCCGCCTCCTCGTGCTGTGTCAATCATGTGCTGTGGCATCCCGCCGAACGTATGGTCGCCCGAGGCGGGGTCACAACCCCGGGTGCACCACCCGACACCCCTACGAGCTGGTGAGAGGTCGCGTGGTGCGGATTCCTGGTCTGATACGGCGGCTGATCGGCCGGAGACGGCCTCCGGCGATCGGGCCCCCGCCGACGAACCGGACCGAACGCCGTCCAAGCTTGAGATTCGAGGTCTGACGCGCGAGGCGGCGCCCAGGCCGTGGCCATCACACCGCACCCCACCACCGGGACGATACCGCAACAGTCCCGAGCCGCTGCATCACCGGCCGCCGATCCCGGCGACCTCGGCGACCTCGGCGACCCGCGTCTTGAGCTCAGTCGCGGCGCATCGAGCCGCCCTCTCGCGCGTGCCCGGCGAGCAGCCCGCCGGCGATGGCCTTGTTCACCGCGTCGATCCGGGAGACCGCGCCCAGCTTCACGAACACGCCGTGCAGGTGGCGCTTCACCGTCGCCTCGGTCACATGCATCCGCGTGGCGATCTGACTGTTGCTCAGCGCCTGCGCGACCAGACGCAGGATGGCCAGCTCACGCGCCGAGAGGGACTTCTCATGGGAGCCGTGCAGCTGCGCCAGGCTCTCCCGGGAGATGGAGAGCACCATCCGCTCCGGCGACTGGTACACGCTGCGGACCGCCGCTACCAGTTCCTTGCGATCGACGCTCTTGAGCAGATAGCCGCTGATGCCCTCAGCGATCAGCTTGCGCAGCACGATCGGCGCGTCGTACATGCTCAGCATGATGATTCGGCTGGTCGCCGAGGCGAGCCGCATCCGGGCCACCGTCTCCGCCGCCTGCCGTCCGGGGATCTCAACGTCCAGCAGGACGATGTCCGGCCGGTGCTGGACGACCTTGCCGATCGCCTCCTCGCTGTTGGCGGCCTCCGCGACCACCACGATGTCCCCCTCCGCGGAGAGGATCTCCCGAATGCCCTCGCGCACCAGCACGTGGTCGTCGACGAGGACGATCGCGATCTTGCCGTCAGTCCGCGTAGTCATCGCCCCGCCCGTCCAGGGGAATGGCCAGGTCCACGTGCGTGCCCTGCCCGACCCGGCTGCGCAGGTGCAGCGTGCCACCCAGCAGGCGGGCCCGCTCGCGCATCGACCTGATGCCGAGTCCGTCGCCGCGGGCCTGGTTGTGCACGTCGAAGCCGTCGCCGTCGTCCTCGACGAACGCGCGCAGCTCCTGCGGGGTGATGTCCACGTTGATGACGAGCGTGGACGGGTGGGCGTGCCGCAGCGCGTTGCGCGCGGCCTCGCGCAGCACGAGGAAGGCCTCGTCCATGACCTCCGGCGCGGCCCAGCCCTCGTTCCCGTTGACGCGCAGTTGGACGTGCACGTCGTCGCCGGCGGCGCTGTCGATGTAGTACTTGAGCGCGGTGTCCAGGCTCTTGAGCGGGTTGAAGCCGTACAGGTCGGAAGTGAAGGCGCGCAGGTTCTGCATGGATTCGAGCACGGCTCGCTGCGCGGCCTCGACCTTCTGGCTGGCCTTGCCCGCGTCGGTCTCGACGTAGAGGCTGAACAGTTCCAGCTGCTGGTGCGTCACGCTGATGCAGTGCCCGATCCGGTCGTGCAGGTCGCGGGCGATCCGGCGGCGCTCGTTGACCTGCGCGTCGTGCACCTGGTTGAGCAGGTAGCCAGTGTAGCCGGCGATGGCGGTGCGCACCCGCAGCGTGATGCTTCGCTCAAGCGCCATCGCGCTCTGCACGAGGAGCCCCAGCGCGTCGGGGCGGTCGGCCAGCCGGCGCCCGACGTTGTCCAGCACGGTACAGAAGAACACTGAGGACGCCTGCAACGACTCGCTCGGGTGCACGCCCTCGGCGGCGCGGCTGAAGCCGATGTCCCAGGCGATCATCTGGTAGCCCTCGCCGACCAGGACCCGGCCGGAGCGCAGGCTCGCGCACACGTCGTCCAGGATCTGCCCCGCGTTCGCCAGCGCCTGCACCAGCGCGTTGTCGTCGTGCGCGATCGCGTTGTCCAGAGATCGAAGCTGCCGACCGTACTGACCGAGTATCGAGTCGCGGTCCGCCCGGATGAGGGTCGCCAACCATTCGGCGTCCGCGAGCTCACCCTTAGGTTCCATGCAACTGCGTCCCCTCGTTCGACACACCAACGGTTCGCCGGTGAAGCCGCATACCCGATTTTCACACGTGTTTGTGCCTATCGCGTGAAATCGCCGAGATTCAACCGCCGTATTCAATGAACTTTTTCGATCGTCACTTGATCAGCCGATGAAATGGACCATGACGGGACGAAAAGGAGACTACGGACACCGAGGTACCGGCGGCATGGCGCATGCCGCGTCAGATGTCCCGAACTTGCAGGTCAGGCGGTTTAGACAAGCGCATTGACATCGGGCGCGACAGGTTGTGCGCCCCGTCCGAACGCGGGTTCGCCGTCCTCAACGCTTCTGCATCCCCGATCGCTTGAGCATCACTCCCAGCCGTGCGACCGCGTTTTCGCACGCCGCCCGCACGGTCATTCACAAACGATCTTCACTTGCGACGGCGTAGACCGGAAATGCTCAGCCTACTGATACCAGGCCAATCATACGGCATCGGACTGGAACGAGCCAGAGCCCTCTTCCTGCCGGTGCGCGATTTCGGCGCCGCGATGCGCGGGCGTTTTCCAGCGCGGTCGCTACAACGGGGCGAGCAGGGCCAGGACGAGCCCGGCGTGCCCCAGATACTGCACCGCCATGAACACCCGATAGGGGCGACGGCGCACTCGGCGGCTCGCGTCCGGCGGTACGCGCGCGGTCACCACCGCCAGCACCACGGCGCCCGCGGCCACGGCCGCGGCCGGCAGCAGCAGCCCGTGCCCCGCGACGGCGGCCGCCGCGGTGAATCCCGCGGCCACCGCGAAGGCGACCAGCAGCATCAGGCCGCCGGCCCGCTGCGGGCCGAGCACGAGCGGCCAGGAGCGCCGGCCGGCGAGCCGGTCGCCCGTCACGTCGGAGAGGTCCTTGGCGATGCCCCCGACGCCGCCCATCCACGCGGTCATGGCGAGCGCGAAAACCAGCAGCGGCGCGCTGATCGCGCGCGCGGACGCCACGGCGCCGCCGAGATATGTCAGCAGGCCGAGGGCCGCACCACCGAGACTCGCCGTGTAATAGCGGCGCTTGAGCGGAAACGGAGGCCCGGAATACGCATAACCTACCGTCAAATAAGAGAGCATCACCGCGAATTGGCACGGTCCTGCGATCATCGCCTGGACGAGTGCCGCAAACGCGAGCACGAGGACGACGCGCCGGGCGAACGCCAGCGGCAGCGCGCCGCTCGCTATCGGCCGGCGCGAACCGTTGCCCACGTCCTCGGCGTAGTCCGCGATCCCGTTGCACAGGTAGATCGCGCAGGTGGCCAGGGACCAGCCGAGCGCACCGAGCAGCGCGGCGCCGAGCCGCAGCCGTCCGGTGCCGAGCGCGGCGCCCGAGGCGAACCGCATGAGGAAAACCACCTGCACCACCGGCCGCGCCTCGACCAGGCACCGGCCCAACGCGGTGAGCACGCGCGCGCCGATCAGCAGCCCCTCGATCCTCCGCAGGAACGACCGTCCGTGGCAAGCCGCGCGGTCCCACACCCGGCCGCCCGCTCGCCGGAACCACCATATCCGATACCTGATGATCCGGCACAGGTTCGAACGAGGCGGAGTCGATCCGGCTCGCGCCGGCCACGCGGGGGTGATCCCCGGTGCGCCGGGACCTGGGAAGATCGACGCGCCGCTGAGCGCGCGAGGTGCGCCGGGGCGGCGCCCGGCGCGGATGGCGGCGCGCGGCCGGTACCCCGGTGTCCGACCCCGAGTCGGCGCCCACCCGCACCCCTGACCGGCGCGTGGACACCCCATCCCGCCGCCGCTGAGCCCCAGCGAGACGGAAGCTCGGCAGGTTTGGGGTATGACGGTCGCCTCCCGGTTCGTAGCCTTACTGACATAAGGCTGATACGCCCGGTGCACTCGGTCACAGGCACAGGACCGTGGACGCGCTCCCGCCACCGCGGCGAGCACGGACAGGGCCTTCGCGGACCGCGGGCTGACGCAGGGCATTTGCAGGCGAGGCCCTCGTACAGAAGGCCGCGACCGGGCGCGTGGATGCGCCTGCGCGCACGAAGAAACGCGCGCTGAACGAGCTGCTGAGCAATTCGCTCCAAGAACTGCCTGTTTCGCCATATCTACTCCCCCGGTAGTCGTCTGCACTGCGCACGTGTACGCGGACGCACGCCTGCCGGCGCGCGCGGCTCAGCGGTGTCTTAGAGCGGCACAAGAGCGCTCGCCCAGGATCGAGACGTCGGCGTACTCACGCGTCGAAGCCCACTGCGTAGGAGGTACGGAAGCGTGAATTCCGGATACAAGAGGCGGCGGCTGCTGGCCGCGGGTCTGGCCGTCGCGGCGGTCGGCGGCGGTGTCACTGCGGCCGCGCCCCACAGTGCGGCCGCGGCCGCTGCGTCTGATCGGCCCGGCTGCACTCGGATCGAGGTCACCGAGCCGACGGTGCGGATCTACGCCAACGAGCCGATCACGGACCCGGCGAATCCGCCCGTCGGCGCGATGGCCGTATATCTGGATCCGTTGCAGGACGCCTCGGGGCAGAGCGTCGGCAGCACTGCCGGGCATCTGGACATCCTCAAGCGCGACTCGGCGGGCCACACCATCGAGAGCATCTCCGAGACCCTTCAGCTCTCCGATGGCGCGCTCGTCTCGACCGGCGTCTACGACCGCACCGAGATCCTGTCCGGCGCCTGGGTCGAGGCCCCGATCAACGGTGTCAGCGGCGGTTACGCCGGCAAGCACGGCATCTGGCGGTGGCGCATGACCAGCCACACCGCGCCGTGGCCGGTGCAGGAGCAGATCGTGCTGTGCGGCGGCGACGACACGGGCTCCTGAGACCCCGGATTCACCAGGAGGGATCGCACCGATGGGTACCAGCGAAGTACACGTCCTGTCGGCATCCGGCGTCCTGCCGGGGCCACAGATCGACAACGCCGCGCTGGCGCGGCGGTTCGGCATGCCGGCGGCGTTCGAGCAGTGGATCGACGCCTTCGTCGGGACCAGCGGCCGGCACCTGGTCGTCGACCTGGAGTCGGGGCAGGCCACGGCCACTCTCGCGGATCTCGCCGCGCAGGCCGGAGCCGAGGCGCTGCGGTCCGCGGGCCTCGGCCCGCAGGACGTCGATCTGCTGGTGATGGCGACCGCGACGCCGGACAAGCTGATGCCCGCGACCGTGACGATGGTCGCCGACCGGCTCGGCATCGACCAGGTCCCGGCCTACCAGCTGCAATCCGGGTGCACCGGCGCGGTGCAGGCGCTGCAGGTGGCCGAAGGGCTGCTGCGCTGCGCGGACCACCGCACCGCACTGGTCATCGGCGGCGACGTGTGCGCGAAGCACCTCGACGTCGGACTGGACCTGGCCGCCATGCCGCCGGGCCAGTTGGTCAACGTCGTGCTGTTCGGTGACGGCGCCGGCGCGGCCGTGCTCGGGACGCGGCCGGGCCCCGGTTCGGCCGTGCTGCGGCGCACCCTCGTGCGACTGGTCGGCCTGGGCCGGGCGCCGGCGCAGACCGTCGAGTGGTTCGGCCTGGCCGACCGGCTCGCCGACCTGCCCGCCGGAAGCGAGGACTACAAGGCGATCGAGCAGCACGTTCCCGGCATGGCCGACGAGGTGTTCGCGGAACTACTCGACGAGCTGGACTGGAAGAAGTCAGAGGTCGACTACCTGCTGCCCCCGCAGCTGTCCGGGACGATGACGCGCCGGATCACCGAGCGGCTCAGCGTCTCCGGCGCGCGCGAGATCAGCTGCGTGGCCGAGACCGGCAACACCGCCAACGCACTGCCCTTCTTCCAGCTCGAACGGCTGCTGCCGCGCATGGTCGAGGGCGATCGCGCGGTCGGCGTGACGATCGAGTCCAGCAAGTGGATCAAGGCGGGCTTCGCGCTCGAAAAGCAGTGAAGAGTGCTGCGCGTCCCGAAGATCGCTGCGAAGCCCGAAGAGCACTGCGAAGCCTGAACAGCGCGCCTTCGAGCACGTCTGACTCTCCCGGCAGATCCCGATGCCCCGAAAGGCCCTGATGCCGATGACCGCCGTCCGCTCCGGCGCCGCCGATGCGTCGTTCCCGGTCCAGGACGCATCCTGGGACCTGGTGGCGCTGCATCGCGCCGGACGCCTCGTGCAGCAGTACCCTCTGGTCGCCGGCCTGCTGCGGCACCTGTCCGACGCCGACCTGATCGCCGCGGGGCAACTGCTCAGCCGCCTGTCCGCCGACGAGGTCACCCGGCTGCACCCGAGCGTCGCAACCCTCGACATCGCCGTCACCGGGCACGGCACCCTGGCCGCGCTCGTCCCCGCGCTGACCGCGCACACGGCCAGGCACGGCCTGCTGACGCGGATCCGCCTGTCCGACTTCGACGGCTACGTCTTCGACCTCGGTGATCCCGGCAGTTCGCTCTACGCGGCCGGCCCCGGGCTGACCCTGTGCGTCCTCGACCCGCAGATCGTGTTCGACGAGGTGCCGGCGCCGTGGCGGCCCGAGGACGTCGAGCGGGTCTTCGGCGAGAAGCTGCGACTCGTCGAGGGCCTGACGACCGCGTTCGCGGCCAACAGCCGCGGCACCCTGGTTCTCAACACCCTGCCGCTGCCGCGCCGCCACAGCGCGCAACTGCTCGACCACCGCTCCCGGGCCCGGCTCGGCGCGATCTGGCACGAGGGCAACGCCGCCCTGCTGCGGCTCGGCGAGCGGCCCGGCGTGATCGTCGTCGACCTCGATCCGCTGCTGGCCGGCGGGATCGCGGCCGAGGACGCGCGGATGAGCGTGTACGCGAAGGCACACCTGTCCCCTGAGTTGCTGGCCGCCTACGCCCGCGAGGTCGCGCACCTGGCCCGCCACCTGACCGGCCGCACGAAGAAGTGCCTGGCGCTGGACCTGGACGGCACGGTGTGGGGCGGCATCCTCGGCGAGGACGGCGCCGAAGGCATCGAGGTGGCCGACGGCTACCGCGGCGAGGCGTTCCGCGCCTTCCAGCGCGTGGTCAAGCAGATCGGGTCCCAGGGCGTGCTGCTGGCGGCGGTCAGCAAGAACGATGTGGAGCCGGTGCGCGCGGTGCTGCGCGACCACCCGCAGCAGACGCTGCGCGAAGCGGACTTCGTGCGCGTGTGCGCCAACTGGCGGCCCAAGCACGAGAACCTCGCCGAACTGGCCGGGGCGCTCAACCTCGGTGTGGACAGCATCGTGTTCGTGGACGACAGCCCGTACGAGCGCGGCCTGGTGGAGCGGGAACTGCCGCAGGTGTCCGTCGTCGCAGTGGACGACGAACCCGCGCGGCACATGGAGCGGCTGCTCGCCGACGGCTGGTTCGACGTGCTCGAACTCACCGACGAGGACCGCGGCCGCGCCGCCAGGTACACCGACGAACTGGCCCGCGAGGACTTCCTGCGCAGCTTCGACTCCCTCGCGGACTACCTGCGCGAGCTGGGCGTCCGGGTCCGCCTCGCCCGGCTGGGCGACCAGGACGTCCCGCGCGTCGCGCAGCTCACGCAGCGCACCAACCAGTTCAATCTGACCACGCGCCGCATGCAGCCCGCCGAGGTGCGGGCGCTGGCCGGCGACCCCGCACAACTGGTGCTCACCATCCACTCCGGCGACCGTTTCGGCGAGAACGGACTGGTCGGCGCGATCTTCGCGCGCCGCGCCGGGGACGCGCTGCACATCGAGAACTTCCTGCTCAGCTGCCGGGTGTTCGCGCGCGGCATCGAGCAGACCTGCCTGGCCGCGGTGCTGCGCCACGCGCGGCGGACCGGTGCGACCGCGGTGTTCGGCGCATACCGGCCGACCGCGAAGAACTCCGGAGTGAAGGACCTCTACCCGCGTTACGGCTTCACCCGGCTCGCGGCGGACGAGGACGGCACCACACGGTTCCGCCACGACCTCGCCGAGATCGTCGGCACCCCGGATCACGTACACCTCGACGAGTCGCTCGGCGACCTGCCCGGCGCCGCCACCGAGAACGGCAACCACGGCCCGCAAGGAGACCACTCGTGAACACCGTGACCACCGTGGACGACTTCGTCCAGCTGATCGCCGACGGGCTCGGCCTGCCGGTGACCGCCGAGGACGTCGACCGCGACCTGGACCAGATCGCCGGCTGGGACTCGCTGCACCTGCTGTGGCTGGTGACCGCGCTGGAGCGGCAGACCGGGCGCAGCGTGCCGATGGTCGAGCTGTTGCGGGCCCGCTCCCTCGGCGAGATCTACGCGGCGGTGACGTCGTGAGCGCCGCGGGCAATGCGAGCACGAGGACAAGCACGAGCTCGGGCACGGGCACGGGCACGGGCACGGGCACGGCGAGCACCGCGCGCGACGCGCCCGCCGTCACGATCCGGGCCCTGCCCAGGCAGCGCCGGCACACCCTGCACTTCCTGGCCGGGCTGCGCGACTTCGCGCCGGTATTCCTCGACACCGAGGTCGACATGGGCGCCGTCCTGGAACACCGGGCCGCGGCACGCGCGGATCAGCACTCGTATTCGGTCTCCGGCTACGTGCTGCACACCGCCGCCCGCGTCCTTGCGGCGCACCCGGAGGCGAACGGCGCCATCCGCGGCCGGCTGCGGCCGCGCGTCGCCCGCTACGGGACCGTGAACGGCAAGCTCGCCTTCGACCGGACGCTCGGCGGAGTGCGGGTGGTGCTCACCGCCGTGCTGCCGGACCTGGCGAACTGCTCCCTCGACGAGATCCAGCAGCAGGTCGACCGGCTGCGCGACGGCGATCCCGAGCAACTCAAGGAGTTCGCCGGCGCGCGGATGCTGCACAAGCTGCCCGTGCCGAACGGCCGGCTGCTCTCCCGGATGGCGACGCGACCGCTGCGCCGCCGCGCCGCGCTGCTGGGCACCTTCGCCGTCAGCTCCCTGGGCCACCGTCCGATCGACGGGTTCTACTCGATCGGCGGCACGACGGTGACCCTCGGCCTCGGGCAGATCGCGCAGCGGCCGGTCGCGCGCGGCTCGGCGGTGGTGATCGCGCCGGTGCTGCGCCTCTCGCTGACCTTCGACCACCGGGTCATCGACGGCGCCGAGGCGGCCGACGTGCTCGCCGAGATCAAAACAGGGCTCGAAAACTTCCCGGCGGTCCCGGATGCCGGGCACCCGGCACCGCCCGCGACGCGCGAGCCGGCCGCGGCCGGCGCAGAAAAGGCGGCGAGCCGGTCATGAGCGCACCCGTGAACCCGGCCGTCAACGACGTGCGGGAGCTGAAGCAGTTCATTGAGTTGCACGCCCGCGCGCAGGCCATCCCCGGCTACCGGGCGATACTGGACCGGATCGGCACCGACCTCGGCGACGGCGAGGGCAGCTGGGCCGGGGAATGGAGCCGTGCGGCCGACGCGCTGCTGGCCCGGGGCCGGGCGCTGGAAGCCTGCCGTCACTACGCGATGGCCCGCTTCCCCTACCCCGACGGCCCGGCGCGCGAGCGTGCCGCTCTGGCCTGCGTCGCGGCGTTCGGCCAATGGTGCCGGCAGAAGGCGCCGCAGGTGCAGCGGCTGGAGCTGGAGACCTCGGTCGGCCCGCTGCGGTGCTGGGCGGCGGGCCTGTCGGCGCACCGGCCGCGCCCGCTGCTGCTGATCATGGGCGGCATCGTCAGCGTCAAGGAGCAGTGGGCCTCGGTCCTGCCGCTGGTCGAGAAGTTCGGGATGGCCGGGATCGCCGCCGAGCTTCCGGGCGTCGGCGAGAACACCCTGCCTTACGACGCGGACAGCTGGCGCATGCTGCCGGCTTTGCTGGACGCGGTGGCGGACCGCGCCGACGTGCACCACACCTATGCCAATACTCTGAGTTTCAGTGGGCAGCTCGCGCTGCGCGCGGCGGCCGAGGACCCGCGCATCCGCGGCGTCGTCACCGCCGGAGCGCCGGTGCGCGTGTTCTTCACGGACCGCGACTGGCTGGCCCGGGTGCCGCGGATCACCGCCGACACCCTGGCCCGGCTGACCGGCGCCCGGCCCGGGGACCCGGCCGGGGACCTGGCCGGCCGGCTCGCGCCGCTGGCACTGAGCGACGAGCAGCTCGACGCGATCCGGATCCCGGTCGCCTACCTCAACAGCCGGCGCGACGAGATCATCCCGGGCGCGGAGGCGGCGCTGCTGCGCGAGCGGCTGGCCGACCTGCGTCTGGTCGAGAACGACGATGTGCACGGCTCGCCGCTCCACGTCACCGAGACCCGCATATGGACGGTGCTGTCCGTGCTGCGGATGCGCCGGGTCCGCAATCCGCAGCGAGTGGTGCTCGGCGCCGTATGGCGGGCCCTGCGAGCGCGTCGAGCGGTCAGGGGGGCGGGGAGATGACCGTGGACGCCGCAGCCGGCCGCACGACCGGGGCGCTGACGCCGTTTCTGACCGCGGCGCCCGACCCGAAGGCGCCGCTGCGTTTGTTCTGCCTGCACCACGCGGGCGGCGGCGCCTCGATGTTCGCCGAATGGCAGCAGGCGCTCGGCCCGTCGGTGTCGGTGCTTGCGGTGCAGTTGCCGGGCCGCGAACGCCGGGTGCGCGACGGGCGGCTGACCGAGATGAGCGAGGTGGTGCGCGTGCTGTGCGAGCAGCTCGGCCCGCATCTGGAATCGCCGCACGTCTTCTACGGGCACTCCATGGGCGCCCTGATCTCCTTCAACCTGGTGCACGCCCGGATCACCGCGGGAGCGCGGCCGCCCGAGGCACTCATCGTCGGGGCCTGCAATCCGCCGGACGTGCCGCCGGTGTCCGCGGGCACCGAGGACCTGTCGCGCGACGGGCTCGTCCAGTGGCTGCTGGACGCCGGCGGCATGTCGCCGATGCTGCTCAAGTACCCGGACTGGGTCGACGCGGCGGTGGCGCTGCTGCGTGACGACCTGCAGCTGTGCAACAGCCACGTGGTCGGCCGCCGCGAGCCGCTGCCGCGGCCGATCCTCGCCTACTCGGGAGACGGCGACCCGCTGATCGCCGCCGACGCCATGGCGGGCTGGGCCCGGCACGGCGACTCAGGCTTCGAACTGCGCACGGTCCCCGGCGGCCATCTGTTCGTGCGCGACCCGCCGCAGCAGTTCCTCGCGATGCTGCGCCGCGACCTGGCCGCGGCGGGCGCCGACCACAGGTAGGGCTCGGACACCGCCGCGCCCCGCCCGGCACCGCACTCCCACATCAGCACCCTCGTATCAGCTCCCTGGCTTCGCCGTGCTCCCGGCGCCGCCGCCCACGGTACAGACCGCACGCAGAGAAGGAGTCAGGCCGCCATGACGGGAAAGCGCGTCTCCAACGCTCGGGCCGCCGCTTCGCGCCCGCAGCCCGACGGCGCGATCGCCGTGATCGGTGTTTCCTGCCGGCTGCCCGGGGCCGAGGACCCCGCCGCGTTCTGGCGGCTGCTGCGCGACGGCGTCGACGCCGTGGGCCAGGTCCCGGCCGGGCGCTGGGATCCGGACGCGCTCGGCGACGACGTGCCCGAACCGGTGCGCCTGGCCGCGCGGCACGGCGCGTTCCTGGACCGGGTCGACGGTTTCGACGCGGGGTTCTTCGGCGTCTCGCCGCGCGAGGCCGGCGCGATGGACCCGCAGCAGCGGCTCATGCTGGAGCTGAGCTGGGAGGCGGTGGAGGACGCCGGGCTGGTCGCCGAGGCGCTGCGCGGCAGCCGCACCGGCGTGTTCGTCGGCGCGATCGGCGACGACTACGCGACCCTGCTCTACCAGCACGGGCCGGGCGCGATCGGCCGGCACTCCTTCACCGGAGTGCGCCGCGGCCTGATCGCCAACCGCGTCTCCTACACCTTCGGACTGCACGGCCCGAGCCTGACCGTGGACACCGCGCAGTCCTCCTCGCTGGTGGCCGTGCACATGGCCTGCGAGAGCCTGCGGCGCGGCGAGACGGCGCTGGCGATCGCCGGCGGCGTGCAACTGAACCTCATCCCCGAGGGCGCCGTCAGTGCGGCACGGTTCGGCGGCCTGTCGCCGGACGGCCGGTGCTTCACCTTCGACGCGCGCGCCAACGGCTTCGTGCGCGGCGAGGGCGGCGCGGCGCTGGTCCTCAAGCCGCTGGCCGGCGCTCTCGCCGACGGCGACCCGATCTACTCGGTGATCCTGGGCAGCGCGGTCAACAACGACGGCACCGGCGGCGGCGACGGGCTCGTCGTGCCGAACGGGGCCGCTCAGGCCGAGGTGGTGCGCGACGCGCTGGCTCAGGCGGCGATCCGTCCCGGCCGCGTGCAGTACATCGAACTGCACGGTACCGGGACCCCGGTCGGCGACCCGATCGAGGCCGAGGCGCTCGGCGCGGTGTTCCGGGCGCGGCGCGCGGCCGGCGACCCGCTCGCGGTCGGCTCGGTCAAGACGAACCTCGGCCACCTGGAGGGCGCCGCGGGCGTCGTCGGGCTGCTCAAGACGGTGCTCAGTGTCAGGCACCGGCAGCTGCCCGCGAGCCTGCACTTCCGGACCCCGAACCCGGCGATCCCGCTGGACGGACTGCGGCTGCGGGTGCAACGGGAAACCGGTGCGTGGCCGCACGCCGAGCGCCCGCTGCTGGCCGGGGTGAGCTCGTTCGGGATCGGCGGTACGAACTGCCACGTCGTCGTCGGCGAGGCGCCGCGGTCCGCGCCCGGGGCGTCGCCGCGGCCGGCCGCCACGCTTTCGGCCGCGGCGCTTTCGGCGGCGGCGCATACGGAGGCTGACGCGACGGTGGCCGAACCCGGCGGCCCGGCGGCGCGGCTCGTCGCCCTGCCGGTCTCCGGGCGCACCCCGGCCGCGTTGCGGGCCCAGGCCGAACGCGTGGCGGCCCGCATCGCCGCGACGGCGGCCGACGAGGACGCCGGCCCCGCCGTGTGCGACCTCGGATATTCGCTGGCGACGACCCGCACCGCCTTCGAACACCGCGCCGTCGTCCTGGCCGGCGACCGGCAGGAAGCACTGAGCGGTCTGGCGGCGCTGGCCCGAGGCGAGGACGCCGCGCACGCGGTGGCCGGCCGGGCGCTGGAGGAGCCCAAGGTCGTCTTCGTGTTCCCCGGCCAGGGGGCGCAGTGGAGCGGCATGGCGCTGGAACTGTTCGACGATTCGCCGGTCTTCCGCGGCCTGCTGCACGCCGCCGCTGCGGCGGTGGAGCACCACACGCACTGGTCCGTGCTCGGCGTGCTGCGCGGCGAACCCGGCGCGCCGGACCTGGACGGCGACGAGGTCACCCAGCCGGTGCTGTTCGCCGTGATGGTCGCGCTGGCCGGGTACTGGGAGAGCCTCGGCGTCCACCCCGACGCGGTGACCGGCCACTCGCAGGGCGAGATCGCGGCCGCCTGCGTCAGCGGCGCGCTGAGCATGGACGAGGCGGCGCGCATCGTGGTCGAGCGCAGCCGGATGCTGGCGACCTTGGCGCACGGCGGCGTCATGGTCTCGATCCCGCTGCCCGCCGATGAAGTCCGTACCCTGATCCCCCGCTGGCAGGGCGCGCTGTGCATCGCCGTCTACAACAGCCCGTTCTCGACGGTCGTCGCGGGCGTCCCGGAGGCGGCGCACGATCTGATCGCGCACCTGGCGCAGCGGGATGTCAAGGCACGCATGGTTCAGGTCAACTACGCGTCCCACTCCCCGCACGTCGAACAGATCCGCGACGGCCTGCTCAACGCCTTCGGCGAGGTCGACGCCCGCGAACCGCGCACGGCGTTCTACTCCACGGTCACCGCGGGGCCGCTCACCGACCGCCTCGACGCAGGTTACTGGTACCGCAACCTGCGTGAGCCGGTGCAAATGGAAGCCACGACGCGCGCGCTGGCGCAGGACGGATTCACCGTCTTCCTCGAAGTGAGCGCGCACCCGGTCCTGATCTCAGCGCTGCGCGACACGCTCGACGGCGCCGAGCCGACGGACGCGCGGCCGGTCGCGCTCGGCACGCTGCGCCGGGGCGAGGGCGGCTGGGCGCGGTTCGCCTCGTCGCTGGCGCAACTGCACACCGCGGGCGTCGCAGTGGACTGGGAAACGGTGTTCGCGGGAACCGGCGCGCGCCGGGTGCCGCTGCCGACCTACCCCTTCCAGCGCCAGAGCCACTGGCTGACCGCGGACGCCGCGGCGTCCGCGGCGCGCGCGGCGCTGCCCGCAGGAGCAGGCGCTGCGGATCAGGACACTGAGGACACGTCGGCGGCCTGCGGACTGCCGGGCGCGCAGTGGTCGGGCCTTTCCCCCGCCGGGCTCGACGCCCGCCTCGCCGAGCTCGTGCGCACCACCGTGGCGATCGTGCTGGGCCACGTCACGCCGGACACCGTGGACGAGGCGCGTTCCTTCAAGAGCCTCGGGTTCGACTCGCTCGCCTCGGTCGAGCTGCGCGACCGGCTTCGCGCGGCGACCGGTCTGAGCCTCGGCGCGGGCCTGCTGTTCAACTTCCCGACCCCGGCCGCGCTGGTGCGGCATCTACGCGAGCGGCTGGCCGGTACGCCGGGCGGCGAGCCGGACCCGGCGCCCCTCGCGGCCTCGCGCGGCGCCCACGACGGCGAGCCGATCGCGATCGTCGCGATGGCCTGCCGGTTCCCCGGCGAGGTGGCCACGCCGGAGGAGTTGTGGCGGCTGGTGGCCGAGGGCCGCGACGCCATCGGTCCCTTCCCGGCCAACCGCGGCTGGGATCTGGACGGGCTCTACGATCCCGAGCCGGGCAAGCCGGGGCGCACGTACGCGCGCGAGGGCGGCTTCCTGTACGACGCGGACCGTTTCGACGCCGCGTTCTTCGGCATCAGCCCGCGCGAGGCCGCCGCCATGGAGCCGCAGCAGCGGCTGCTGCTGGAGACGGCGTGGGAGTCGCTGGAGCGCGCCGGCATCGACCCGGGAACGCTGCGCGGCACCCGCACCGGCGTGTTCGCGGGCGCCATGGCGCAGGAGTACGGGCCGCGGCTGCACGAGGCGGCCGACGGGTTCGAGGGATACCTGCTGACCGGCCACACCACGAGCGTCATCTCCGGCCGGATCGCCTACACGCTCGGGCTGGAGGGGCCCGCGGTCACCGTCGACACGGCGTGCTCCTCGTCGCTGGTGGCGCTGCACCTGGCCTGTCAGGCGCTGCGGTACGGCGAGTGCGACCTGGCGCTGGCCGGCGGCGCGAGCGTGATGGCCACGCCGGGTATGTTCGTGGAGTTCAGCCGCCAGCGCGGGCTGGCCCCCGACGGGCGGTGCAAGCCGTTCGCGGCGGCGGCGGACGGCACCGCGTGGGCCGAGGGCGTGGGCATGCTGCTGGTCGAGCGGCTCTCGGACGCCAGGCGCCGCGGCCACCGGGTGCTCGCCGTGATCCGCGGCAGCGCGGTCAACCAGGACGGCGCGAGCAACGGGCTGACCGCGCCCAACGGCCCGTCGCAGGAGCGGGTCATCCGTGATGCGCTGGCGTCGGCGGGCCTGGAGCCGGCCGAGGTCGACGCGGTGGAGGCGCACGGCACCGGGACCGAGCTCGGCGACCCGATCGAGGCCGAGGCGCTGATCGCCGCCTACGGCCCCGGGCGCGATCCGGGGCGGCCGCTGTGGCTCGGATCGCTGAAGTCGAACATCGGGCACGCGCAGGCCGCCGCGGGTGTCGGCGGCGTGATCAAGATGGTGATGGCGCTGCGGGCCGGCCTGCTGCCCGGCACTCTCGGCATCGACGAGCCCTCGCCGCACGTCGACTGGTCGGCGGGTGCCGTCTCGCTGCTGCGGGATGCCGTGCCGTGGCCGGAGAACGGGCGTGCGCGGCGCGCCGCAGTCTCGTCGTTCGGGATCTCCGGGACCAACGCGCATGTGATCCTTGAGCAGGTCGAGCTCGACGAGGCCGAGCAGCCGCCGCTGCCGGCCGCGCCGACGCCCGCTGCGGCCGTCGCCGTCCCGTGGATCCTCACCGCCAAGGACGAGGCCGCGCTGACGGCCGCGGCGGACCGGCTGCTGGGCCTGGTCCGGGCCGAGCCCGCCGTGCGGGTCGACGCGATCGCCCGGGCACTGGCCACGACGCGCGCCGCCTTCGACCACCGCGCGGTGATCGTCGGCTCCGAGCCCTGCGACTTCGAGGCGGGTCTTCGGGCGCTGAGTGAGGGCGGGGCCGCGGCGTACGGCGCGCGCGGGACGGCGCAACCGCCGGGTAAGACGGTGTTCGTATTCCCCGGCCAGGGTTCGCAGTGGGCCGGCATGGCGGCACAGCTCCTCGACGAGTCGCCGGTATTCGCGCGGCACGTCGCGATGTGCGCCGACGCTCTGGCCGCGCACGTGGACTTCTCGCTGCTCGACGTGCTGCGCGGCGCGCCGGACGCACCCGTCCTGGAGCGCGACGAGGTGATCCAGCCGGCGCTGTTCGCGGTCATGGTCTCGCTGGCGGCGCTCTGGCGCTCGCTCGGCGTGCGCCCGGACGCCGTCATCGGGCACTCGCAGGGCGAGATCGCGGCGGCGTACGTCGCCGGGGCGCTCAGCCTGCCGGACGCGGCCCGCGTGGTCGCGCTGCGCAGCAAGGCGCTCGCGCGGATCACCGGGATCGGCGCCATGGCCTCGGTCGCGCTGCCCGCCGCCGAGGTGACGCGGCGGCTGGCCGCGTGGAGCGGACGGCTTGGCATCGCGGCCGTCAACGGCCCGGCGGCCACGGTCGTCTCCGGGGACCGCGACGCGCTCGACGAGATGCTCGAACGCTTCGAAGCCGACCGGATCAGGGCACGCAGAATCGCGGTCGACTACGCCTCGCACGGCGCCCATGTCGAGGCGATCCGCGAGCACGTCCTCGAAGCACTGGCGGGCATCGAACCACGGTCCTGCGATACCGCGTTCTTCTCGACCGTCACCGGCGACCGCATCGACACCGCCGTCATGGACGCCGAGTACTGGTACCGCAACCTGCGGCAGACGGTGCTGTTCGGCCAGGCCGCCAGGACCGCGTGGGAGGCCGGGCACGGCGCCTTCGTCGAGGTCAGCCCGCATCCGATCCTGGGCGGCGCGCTCCAGGACACGCTGGCCGACGCGCAGCGCGCACCGGTCGTCGTCGGCACCCTGCGCCGGGACGACGGCGGGTGGCAGGCGGTTCTGAACTGCGCCGCGCAGCTCTATGTGCACGGCACCGCCGTCGACTGGCCTGGCGTGGTCGGCGGATACCCGGCCGCCGCCGTCGACCTGCCGACGTATCCGTTCCAGCGGCGGCGGTTCTGGCTCGACGCCCCGGCGTCCGGGGACGTGACGGCGGCCGGGCTCGAAGCGCCCGCGCACCCGCTGCTCGGGGCGTCGCTGGAGCTCGCCGACGGGCAGGCTGTCGTGCATACCGCGCGGCTTTCCGTCCGCACGCACCCTTGGCTGGCTGACCATGCCGTCGAGGACACGGTGCTGCTTCCCGGGACCGGGTTCGTGGAGCTGGCGCTCCAGGCCGCCGACCGCGCCGGGTGCGACGGCGTCGAGGAGCTGACCGTCCACGCGCCCATGCTTCTTCCCGCCGACGGCGCCGTTCAGCTTCAGATCTGTGTCGGCGCGGGTGACGAGGCGGGGCGGCGGACCGCCTCCTTCCACTCTCGGCCTGCGGACGTCCCGGGCCCGTGGACGCGCAACGCCGAAGGGTTGCTCGGCCCGACGAACGCGGCCGGCGGCGGCGCCGATACCGGTGCCGCCGCCCATGCCGGTGAGGCCGCGTTCGACGCGCAGTGGCCGCCGGCCGGCGCCGAGGCGGTCGATGTCGACGGGCTCTACGACCGCCTCGCCGCGAAGGGCTACGGTTACGGCCCGGCGTTCCAGGGCGTGCAGGCCTTGTGGCAGGACTCTGACGGCTGGTTCGCGGAGCTGGGCCTGGCCGGCGAGCCGGCGCCCGGCGCCGAGCGTTTCGGCATTCATCCCGCGCTGCTGGACGCGGCGCTGCATCCCGTCGTGGGCCGCGATGCCGAGGGGTCGATGCTGCTGCCCTTCACGTGGAGCGGCGTGCGGCTGCACGCCACCGGCGCGGCCGCTTTGCGGGCCCGGATCACCGGCCGGGACACCGTGTCGCTGGCCCTGGTCGACGCCGAGGGCACGGCCGTGCTCACGGTCGAGTCGCTGGCGCTGCGGCCGGTCGCCGCCGGGCAGCTGTCGGCCGCGCGCAGGAAGCAGGGCGCGCTGGGCATCGACTGGACCGCTTTGGCGCTCGGCGATCCGACTCCCGCCGTCCTCGTCGACGTCGACGAGGTCTGCCACAGCGACGCTCCCGCGCCGCGGTACGTGTATGCCAGCGTTTCCTCGCCGCTCGAAGCCTCTCCCGAGGCGGTGCGCGCCGCGACGGCGCGGGCGCTCGGGATCGTGCAGAGCTGGCTCGCCGAGGACCGCTTCGCGGAGTCGAAGCTCGTGCTCGTCACGCGGGGTGCGATCGCCACGACGCCCGGCGAAGGCGTGCCCGACCTGGCCGGCGGCGCGATCTGGGGTCTGGTGCGCACCGCGCAGACCGAGAACCCGGACAGCTTCATCCTGCTCGACGTCGACGAACTGTCCGGCGCGCCGCAGATCCCGGCCGCCGCCCTGGCGTCCGGCGAGACGCAGCTTGCGCTGCGTGACGGCGCCGTCCGCGTGCCGCGCCTCGCGACGCGGGCCGCCGACACGGCCGCCGCGGACGACACCGGCGCGGACGACACCGGCGCGCCGAGGTTCAGCCCCGAGGGCACCGTCCTGATCACCGGCGCGGGAACCCTCGGCGCCATCCTGGCCAGGCACCTCGTCACCAGCTACGGCGTCAGGCACCTGATCATGGCCTCGCGGCGCGGCGCGGACGCGGAAGGCGCCACAACGCTGGCAGCGCAGCTCACGCACCTCGGCGCACACATAAGATTCGAGTCCTGCGACGTGACGCGGCGCGAGGCGCTGGCCGCCCTCATCGACGCCGTGCCCGCCGAAGCGCCGCTGACAGCGGTCATCCACACGGCTGGTGTGCTCGACGACGGCACCATCACCTCCCTCACCGCGCGGCAACTGGACCGGGTGCTGCCGCCGAAGGTCGACGCGGCATGGCACCTGCACGAGCTGACCCGGCACCTCCCGCTGCGCGCATTCGTCCTGTTCTCCTCGGTGGTCGGCATCCTCGGCGGCGCCGGGCAGGGCGACTACGCGGCAGCGAATGCGTACCTTGATGCCTTGGCCTGCCACCGGCACGCGCTCGGCCTGCCCGCGACCTCGCTGGCCTGGGGCCTGTGGGGGGACGCGAGCGGGATGACCGGCCACATGGACGACGCGGACCGCGCGCGGATGGCACGCTCCGGTCTGGAGGCGATGACCGCCGAGCAGGCACTGGAGCTCTTCGACGCCGCCTGCCGCGCCGGCGAGCCGATCACGGTGACCGCGCTGCTGAACCCGGCCGCGCTGCGGTCCCGCGCCCGGAACGCCGCGGTGCCGCCGATGCTGCGCGCGCTGGTCAAGGCGCCCGCGCGGCGAGCCGCCGCCTCGACCGTGGCAGTATCCCAGGGTGCGAATACACAGGGCTCGAACGCGTGGGTCAGGCGCATCGCGGCGGCTGCCCCGGCGGATCGGGACCGGCTGACCCTCGATCTGGTCCGGTCCGAGGTCGCGATCGTCCTCGGGCACGCCGACGGCCGCACCCTCGCCCCGCTCATCCCGTTCACCGAGCTCGGTTTCGACTCGCTGACCGCGGTCGATCTGCGCGACCGGCTCGGTGCGGCCACGGGTCTGCGGCTGCCGACCACGCTCGTGTTCGACTACCCGACCCCCGCCGCACTGGCCGCCTGCATCCGCGACCGGCTGCTCGGCCGCGACGGCGGGCGCGCCCCGGTGACGGCCGTCGCCCGCGCCGCGCAGGACGAGCCGATCGCGATCGTCGGCATGGGCTGCCGTTTCCCCGGCGGGGTCGCCTCGCCGGAGGACCTGTGGCGGCTCGTGGCCGCCGCCGGGGACGCGATCGGCCCGTTCCCTGCGAACCGGGGCTGGGACCTGGCCGGGCTCTACGATCCGGACCCTGACAAGCCGGGCAAGGTCTACACCCGCAGCGGCGGTTTCCTGACCGATGCGGACCGGTTCGACGCCGAGTTCTTCGGGATGAGCCCGCGCGAGGCACTCGCCACCGACCCGCAGCAGCGGCTGCTGCTGGAGACCGCGTGGGAGGCGCTGGAGCGCGCCGGGATCGACCCGGCGGCGCTGCGCGGCAGCCGCACCGGCGTGTTCGCCGGCGTGATGTACGACGAGTACGGCAACCGGCTGCTGGAGCGGCCCTCCGCCGGGCTCGAAGGCTACTTCGCCACCTCAAGCCGCGGCAGCGTGGCCTCCGGCCGGCTGTCCTACCTGCTGGGCTTGGAGGGCCCGGCGATCACCGTCGACACCGCGTGCTCCTCCTCGCTGGTCGCGCTGCACCTGGCCTGCCAGGCGCTACGCACCGGCGAATGCGACCTGGCGCTGACCGGGGGCGTGACGGTGATGGCCACGCCGGGGATCTTCGTGGCCTTCAGCCGCCAGCGCGGCCTGGCCGTCGACGGCCGCTGCAAGTCCTTCTCGGCCGGCGCCGACGGCGCGGGCTGGGGCGAGGGGGCGGGCGTGCTCGTGGTCGAGCGGCTCTCCGACGCGCTGCGCGAGGGGCACCCGGTGCTGGCGGTGGTGCGCGGCTCGGCGGTGAATCAGGACGGCGCGAGCAACGGGCTGACCGCGCCGAACGGGCCCTCGCAGCAGCAGGTGATCCGGCAGGCGCTGGCCTCGGCGGGACTGGAACCGTGCGACGTCGACGCGGTCGAGGCACACGGCACCGGCACCACGCTCGGCGATCCGATCGAGGCGCAGGCGCTGATCGCCGCCTACGGCCCCGGGCACGCCGGCGAGCGCCCGCTGTGGCTGGGATCGCTGAAGTCGAACATCGGGCACACCCAGGCGGCGGCCGGCGTCGCGGGTGTCATCAAGATGGTGATGGCGCTGCGCAACGGGCTGCTTCCGGCGACGCTGCACGCCGCCGAGCCGACGCCGCACGTCGACTGGTCCGAGGGGAGTGTGCGGCTGCTGACCGAGGCGGTGCCGTGGGAGGCGAACGGCCACCCGCGCCGCGCCGGGGTCTCCTCGTTCGGGATCTCCGGAACGAACGCGCACGTCATCGTGGAGCAGGCGCCCGGCGCCGAGCCGGTCGCCGCGCGCGGCGCCGAGCAGATGGAGAGCCCTGACACGGCTCATGGCCAGAGCTCTGACACGCCGTGGGATGCCGGCGGGCCGGGGATCGCCATGCCCTGGGTCATCTCGGCCAAGTCCGAGACCGCCCTCCAGGCGCAGGCCGCGCGACTTGCCGCGGTGGCCGCGGATCCGCGGGTCGCGCTGGCTGACATCGGCTATTCGCTGGCGACGACCCGTTCGGTGTTCGACCGCCGCGCCGTGCTCGTCGCGCAGTCCCGGGACGAGTTCAGCGGCGCGTTGCGGGCGCTGTGCGCCGGGGAGCCTTCGGCCGACGTCGTGGCCGCGGTCGCGGGCGACGGCGGCCGGACCGCGTTCGTCTTCCCCGGGCAGGGTTCGCAGTGGCCTGGCATGGCCGTCGGGCTGCTGGACACCTGCCCGGTGTTCGCCGAGCGGATCGAGGCCTGCGCCGCGGCTCTGGCTCCGCACATCGACTGGTCGCTGCTCGGCGTCCTGCGGCAGGAGCCCGGGGCTCCCGGGTTCGACCGGGACGACGTCGTGCAGCCGGTCCTGTTCGCGGTGATGGTGTCGCTGGCGCGGCTGTGGGAGTCGGCCGGTGTCCGGCCGGACGCGGTCATCGGGCACTCGCAGGGCGAGATCGCGGCGGCGTGCGTGGCCGGCGCGCTGTCGCTGGACGATGCCGCGCGGATCGTGGCGCTGCGCAGCCGGCTGCTCGGCCGGCTGGCGGGAGCCGGCGGCATGGTCTCGGTGGCGCTGCCGGCAGACGAGACGCGGCGGCGGCTGGAAGCCTGGGACGGCCGGCTGAGCGTCGCCACCGTCAACAGTCCGGCGGCGAGCGTCGTCTCCGGGGACCGCGACGCCCTGGACGAACTGCTCGCGGCGGTGAAGCAGGAGGGAATCAGGGCACGGCGGATCGCGGTGGAGTACGCCTCGCACTCGCGCCACGTCGAGGCCCTGCGCGAGGAACTGATGCAGCAGCTGGCGGGCATCGAGCCGCGCACAGCCGAGATCGCCTTCTACTCGACGGTGCGCGCCGCGCCTGTCGACACCGCGACGCTCACGCCGCAGTACTGGTATGAGAACCTGCGCGAGACCGTGCTGTTCGAGCAGACGGTGCGCGCGCTTCAGGCGGACGGCTTCGGCACGTTCGTTGAGGCCAGCCCGCATCCGATCCTGGTGCCGAGCATCGAGGAGACGGTGCGGGACGCGGTAGTCACCGGCACGCTGCGGCGGCGGGGGGATGATCGGCGCCGGTTCCTGAGCGCGGTGGCCGCGCTGCACGTGAACGGTCGGCCGGTGGACTGGACCGCGCTGCTGCCGGGCGGACGCCGCATCGATCTGCCCACGTACCCGTTCCAGCACCGTTCGTACTGGCTGGACGCGGCCCCGACGGCGAACGCGGCGGATCTCGGTCTGGAGCCGGTGGCGCATGGCGTGCTCGACGCGCTGGTGGACCTGGCGGACGGGCAGCGGGTCGTGTTGACCGGCCGGCTCTCCCGGCAGGCGCTGCCGTGGCTGGCCGATCACGCGGTGGCGGGCTGCGTGCTGCTGCCCGGTACGGCATTCCTGGACCTGGCTTTGGAGGCCGCCGAACGCGTCGGGTGCGACGAGGTGGACGAACTGACGCTGCACACGCCGCTGATCCTGCCGGACCCGTCCGGGGAGCAGGGCGAAGTCCGGGTCCAGGTTCTCGTCGGCCCCGAGGACGAAACGGGCCGGCGCTCGGTGTCCGTGCACGCGCGAGCCGGGGAAGGCGAGAGCGACTGGATCCGGCACGCCACGGGCACCATTGGCATCGCAGAGAACGATGATGACGCGGTGGCCGGTGCGGTCGCGGCGGAGCATTGGCCGCCGCGCGAGGCCGTCGCGCTGGGCGTGGAAGACCTCTACGACGTTCTGGCCGACCGCGGATACGAGTACGGGCCGATGTTCCAGGGCGTGACGGCGGCCTGGCGCGCGGGCGACACGCTGTTCGCCGAGGTCCGGCTCCCGCAGGACGCGGACGCCTCCGGCTTTGGCGTGCACCCGGCGCTGCTGGACGCCGCGCTGCATCCGCTGCTGCTCGCCTCGTCCGGCGACGCCACGGGCCTGGTGCGGCTGCCTTTCTCCTGGGGCGGTGTGGTCCGGCACGCGCGGGGGGTCGATGCGGTGCGCGTCGAGATGTCCGGGCTCGCGGGCGGTGCGCTGCGCCTGGCGCTGACGGACGAGGCGGGCCGGCCGGTGGTGTCGGTGCGGTCGCTGGCGGTGCGGCCGATCGCGGTCGAGCAGTTGCGCTCGCCGGATCGGGCCGGGCGGGAGGCGCTGCTGCGGCTCGGGTGGGTCGCCGTCGAGGAGCCGAACGACGCAGGTAACGCGGCCGACACAGGTAACGCGGGCGATGCGGGCGACACAGGTAACGCGGGCGATAGTGCTGCACGCGTGGAACGCTGGGCGGTTCTGGCGCGCGACGGCGAGCAGTGCGCGGCGCTGGCCGAGCAGGCACAGGCGCGGGTGTTCACGGACTTCGCCGCGTTGAAGGCCGCGGTGGCCGCTGGCGACGCGGCGCCGGCGGTCGTCATCGTGTCCTGCTTCGCGACGCGGCCGGAGCCGTCCGGCGGCGTTCCGGCGCGGGTGCGCACCGCACTGAGCGACGTGCTCGCGCCGGTGCGGGACATGCTCGGGGACAACCGCTTCGACGAGACCCGGCTGGTGGTGCTGACGCGGGACGCCGTCGAAGTCGACGACGGCGAGAGCATGGCAGTTTCCCAGTCCACTGCGACACCCGCAGCAGCGGACACGACGGCCGATGCGGCGGTTGACCCGGCGGCCGAAGCAGCCGTGGACGTGGATCTGGCCGGTGCCGCGGTGTGGGGGCTGGTGCGTAGCGCCCAGACCGAGAATCCGGGCCGGTTCGTGCTGCTCGATCTCGACGCGGCGCCGAGCGCGGACGCTGTGCGGACCGCCTTGGCTTGCGCACAGCCGCAGGTCGCGGTGCGCGGCGGCAGGCCGTTCGCGCCTCGCGTCACGCACGTTGACGCGAGCGCCCCGGCGGCCCCGGTCGTATTCGATCCAGCGGGCACGGTTCTGATCACCGGCGCCACCGGCACGCTCGGCGCCCTGGCGGCGCGGCATCTGGTCGCGGCGCACGGAGTTCGTCATCTGATTCTGGCGTCGCGGCGCGGGATGGACGCGCCGGGCGCCGCCGACCTGGCTCTCGATCTCACCGAGTCGGGCGCGTCGGTCCGCGTCGCGGCCTGCGACGCCGCCGATCGCCCGGCGCTGGTCGCGCTGCTGGCGAGTATCCCGGCCGAGCATCCGCTGACCGGCGTGGTCCACACGGCCGGCGTCCTCGACGACGCGACCGTCACCGCCCTCACCGCGCCGCAACTCGACCGTGTTCTGCGGCCCAAGGTGGATGCGGCATGGAACCTGCACGAGCTCACCAGCGGTCTCGATCTGACCGCGTTCGTCGTGTACTCGTCGCTCGCAGGTGTGCTCGGCACCGCGGGACAGGCGAACTACGCGGCAGCCAATCAGTTCCTTGACGCTCTGGCCGGGTACCGGCGCGCGGCCGGGCTTCCGGCGGTGTCGCTGGCCTGGGGCCTGTGGGAGCGCAGTTCGGGACTGACCGGCGGGCTCGCGCGCAGCGACTTCGCTCGACTGGCCCGTGAGGGGCTGCGGCCGATGCCCGACGAACTGGGCATGGCGCTGTTCGATGCGGGGCTCCAATCCGGATCCGGAGGCCGGGCGTTGATCGGCGCCGCGCTGGACAGAGCAGTGCTGCGGGGGCTGGCTGCCGAGGGGACGCTGCGGCCGATGCTGCGCAACCTGGTCCCGGCATCGGCACGGCGTGCGAAGCAGGGCGGCCGGGGCGCGTCGCTCAAGCACCGCCTGGCGGGGATGACGCAGGCCGAGCGGATCGAGGCGGCGATCGACCTCGTGCGCTCTCAGGCTGCTGCGGTGGTCGGGCATGACGTGACGGCGATCGAGACGCGGCGTGCGTTCCGGGAGTTCGGATTCGATTCGCTGACCGCTGTGGAGTTGCGTAACCGGCTGAACTCGGTGACCGGCCTGCGCCTGCCGGCGACGCTGGTCTTCGATCACCCGACGCCCGAGGCGCTGGCTCGGTACGTGGTCGAAGAACTCAGCGGCGGCACCTCGACAACGCCGGCTGCGAGTGCGGCCCGGGTCCGCGGCGATCAGGCGTCTGATGGCGGCGATCGCGAGGGCCGGGACCTGATCGCGATCATCGGGATGGGATGCCGGTATCCGGGCGGTGTGCGTTGCGCCGAGGACCTGTGGGAGCTGGTCGCTTCGGGTCGAGACGCAGTGTCCGCATTCCCGTCGGACCGCGGCTGGGATCTTGACGGCTTGTTCAGCGCGGATCCCGAGCAGCCCGGCACGTCCTACGCGCGCGAGGGCGGGTTCCTGCACGACGCGGCTGGTTTCGACGCCGGGTTCTTCGGGATCTCGCCGCGGGAGGCGCTGGCGATCGATCCGCAGCAGCGGCTGCTGTTGCAGACCGCGTGGGAGACGCTGGAGGACGCCGGGATCGATCCCGAGACGCTGCGCGGGTCGGCCACCGGGGTGTTCGTCGGCGTGATGTACGACGACTACGGGTCGCGTCTGCTCAACAATGCGCCGAAGGAATTCGAGGGTTACATCAGCACCGGCAGCGCGCCTTCGGTGGCGTCGGGCCGTATCGCCTACAGCTTCGGTTTTGAGGGCCCGGCGGTCACGGTGGACACGGCCTGTTCGTCGTCGCTGGTGGCGCTGCACTTGGCGGCGCAGGCGCTGCGTTCGGGCGAGTGCGGTCTGGCTCTGGTGGGTGGCGCCACGGTGATGGCGACTCCGACGCTTTTCGTCGAGTTCTCCCGCCAGCGCGGTCTGGCCCCGGACGGGCGTTGCAAGCCGTTCGCGGCGGCGGCCGACGGCACCGGCTGGGGTGAGGGTGTCGGACTGCTGCTGGTCGAGCGTCTTTCCGACGCCCGGCGCAACGGTCACCGGGTTCTGGCGGTGGTGCGTGGTTCGGCGGTGAATCAGGACGGTGCGAGCAACGGTCTGACGGCGCCGAACGGCCTGGCGCAGCAGCGGGTGATCCGCCAGGCGCTGGCTTCGGCGGGTCTGCGGCCGGCTGAGGTCGACGCGGTCGAGGCGCACGGCACCGGGACCGCGCTCGGCGACCCGATCGAGGCGCAGGCGCTGCATGCGGTCTTCGGCCCGGATCGCAGCACCGAGAACCCGCTGTGGATCGGGGCCATCAAGTCGAACATCGGCCACACGCAGGCCGCGGCCGGTGTCGCCGGGGTCATCAAGATGGTGCAGGCGATCAGCCACGGCGCGCTGCCGGGGAACCTGCACCTGGACGCGCCCAGCCCGCACGTGGACTGGACCCCCGGCACGGTCAAACCC
>NZ_JAGSXH010000329.1 GCF_018283645.1 Actinocrinis puniceicyclus | reverse complement strand
TCCTTTCCCTCGTTTCTTGCCGTCAGCAAGCAGGAACGTAGCGGAAAGGAGCCCTCTGTGACGATCAGCAGCGTGCAATCGCCCGAGATCACAGACCTCGAACACGCACCCTCAAGGAGCCGCACCCAAAGTCAATCGGCTCCGGGGGGGACGACCCCCGCGAGCGCGGGGACGAGTAGTCGTCCGGGTTCGGTGCGACGGACAGGCCGGGACGACCCCCGCGAGCGCGGGGACGAGCGGCCGAAATCGCGGGCCGCACGGTAGACGCCGGGACGACCCCCGCGAGCGCGGGGACGAGTCCGCGGGCGGTGAGGCGTTCTGTAGTGGTCGGGGACGACCCCCGCGAGCGCGGGGACGAGGCGAACTGCTGCACGTCGGCACGAACACCCGCGGGACGACCCCCGCGAGCGCGGGGACGAGTCAGGTCCGGGTGTAGCCGAGCAGGCCGCCCGGGGACGACCCCCGCGAGCGCGGGGACGAGTGGAAACACGCCCTGATCTGCTGCCACCAGGTGGGACGACCCCCGCGAGCGCGGGGACGAGTCGCAGGGGACTGCGCACGGCAATGGTTCACCAGGACGACCCCCGCGAGCGCGGGGACGAGGACCCCACGAACACGGCGAGCCCGTTCTACCCGGGACGACCCCCGCGAGCGCGGGGACGAGGCGGTGGGGGTCAGTACGTCGTCCAGGTCGGGGGGACGACCCCCGCGAGCGCGGGGACGAGTGAACATGGCGGATCGCGGCGAACGCGGCGGAGGGACGACCCCCGCGAGCGCGGGGACGAGGAGTGGAAGGTCCGGGCGGAGAAGAACCTGCCGGGACGACCCCCGCGAGCGCGGGGACGAGCGATCGGGTCCTTGACCTTGTCCTTGATCTTGGGGACGACCCCCGCGAGCGCGGGGACGAGCGCTGCACCGTAGATCGTCGCGACCATCTGTGGGGACGACCCCCGCGAGCGCGGGGACGAGGTCGGTGACGGCCTGCGAGGCGTCTTGCCCGAGGGACGACCCCCGCGAGCGCGGGGACGAGACCGTCGACTTGCGGTCACCGGTCTCGCGCAGGGGACGACCCCCGCGAGCGCGGGGACGAGACTTAGTGGTCGCGCCCGGAAGTCCTTCGGGGGTGCTTGAAATCTGTCAGAAGTCGGGAGCATCGAGGTAGAGCTCGCAGGCGCAATCCAGCGCTTCTTCCGGGGTGCCGGTGAAGCCGCCGGTGGGCAGGATCTGGTCCTCGTACT
>NZ_JAGSXH010000328.1 GCF_018283645.1 Actinocrinis puniceicyclus | reverse complement strand
CTGGAAGATCTGCTGGCCCGACTCGACCGGCGAGAGCAAGAAGAACACTCCCTCCGACACCAAGAATCCTCCCTCTCCCTCGCCGCATGATCAACCCCCGAAGGACTTACAGGCGCGACCACTTAGCCCGCGGTGATTTCCTGCGCGATCACGTCACCGCACGCGTACCGGATCCAAGGGCGCTGCTTGCGCTGCGACTCCCCGCGCTCCTGCGCCCGGCCTTGCCCGCACACCGGGCAGCGGCGCGCGTCGTCGCCCGGATCGAATCGGTGCCACGAGTCCTCGAAGACCGGGCCGTCGACCTCGTGCACGAGGACCGCGGGATCCGTGAACGGATCGAACATCACGCCTTCCTTTCGGCCCGGCGTACCGCTCGTCACGCGGGCTCTGTGGCACCCGGGTCTGTGGCATCCGGCTCCGTGGCGCCGGGTTCGGTCGAGCCCGGCTCGGTCGTACGCGGGCGGGTGCGCAGGAACCGCACCGCCTCGCTCACGCCCCACGTATACCCCGCCGCACCGATCGCACCGACCGCGACCGAATCCCAAGGCGCCCGCAGCATGTCCCGGCCGCCGAAGCTGCCGAGCCAGGACAGCAGTACGATCGCGCCGACGTACAGCACCAGCCACAGCCCCGCGCGCACCTGGGCGGCGCTGTGCCGGTTGGTGCGGGTGTTCCAGAAGTACACCGCGACCCCGGCGGCCGGCAGCGGCAGCGCGATGCGGAGGTTCTGCCACTTCGCCCAGTAGAGGATCAGGGTCGCCAGCACGAACCCGATCGGCGCGAGCACGGATGTGCCGCGGATCCACGGCTGCTGCCGGTCGGGCACGGCGACGCGCAGCGCGGCCTGGCACACCATGGTGATCGAGTAGACGAACAGGCCGAGTTCGCTGGTCGCCTCGAGAGGACGTTTGGTCTGGTTTTGTGGGCGAAATCGGCCGATCTACAACGCTTGCTGCGTTGCCGAAACACCCACAGACAACCCACTGTGTTGTGTTCGAAAACCGCGAGGGTGTTCCGGCGCCTTGCGAGCGCCGCCGCTTGGCCGATTCGCTGTCCGGTACCCGACTTCTCGGGCAAAACTTTGACTATCGTGACGGTTGACCCCAAAACCAGACCAAACGCCCTCTGAGCTTGAGATTTGAGGTCTACAAGATCTTTTGTGGCGTGGTGGTGTGATCGCCTGACAACGGGCACGGCCACCTGGCATTCTTCGGATCTGTTCTAAGGAATCGAAGAAAGGTCGGGTGGCCGTGGG
>NZ_JAGSXH010000327.1 GCF_018283645.1 Actinocrinis puniceicyclus | reverse complement strand
GGTCCACACTCAACGACTCACCCGACGCGGCATGGCCGGGCGCCGCCGCCGAGAGCGGCAGCGCGAGCGTCAAAGCCGTCGCGGTCGCCAAGGCGAACCGGCCGGCCTTGCTTCTGGGTCTCATCGACTTCCTCCTGCGTTTCGGCGCCACAACGGTGTAGCGCGACACGGTGCACAGCGGTGGGCGATGGCTGCGGCCGCCCTCGGTCCGATCCCGCCGCTGCGCCCCGGCAGTGGGAAAGGCGCGAGCCGCGAGTCCACGCAAAGATTGTCGAACCGATTCGTATCGCAGATGTCGAGCGGGATATTACGGCGGACTCACAGGCCCGTCAATGGATGTGACGCCGCATCGTGTTGCCGGGCCTGACTGATCACATGGAACAGCTCTGATCTGTGCAGTTAAAGGTGCGACCGCTCCACTGGTAAGCCGATGCCGGTGTAACCACGCATACGCTGCGGAAGGCTTCAAGCCGGGTTCCGCGTCGCTTAACGAGCTCAGCGGTCTTCGAATCGATTCACCGCGAGACGTCCGCCCCGCGTGACAAAGCCGCCGCGACGATCAGCGGCACGGCGCATCAGCACGGCGACAGGACGGTGCGCAGCGCGCCGAGAGTCATGCCTTCTCAGCACACTGCGCACCGTCCTGCCGGCCCTGCCGGCCGGCCCGGGCCACCGGGCCACCGGGTCATTGGGTCACCGGGTCACTGACGTGTCCACAGCTGGTTGCTTCCGCCGTTGCAGGTCCACAGCTCAAGCAGGGTGCCGTTGGCGGTGCCGGCGCCGGTGGCATCGAGACAGAGTCCTGATTGAACACCGGTGATCGTGCCGTTGGCGTTGACGTTCCACTTCTGGTTCTGCTGCCCGTTGCAGGGCCAGATGATCGCCTTGGTGCCGGGGCTGGTGCCCTGCGCGTTGGCGTCCAGGCAGTCGCTGCCGTACACCCGCAGCTCGCCCGCGGTCGTGTAGGTCCACTGCTGGTTGGCCGCGCCGTCGCAGTCCCACAGCTGTACCTGGGTGCCGCCGGTCTGCGTGCTGCCGGGCACGTCCACGCAGCGACCCGAGCCGGTACCGACGATCGGGCCGGTCCCGGCGGGCGTGGTGGGCGTCGGCGAAGGCGAGCCGGTTCCGCTCGGCGTCGGGGAGGGGCTGCCGCCGCCCGGCGGCACATACGGGCACTTGGGCTGGTAGATCGAGATCGTGGAGGGATCCGGCAGCGTCGGGCACAGGAACTGCTCGTAACGGGTATCACCGTCCACGAAGATC